>JBGCDE010000229.1:0-35163 GCA_045105115.1 Pseudomonadales bacterium | reverse complement strand
CCTCGCCACTGATGCCAGCAAACTCTTCAACATAGCTGTACCAGGGTTCAATTTCTTTGTAGTCAACAGGCCAGGGTATTTCGATACCGTCGCGCGCGTTTGCCTTGAAATCTGCATCGCTCCAGCGATAAGTTTGTCGGCCCCATAATAGCGAGCGGCCGCCCACCACATCAGCGCGCTTCCAGCTAAATGGCTTACCTTCAGTTTGAACGTAGGGGTTCAGTCGATCATTGTTCCAGTACTGCATGTTGGTTGGCATCAAGGCATAGGAATCGCTTTGAATAGGGTAATCGCTGGCGATTAGCTCTCTGTCAGGCATTCCATAGTGGTCTAGATTCCAGCTTTTGGCATGCTCACCAACGTAATCCTTGCCGTGCACAATGTCTTTGCCGCGCTCAAGCACCAGAACTTTCAAACCACGTTCTGTGAGCTCCTTGGCGGCCCAACCGCCGGAAATACCGGAGCCAATGACGATAGCGTCGAATTCTGTAGCGTCGTTGTTTTGCATTACAGATCCTCGGCAGCGCTAATGGGCGGATTGACTGACCGCATGGGCAACTGTGTAGAGTACACGCGTTGCTCCGGCTTCAAATTCACACTGCCCTCGAATGAGCCCATTGGATTAGGCTGCAAAAATTGCCTGGATGCTGTTTCAGATAACATGAAGCCAAGAATTGTCAGCTCCTTAAACTGGCAGATAAAAGGCGCCTGGGAGTCCCAGATACGCATGGTATTTCCCATCCGATACCAAGCTGCATCAGAGGCCTCATCTTCCAGTTCTTCCAGCAACTCAAGCTGTTGCTTTGGTTTGAGGCTTAGGTATCCGTTTGCCTTTTTATCCAGTGCGTCCAGACCGTTCATGAAGTTCGATCTCTCGTCATCGTTAAACCATCCAGCTACCATTGCCTCGATAAACTGAGGCGCACCGGCATCGATAGCACCTGGTGTATCCGTGCGCGGAATAGTCAGCTCGCTCATGGCAGCTACCATTGCCCGCTGAGCAGTGCTAAAGAAAGTGAGCTCCACTCTGTCGAGATAAGATCCTCTTGATGCTAGATAGGTTTGCTGCTCAGACGTCAGTGCCCAAGTGTTGGGCACGATGCCAGACCCTGCAGTGAGCAATGCGGCGCACTGTAATAACTCACGGCGATTCATGCGCTGCTCTCCGATTGTGAGTGACGAGTAAAAAACGCCACGATACCCGCAACGACAAGACCTGCCAGCACGGATGCGATTACATGGTAACCATACAGTCCAAGCGCAAATGCGGCACCTCGAAATATACTGTAGCCCCAATAAAGCCAGTCTAGGCTCAGCGCATGGCTGGCTTCATAAAAAAACCAGGCGCTGGGCTCAAGGCCGAAGCGCACGAACAGCGCTGTCACTAACCCCCAAAAAATTGCCTTCACGGTGTATGCCTTTCTTATTCGACATGTGATTCTATCGTATTAAACCGCGCCTTACCTTAAACTGCCATTAAAGCTCGAACAGGTGTGTTACCCATTACTGATGTCTGCAAAGGAGAATGAAGTTATGTCTGCAAATCTATCCAAAGAAAGCGATAACAAAGCAACCGTAGAAGCCATGTGGCAGGCTATGTCAAAAATGGATTGGGAAGCCATGAAAAATTGCATGCACCCGGATATTCATTATCGCGACGTGCCCTCAGATGACCCGGGTGCCCATGGCCCGGAAAACACCGTAAAGCGTCTTATGATTGCGTTTGGGCATCTCGAGAAGCAAGAGCAGGAAACACACCATATTGCCGCAGATGGCGACGTAGTGTTTCTGGATCACACCGAAACATGGACATTCAAGTCTGGCGAAACGGCCGCCCATACCTTCGCGACCATGCATGAAATGAAAGATGGCAAAGTCTACCGGTGGAGCGATTACTGGGATTTGCAGAAATTTGTAGGTCAGTTCCCTGACTGGTTTCTGGAAGAAATGGCCAAAAGTACAGCAGACGACTTCCAGTAATTCTTTGATCCGGGTTTAGCATACTGTGTTTGCTTGCCCGGCCATTGAATTGATTCTATAGTGGCTTCAGACCACGCTCTGGTATCAGCATGAACGCTTTCCAGTTTTCACAATCTGAATTTCCGATTCGGGATGATCTCAAGCTCGCCTATGCAGAGTATTGGCAGCTTCTTTCCCAGCCCGGTACCTGGTGGACTGGGGCTCAGCGAATAGCGATTGCAGAAGAAACCCGTAGAGCGCTTTCTTGTGAGTTTTGCGCTGAACGCAAGCAAGCACTGTCGCCGTATAACTTTCCAGGCGAACACCAGAGTGCTGACAGCAGCGCAACGGTTCTTCCAGCGGCCGCGATTGACGCGGTGCATCGTGTTATCACCGATCAATCACGCATTAGCAAGAGCCATATCGATGCAGTCAACGCCGAAGGTCTTTCCCATCTGGCCCTGGTGGAATTGATAGGAGTTACCGTCACCGTATTCAGCATTGATGAGTCAATGCGCGCACTAGGTCTATCATTGGAGCCACTTCCAGCTCCGATCAAAGGAGATCCAAGCCAATACACGCCACCCGGTTTATCAACGGATACCGGTCAGGTGCCAATGATTGCTGCAAAGGATACTGGTCCCGAAGAGCGAGATCTTTGGCCGAAAGAGCGTTCCGCCAATGTATTGCGAGCATTAAGTGCCGTGCCGAATGCGGTTAGAGAATGGATGTTGGTGGCGAATGCTCAATACCTTAGCATGAAGCAAATGATGACCATGCTCGCAGACACCCACCGCAGCCTGAACAGAATGCAGATGGAATTGGTAGCCGGTAGAGTCTCATCACACAACGAGTGCTTTTACTGAACTAGCTCACATGCCACGATGCTCAGTTTGAGTGCCGATAAAACCGATTCAAAAATTGACCTGCAGATGGTCAATGGCAGTTCTGATGCGGCTGAGAGCAGCCAATTGCAGTGGGCCAAAGAACTTATGGATTTTGCCGCTGCTATTGCGTCGCGAGATGAGCAGGAACTGTTACGCGCGCGAACTGTCTTATTGTCTGTCGCAGGCGCTGAAGTGGTGGTTGATGCGGCCTGTGTAGCAGCGAATTTCCAGCGCATGGTTCGCATTGCTGATTCAACCGGTATTCCGGTTGATGCAGAACGCCAACCTATGATGGACGCAGCCGCAGAAGAATTAGAGTTACGCCGCTTTGAGTCGTCGAAAAATACGCCAAAGCTGAGTCGCTTTAAGAAATTACTGGGCCCACTGCAGCGCAAGTTAGGCCCGATGATAATGCGGCGTGTCGCCAGTAAATGAATACGCCTATACATACCTTATTGAGCATGGCTAGCTTATGAAACAAATCCTTATATCCATCGCTGGTTTGGCCGTTGCTCTGTTGGTGGGCGGTTATCTCTTCAAAGATCAGCTGAAGGAAACAGTGTACGACGGCATAGTTGCTGATATGTACGTGTCTGAAGATAATGATGATTTTGATCCGGGTGTTGTTATCAGTGACCAGTTTCCCGGTATTAAAGCGATCCATAATGGGCAGGAAATTTCACGTGTTGACGAGTTCATTAAAGACAAGGGAATGATATTTATCGCCAACCGTTCGGTTGATTGGTGACCCTACTGCATGGCGCAATTCGTGCAATTGCAAAGCAAACTCAGTGATTTTACGGCGGCTGGCATTGGCTTAGTAGGGCTTACCTATGACGCGCCAGAGACTCAGCAGACCTTTGTTCAAAAAAATTCCATAGAGTATCCATTCTTATCTGACATAGATGCCTTTACGGTGAAAGCTCTCGGTATTCTTGACCAGGGCTATGCGCCTGGTGACGGTGCTTACGGTATACCTTACCCGGGTATATTTATTGTGGACGCTAATCGAAAGATTGTCGGTAAGGTGTTTATTGATGGTTATTCCAAGCGAGTCACAGCTGAGTCGGTGTTGGAAACGGCCAAAGGGTTGCTGCGCTAGAATTTGAATTTTTTTGTTCATGGGCCAGAGGTTCTTACTGCCGAATTATTTTGTAGCACAGAGGCTTTGGATTGAGTGTCGGTCAGCGAGACTGTGTGAGGGAGGGACCCCGAACACACCAACATTAGGTCCTTTAGGGAAGCCCCCATGGACGAAGCACATGGATGTGCAAGTGTCGCGGGAGGCAGGATGCCGAGAGCGACCGTATTTACGGCGTGTCTCGCTGACCGACACTCGATTCAAAGCCGGTCTGGAAGTTCAAGTAAGTGCCGTCATAGACTAATGCCCCAAAAACCCACCTGACTGATGGGCCCAAAGGTTGTGGTACAACTCGCCTTTCTCTAACAATTGCTGATGCGTACCTTGCTCAATAATTCTCCCTTCATCCAGCACAATCAACCTGTCCATCGCGGCGATGGTAGACAGCCTGTGCGCAATTGCGATCACTGTTTTGCCGGCCATCAGTTCATACAAACTCTGTTGAATAGCTGATTCAATTTCCGAATCAAGTGCAGACGTTGCCTCGTCGAGTATAAGAATAGGCGCGTCTTTGAGCAGTACTCTTGCTATAGCGATGCGCTGGCGTTGTCCGCCGGACAATGTAACGCCACGCTCGCCAACGTGGGCGTCATAGCCGGTGCGACCTTCAGAGTCGCGTAGCTTCATAATGAAGTCATGCGCTTGTGCTTTCTCGGCCGCCGCAAACAGTTCAGTGTCTGTTGCATCGGGCCGACCAAACATAATGTTCTCCCGTACTGTGCGATGCAGTAGCGAAGTGTCTTGGGATACTGTCGCAATATTTTCGCGCAGGCTCTTCTGCGTTACACCGGCAACATTCTGCCCGTCAATGCGAACGCTGCCTGATTCGATATCATAAAATCTAAGTAACACATTAACTAACGTAGATTTTCCAGCGCCGGAACGCCCGACCAAACCAATTTTTTCACCAGCAGCAATCGACAGTTTAAAGTTATTGAATACTGTAGTGCTTTCAACACCAGCCTGATAGCCAAAGTTCACATCGGCAAATTCAATTTGCCCATGGGGAACCTTGAGCTCTTCTGCATCAGCTAGATCAACCACTTGCTGGCGAATAGACAGGGTATTCATGCCATCGTGCATGGTGCCAATGTTTTCAAACAGCTGACTCACTTCCCACATAATCCAATGTGACATGCCGGTTAAGCGAATGGCAATCGCCATTGCTATTGCAATCGCACCGGGAGAAACGGCCGCACTAGCCCACAAATATAAGCCGAACGCAGCGGTTGCAAACACCAGCAACATGTTGATAGTCCATACGCAGATATCCAGGCCGGAAACCAATCTCATCTGCGGGTGCACCGTGCCCATGAATTTATGCATGGCTTTGCGCGCGTAGCTCGACTCTCTTTCGGAATGAGAGAACAGTTTTAAGGTGAGGATATTTGAGTAACTGTCTACGATTCGGCCCGTCATGTCTGCGCGGGCGTCCGCCTGGCGGCTTGAAATGCTTTCCAACTTGGGTAGAAAGTACCTAAGGCAAATTATGTACATGAATAGCCAGCCCAGAATTGGCAAACATAAACGCCAATCTGCGTTGATGACCAAAATCAGTGTGGTTACGAAATAGACGATAACGAATACCATCACATCCAGTACAGTCATTACCGTGTCACGTACCGCCAATGCGGTTTGCATCAGCTTGGTCGCAATGCGCCCGGAGAATTCTTGCTGAAAAAAGGAATAACTCTGGTCCAACAAATACCGATGCGCCTGCCAGCGAACAATCATCGGGAAATTGCCCATCAGCGTCTGGTGCATGAGTAAGGTATTCGCAATAACAAGCAGAGGTATCACAATGAGAATGAATGCGCTGAATGCCAGCAAAATCGGCCACTCTTGCTCAAAAAAATCCTGGGGGTCGCGCAGCGCGAGCCAATCCACCAGCTGGCCGAGCACTGCGTAAAGCAGTGCCTCACTGACCGCGATCAGGGCGGTTAACACAGCCATCAGTATCAGCATCGGCTCGATACTTCGAGTAAAGTATCGGCAGAATTGAAACAAGGAGTCTGGAGCTTGACGGGGCGGCTCGCTAGGGTAGGGATCAACCAGCCCTTCAAACCAAGTAAGGATTCGATTCATCGGCAGAGGTTACACGCGCACTGCTTCGCAAGCAATTTGGATTATTTCACCACGATTGAAAAATACCGGCCAAAAGGCGGGTATTGCGCTTAAAGATGGCCGACAATTGCCATTGAGTAGGCGCTAGCCCACATTCAACAGTGGTGGTTCATTTGAAATATTGTCTTTTGATTAATCGAGGTAATAGTGTCCTGGCGGCTAGCCTGCTAGTACTATTTGCTATTGCATCCTGTGCATCACCTTCCATTTCAGAATCACCAAGCCAGGTTGTTGAGGTGAAAGAAGTAAGCCTGGAAGATAAAGCGGTGACAACCTGGTTGTACTTCTATCCATTGCTTTTGACACAAACGAGATTGGCCGCAGAAGAAGAGCTAGCCGTGAACAGCTGGGTTCACGCGAGCGATTCGTTCAGCAACAATCATAGGGAGGGGCTTGGGTCTAACACTGATACTGAGTATTCTCATGCTTGGCTCGATTTGCGCCAAGGTCCGATTAATATGCACCTTCCAAATATGGAAGGTCGTTATTATGTGATTCAAGCTATAGACCAGTGGTCGCAAACCTTTTCCGCCGTGGGTAGCAGAACGACAGGCAGCAAAGCAGCTACGGTGGTTTACTTGCCGCCTGGAATGCAAAAAGAACAGTACCCCAGTGGTCATTGGCCTATTGGTGCCAGTTTTGTAAAAGCTCCGAGTTATAAGGTGCTATTGTTGGCGCAATTACAGCGCGGTACGCCTGACCAAGCGAAGCAGCTTTCAGGTTTGCATGCGCAATTTATTCTTCGCAGGCACGCCGAGACTTTTGTATCTGAAGCGCCAGAGGCTGATAAGGCGGCTGTGAAAACCCCCGACGCTTTGCTGGAAAGCCTGGCAGCTGGTCTATCGCCCGTTGAGGCACTGTCAGAACTTGAGCCGGCAGACTATTTCAGCTGGGCGAGCGCATTGTGGGGAAGTTCAGCGGTTAGCTTATCCAAGTCAGATCGCGAGTTTGCAGCAGAAATTATTCAGCTTGGTTTGTATCCCGGTCGTGCGATCCGATGGCAGGAGATGACTGAACGTCGACAGTTGATGTTAACCAAAGCGGCAAAAAAGGCGGCCGATATCCTGTCAAGCGACAACAATAGTGGCCGCAGTAAGAGACATGATGGTTGGCTTTATCAAGGAGATGAGTGGTACATGGCGGATGGCTACACGGTGAAAGTCGCTCAGCCTGACAATTACGCGCTGCGCGCAAAGATGGCCTTGCGATCACCCGGGCATTTGCCATTGGCGGAAGTCATTACTCTTTCAGCGGGTGATCATGCGCGTGGTGGTGACAAGCTGAACGGTGGTCAGGGTCAACAGTATGAACTTCGGTTTGCAGCCAATAATTTACCACCGGCGGAAGGGTTTTGGTCATTATCTGTCGTTGCAAACGGTGGCGGTGTTGTTGACAACATTCTAGGTAGAAATCGCATAGGCAGTGATAGCCAGCTAACACAAAATCCCGATGGCAGCGTGACAATCTACTTGTCGAATAAAAACCCGCATGGTGAGCACAGCAGCGATACTTTTAACTGGTTACCGACACCGGCCAAAGATTTTCGCGTAGACCTGCGCGTGTTTTGGCCCAGTCGCGATATCGGTGGTGACGGTGGGTGGTCGATGCCCGCTATCGAGTCGCGCGCCGGGCTCGATTAGGCTAGCGTTGCAGCCTATTCAGAATGCTTGATCAGTTTGTGTAAGCAGATCTTGCTCGCGAACACTGCTGGCTGCGGCTGCTTTCGGAAACGTCTCATTGTGTTGTTTTGCCAACGCCAGGGTATGAACATCAAGTTCCGCTTGTCCTGACTGAACATAGATGCCCGTCAATGATGACAACAATAGGGCGTATATCGCAATTGGTCGAAATCTCATATCAATCACACTTCAATTCAGTAGTTGCTTGAATAATGCACAGCTCGTGCCATTGAAATAATTGATATATTTTTCAATGTGTTATGAGAAACCGATCGATTGGCTTATCCATTTTTGTATAAATTTTCGACAATAAAAGACACGATTATTGATTGCTACAGATTAATCCTCAGAGAGTTTCTGTGCGGCAATATAGCCAAATGTCATGGCCGGTCCCAGCGTTGCGCCAGCGCCGGGATAGTAGCGGCCCATGGGAGACGCTGCGCTGTTTCCAATAGCGTACAGCCCTGGAATTTCACGATGTTGCTGATCCAGCACTTGCGCATAGGCATTTGTGAGCAAGCCACCCTTGGTACCAATGTCGCCGGGGTGTATTTCAACCGCATAGTAGGGTGGCTCAGTCAAGGGTGCCAAGCATGGATTCGGTTGAATACGAGCGTCGCCGTACAATAAGTCATAGCTATTTTCGCCGCGCTGGAAGTCTTCATCTTTTCCATTTTTCGCAAAACCATTGAACCGGTTTACGGTAGCTGCAAGTGCCTGGGCATTCACGTTTAGCTGATGCGCAAGATCAGCCAGGTTGTTCGCCTGTGTCAGAAAACTATTGCGTACTGCGGACGGCTGCAACCAGTCCATGCGCATCCCTTTTGGCAGCAGAGGGCCAAACGGGTACTCGCGTCGGTAGCGCGCATCAAACACTGCGTAGGCTGGAATATTCTGTCCATTCTCTTGCTGTTGATACATCGCCTGCACGGCAGTTGTGTAAGCAACAGACTCATTCACAAAGCGATCGCCGCTTTGGTTAATCATGATGCAGCCCGGCATCGAGCGTTCCGTGAAGAGCATGCGCGCCCTGTCTTCCGCCATTAACTTTATGGTGGGTCCCCACCACGCTTCATCCATTAGGTGCAGTTTGGCTCCAATTTTCTCTGCAGCAACAATAAGGTCACCAGTATTGTACGGATAGGCTGCGGACCATTGCGAAGCAGTGGGCCGAGGTAAATACTGTTCGCGCAGGGCCGTGCTATGTTCAAACCCACCGGCCGCTATTACTACGCCCTTGCGCGCATTGATTTGCGTATCCCGGTATCGCACACCGTACACGCGGCCGTCGTTAAAGCAAAGTTCGCTTACGGGGCAATCCAGCCGCACCTCTACATCACGGTCTATAAGCGAATGGCGCAATCTACCAATAAGGGCGTTACCCATCACCAGCCGCCTGGATCGTCTGGACTTTACACGCCCCGGAACATCAGCAAGATACTCAAACGCCAGTTTGCACACTACCTTGAACCAACCGGGTGATTTGCTAAGCAATACAGCACCTTCCAAATTGCTGTAACCCATTAAGCCCATAACAGTGGTTTGGATGTGTGACTGACCCATCGTCAAAAAGTGTTCGCCAAGATGCTTGGCGTGATACGGCATTGGATCGGTGGAGCGCCCACCCGGTTTGCTACCTGCTAACTCTTGATAATAATCGGCGTAATACTCCATGGATTCGTTAGCAACATGCGTATTGGCCTCCATGTACTCAAGCATTTGTGGACCATAGTCCACAAATGCTTCAATCAAACTCTGATCTACATCGCTCTCAGTGAGCTGGCGAAGATACTCGATGGCCTCATCCCGAGAGTCTTCCAAACCTTTTTTCTTCATCAAGTGATTGTCTGGAATCCATAAACCACCTCCGGAACTGGCAGAGGTGCCGCCGTACGCGCTGGCCTTCTCTAGCACGATAACTTTCAAACCAAAGTCATGCGCACAACAGGCGGCAGTCAATGCACCTGCGCCGCTACCCACTACAATTACGTCAACTTCTTCGCTCATTGCTGCAGTGTAAGTGGAAGCTGGAAGTAAGGTCTATTACGATCTGTGAAAACTTATGAAGTAGGTAATCACAATGGCTATTGACGGATACACGCTGGCCCAGCAAACGATGGCGAAACTGGTTAAATACCACGGTCAGGCCAGTGAGAGTGGTGACTGGATTTTCTTTGTAGACGAGATGTACGCACCTGAATGCGTGTATACCTGCGAATACGCGGGCACCATGACAGTTACTGCGAATGGAATCGATCAGATTAAATCCACGCATTATGGTCGGGATATGGCGCACGGATGGGAAGGGTGGACGTTTCCTTACATGGGCACCTATGTGAATGATCGCGGGCAGGGTATTACGCACTGGATGAATCGAGGTCCGGGGAAGCGAGCGGATGGGTCTTACTTTGAGACGCCGGGAGTATCGTTTATGGATTTCGACAACAATGGGCAGATTGCCAAACAGCTGGATATGTTTGATTTGACGCATCAGATGCATTTATGTGACGAGCTTGATGCGGCTGGTTTGTTATCTGAAGCTTTGAAAGAAAACTGGGTTGGGCCTATGAAGCAAAAGATTATTGATTTGTTGGTTTAGAAACAAGTGGTTTTTGTAGTAAGAGACAGACCGGCGAGAATCCGTGTGTTGGCTAGCGGGACACGCCGTAAACCCATCCATGGGGGCTTGTGTTCGTGGTCCCTCTCTCACACAGTCCCGATAGCCAACACACGAATTCTCACCTACGTGCCATTAAAAAGCTGTGTGCTTTTTTGAAGGAGAGCTAATTAGAAATTCTTACTAAACTGCACAGCCCAGATTCGCGGTGTTGTGATAATGCCTTTCTCAGCCGTACCACTGTTGTCTTGCCTAAGAACCAGACCGCGATCATCCGTCAGGTTATTGCCATAAATCGACAGTGACCAATCGCCTGGCTCGTTGTAAAGCGCAATGCGAGCATTCACTAACAACATGGAATCTGAACGCAGAATATTCTCGATGCTGGTATTTGCCTCATCACGATAGTTCGCGCCTAGATAAGATTGCAGGTTCCAACCCTCGGCTATAGAGGTGTTGTGTTCGATGAACGCACTGGCAGTATGTTCTGGTGCGCGTTGCAGCTTGTCGTTGCCACTGAACTGTTCGTCAAGACGGAATGTGCAAGCGGCCCCTGGTGCGAGATCGCCAGCCAGAATTCTTGTTTGCGTTTGAAAGCCGTTGCAGTTAAGCGTGCTTGAGTCCGTATAGTGTGCGTCCAGATAAGAGTATGAACCTCCAATCGTCAGAGACTCGGTTATTCTCCAGGCAGTATCCAATTCAAGGCCCTGGCTTATTGCCGATGCGGCGTTTACAACGGATGACGCACCTTGTGCTGTGATGGTGCCAACTTGCAGGTCATCAAAGTCTGTTCGGAAAACGGCTGCCGTCAAAGTGCCGCGCCCTCCGCCCAGTGTCCATTTACCACCAAGTTCGAAAGCCAATGCGTCTTCGCTCTGAAAAGTGTCGCCTTCAACGGTAAACGCCAAGATATTGGAACTGTTAAAACCACCTGCCTTAAAGCCGGTGACCACGCTGAAGTAATACATCGAGTCGTCGTTGGCAAAGTACTGCAGTTTTAGTGAAGGCGTAATGGAGTCTTCAGTTATTGGGTCGGGTGTGGCGATCGGTGTGCCGGCTGGCGCGCCGATCGCAAACGGTAGAAAGCTAAACGGTACACCTGGAGCAATTTCTGAGTCCAGAGTGCCTTGGTATACCAAACCTAATATGCCTTCACGGCCTGCCAGAGCGGCGTCGTTGGCGACGGCGGCAGTTGCGATCTCTGCACCACTGGGTAACTGACCCCATGGGTCGCCAGCGCCATTGCGGTAAAACGTACCTTTAGCCAGGGTAGTGTCGTTTTCTTCATCGGTGTAGCGGATACCTGCGGTCAGGTGCCACTGCTCATTAAATTCGTAGGTACCCTCGAAAAAAACTGACCAGGTGGAAATGTCTTGTTCAAGATTGGATTGCGAGCCATCCGGGCTACCAGAGGGTGTAACCAGCGTAAATCCGTCTGCCAAGCCGTTAGCAAACCCGTCGGCCACGTTTTGCGCCAAGCCTGGAAAGATGGCCTGGATGACCGGGCTGCCAGCAAGGCCTGCGGCGGTTGGGCCCAATACAGGGCCTCCCAAGGTTAATGCCGCAAACTCATTCGCCGCATCATCCGGTTTTGTGGTCAGCTGATAATTGTCAGTGAACACACCGGCTATGAAACTAAACGGACCATCGCCGGTAGATTCCAATCGAAGTTCCTGGCTCCAGTATTCGTAATTATCCGTTAAGCCAGCAATCGTTAGCGTATCAACAGGAGAGGCCGTAATGTAATCGCGCGATTGCGCATCATAATCGTAGTAACCGGTGATAGAGGTAAGGCGTAAGTTGTCGCTCACGTCCCAAGTTGCATTGATTGATGCGACATCAGAAGTATAAAAGCCACCCACTTTGTCACGCAGATTGTTAATGCCTGCGCCGCCAACTTGCTGGTTTCTGTCAATGGAAGCATCCAGATCTGCGATGCCCTGCAAGGCGGGGGCATTGAAAGGATTACCGGATACCTGAGCGTAGGAACCAAGGTTTGCGTGGTTCATGTGTTCGTATTTAAAGGTTAAGTCGAATACATCGCTGGGTTGCCAGCGCAAACTTCCGCGATAGCCTTCGGTGTCCTGACCGCCGCCATCCGGCCCCGGTTCACTGTTTTCAAGATAGGAGCCGCGGCGGGAATTCAAAACAGACAAACGCCCGGTCAAGCCATCAACTATCGGGCCGGATACGTAGGCTTCAAATTTATGGTTGTCTAAATCGCCGGCGCTGCCTTCGATCAGAAAACGCGCTTCAAACTCATCACTTGGTTTGGCGGTCAGCATGTTGATCGCGCCAGCAATGGTGTTGCGCCCATAAAGCGTGCCCTGTGGTCCACGCAATACTTCGATGCGTTCCATATCAAACAAGGGGTTACGACTCAAGCGGCTACGGCCAAAATACACGCCGTCAATGTAAAAGCCTACTGAGCTTTCAACCGAATCCAGACCTGGGCTGCCCAACCCGCGCATTGCTACTTGCGAGGTACGTCCACCATCCTGAAGATATAATCCCGGTGTGTTAATAGACAGGGTCTGCAGGTCAAGAATGCCTTTCTTTTGTAGAGTCTCGCCAGTTTCAACCGCCATAGATATAGGCACGTCGATGGCATTCTCGGCACGCTTTTGCGCCGTCACTATGATCTCTTCAAGCATCAGGCTGTTCTGAGCAAATGACGATGCGCTTGCGGCGGTGATGCTTACAGCAAGAACTGATTTAAAAGAGTTTGGAAATCGGTTGTTCTTTGTGAACATCATTAGTTACCTCGGCAATAGTTTTTAGCTTTATTTAACGACTAACTCACCCCGATTCTGCTTTAAGGAGAGGGCTTTGGCAACGTCGAGGGCAAACATTGCAAGATTGCAATGCTCTCTATTAAGCTGCTTACCAGGTCACTTTTTCCGTCGGAACGTTCGGCCGCACGGTCAAAGTATCAATCGCAACACCTGGTCGACGTGACACGCAGTGCACGACCGCTTCGCCAACATCGGCTGGTTCCATGCCCGTGTCCATGTATTTGCCGTAGTCTGCCCATTCTGCAGCGCAAAGTCGGATCTTTTCTTCGTCCCATCCAGAGGTAAAATCAGTGGCAGCAGCGCCGGGTATGACCACACTAACGCCAATTCCTTCAGAGCGGAGTTCATCGCGAAGTTCTGCGCTTAAGCGGTCAACAGCGGCCTTGCTGGCGGCATAGATGCCGACGTGTCGGCATTCTTCTCGGTAGATAGAGCTTGCTGAACCAATGTTGACGATGCGCGGATTGTCACTATTTTTCAAAAATGGCCGGGCCGCCTGGCAGCAAAGCACCAAGCCTATTACGTTCACATCAAACTGCAGACGCAAATCGTCTTCTGAAATTTCACTGATTGGACCGGGTCGTGCAACTCCGGCATTGTTGACCAAGCCATCTATGCGGCCGAAATGTGCGTGTACTTTTTCGAAGGCTTCATCTATCTGTGATTTATCCGAAACATCGGCAACCACAGGGAAGGCCTTTTCTTCACCGAGTTTGGCAACGGCGGCTGCCAATTTGTCTTCACTGCGAGCCAGCAAGCCTACGCGCCCACCGGCATTGATCAATTCACTGGCTATCGCAAAACCAAAGCCTTGCGATCCACCAGTTACCACATAAACGCGCTCGCCTAACATGATATGAAATCTGCCCTGTCTATTCTTGCGGCCCCATTAAACGTTGTCACCCGTGCGTTCTTTGCGGCCGAATGTTTTCCTACTCTTGTTCGGTGATGGTCGCATGTGCCGGTGTCGGTGTAAACTGAAGGTCGGCTTACTAATGATCAATGCAATACGCTCGCTTTTCTATTGGTAGCCGCCGCACGCACAAATAATTTTTCGAGAAACACACTCTGATAGAGGTTGGTAATGAAGTTCAGTTTTACATCCATGCTTTGGCGTTTGCTGTTGGCTTTCTCGTTAAGCGGGGCAGCGAACAGTTATGCAGATTTTCTCATAGATAACGTAAGTATCGTGCCAACAAGAGTTGGTGAGTCACTCAATACCTCGCAGGCTATTTTGATTCGAAATGGTTCGATACAGCGAATAGCCGCTGCAGGCGAAATACCAGTTGACGAAGCAACCAAAGTAATTGATGGCAGTGGTCGATATGTCATGCCTGGCCTGATTGAGATGCATGCGCATATTCCGGTTGCCGAGCACGGTGATGATCAGTTGGTTCGCGATACCCTATTTCTGTTTGTGAGTCAGGGTGTAACTACAATAAGGGGAATGATCGGTAGTCCGTATCACTTACGCCTGCGACGTGAGGTAAATCGTCGGCAGATGATTTCGCCAAGAATAATCACATCCAGTCCTTCGCTTAACGGCCGCACCGTTAGAACCGAGAAGTCTGCGATACGCTTGGTGAAACTGTATAAGCAGCAAGGCTATGACTTTTTGAAGATTCACCCCGGCATCAGCTTACCCGCAATGGAGGCCTTGGTTAGCACAGCTAAAGAGCAAAGTATGGTTTTTTCCGGACATGTTCCTGTTGCCGTAGGCATTGAGAAGGCGCTTGAGTATGGTTATGGCACAATCGATCATTTGGATGGATTTGTTACTGGTATTGCGGGCGGCGATATAGACGCAAGTCAGGGAGGCTTTTTTGGCTTACGTTTTGCAACTGAAGCAAGCCCAGACAAATTGAAAAGTGTGATCGCAATGGCGGCTGATTCTGGTGTTGCTGTTGTGCCAACGCAAACGCTGTTCACTCGCTGGGCTGGTGCGGATGCTGCTTCGCAGCTCGCCAGTGAGCCAGAAATGCGCTACATGCCACGCAATACGGTCAAGCAATGGCGTGAACGAAAACGGCAGTTGCAGGATGATCCTTTGTTCTCAACGTCTCAGTCGCTGCGTTTATTGGAACTACGAAAAGAATTGCTAAGAGCCATGGACTCGGCTGGGATACCAATCTTTCTGGGGTCGGATGCACCGCAGGTTTTTAACGTGCCGGGTTTTTCGACCTTGCACGAATTGGAAGCGATGGTCGACGCCGGCCTGAGTAAGTCGGTGGTGTTAGCTGCCGCTACCCATGGGCCAGCCGCCCACTTGGCGGCCTTGGGAGGACAGAATCAATTGCAATACGGTGAAATCAAAGAAGGAATGGCTGCAGACTTGCTCTTGTTGAACAATAATCCGGCCAATGACATCAGCAATATTCGAAGCTTGCGTGGTGTGATGCTACGTGGCCAATGGATAGATCATGATCAGATAGAGCAAAAACTAGCCGAAATAGCCAAGCGGAATCGTTAGTAGCTTTGCTTTGTATGCGATCCGGCCAAACAATGGGCTGATAAATAGCCGCACTTTACGTTCCATCTGCTTTTCATCGGTCAACCGGCCTGTATTTGCATAAGCGCCTATACTTTTCGGATAGCTACAGACTGGGTCAAAATCAAAGGAATGACAATGGATGTTTTGCAAACACGAAATCGGCTTAAGTGGTCAGCCTGCGCGGCTATGGCTCTGTTCGCTACTGCGTCGTTGCACTCAATCGCTCAGGCTCCAACGACGAACATTATTCCTGATCTTGAGTGCGTTGTACTCCCATCAGTCATCGTCGACGTCGCCAGTCCTGTTCCCGGCGTATTGTCTGATGTTCAAGTAGACCGCGGCCATGTTGTCATGAAGGGCCAACTCATTGCGGCGCTTGACTCTGGCGTTGAAAAAGCAGAGTTAGCGCTTGCCGATGCGCGGGCTAACATTATCAGCGAGATTCGCCTCAATGAAGTGAACCTTAGCTACGACAATCGCACTCGTGATCGCCTGCACTCACTGCAAGAAGGTGAGGCGGCCTCAAAGCAAGAGCGAGATCGCGCCAAACGAAATGCAGATTTATCGAAGTGGCGTGTTAAGCAAGCCAAGGACATTAACGCGTTGCGTACTCTGGAATTAGCGCGCAGCCAGGAAGTACTGCAACGAAAGTCGATCCGCAGTCCAATTGATGGCGTGGTCACTCGCAAGTACCGATCGGCCGGTGAGTACGTTAAAGAGCAACCGATTGTACAAGTCGTACAATTAAATCCCCTAATTGTTGAAGCAGCAGTGCCTATGGAATATTTTGGCCGGCTCAACAATGACAGTGAAGCGGCTATTCGCCTGCACAGTGACACCTCAAAGTCGTATCGCACAAAGGTGCAGGTTGTTGATCAAATGGGCGACCCGGCGAGCAATACCTTCGGTGTGCAACTCAGTTTGGACAACTCCGAGCTAGCCATTCCAGCCGGTAGTAAGTGCAATTTGAGTTTTGTGGTTCAATAAGCGCCTAAGTTTTCAAGCACGGATATGCCGGTGAGTTGCAGCATAATCATGTAGACATAAAAAAATTCAAGGTCAATGAAGACCTGAACAAAGCCCACGGCTTGTTTGTTGAAGAGCTTGAACCTCGCATTTTATTTTCTCACCTAACGTGGCGTTGTCCGGTCCCGCTTCTGATGGTTTTTTCTCCTTCCGCAGCTTCCAAAAACTGCAGCAGCTCAGCCCTAGAGCTTGATTGGAATCTATTTTTAACCACTTGCTGATTTTGCCCGAGGATGAGCGTACAGCTCAGCTGAATCCAGACGCACTAAAACACGGAGCTCAATGATTTTGATTTGCTTGAAGATTTTGGTTTGCTCGACAACAGCTCATTTACCGAAGGAATGTGCTTTGTTGCGGAAAGCGTCCAGCAACAAAGCGCTGCTGATCAAATAGTAATCGATTCGTCGGTAACAGTGACAACTGGTGTCTCTCGGCTATGTATTGTGGTTCATTAGAAGCAGTGTTTTGCTCAGTACCATGTTGTCTTCGTTACCGGCGTGGCGACTTATTGACCCATTGCCCGTGCTTGGTGGAATGTTAGACAGTTCTAACAGCGAAGAAGACGACAAATCACTGGAAACCATACTCGAAGACGCAGAGCACGCTGATCAATCATTAACTTTGCCCGAAGAACGACTTAAAACACAGGAACATGGTGATGTGTAGATGATGATCTACACTTTAAAAGTGGTCGATCATCCATGTAATGCCACGGAACGGATGCATGAATTTTCTTAAGAAATTATCAGCAAAATCTCAGATTGCTCTCGGTCAGTCTGGCCTTATTGTTACCGCGCTATTGGTAGCGGTAATGCTTGGCTTGGTGCCTGATAGAGTTAGCGCTGTTCGTGATGGTCGCGCAGCCCTGGCTGAGGCGCTCGCGGCTAACAGTTCCGCTTTCCTTACTTATGCAGATCTGCAAAGAATTCAATCTAATTTTGATCTTGTTATTACACGCAACGATGATCTCTTATCGGCCGGTTTGCGACGCTATGACGGCAGTCTGGCCATTAGCTCTGGCGAACATGATGAAGCCTGGGAGCTTGTTTCCAGTGAGTATTCAAGCGATCGCCAGTTAGTGGTCCCAATTCACACCGGTGATGTTGAGTGGGGTTCTCTTGAATTGCGTTTCAGCTCGGCTCGAGCTGAAGGCCTACTCGGTATGTTGCAGTCTCCATGGCTTCAACTGAGTGCATTTTTGGGCGTAGCCAGTTTCATAATGTTTTATCTTTACCTGGGGCGTATGCTGGCTCAGCTTGACCCAAGTCAAGCGATTCCCGGAAGAGTACGATCTGCGTTAGATACCATGGCTGAAGGCTTGCTTGTGTTAGACAAGAAGCAACAGATTGTATTAGCTAACCAGGCATTTGCTGACATGCTTGATGAAGAGCCAGACAAATTAGTGGGTGTGTCAGCAAACCAACTGCCGTGGCTCGATACACAGGGCGATGAGCACAGTGACGATTATCCTTGGACTCAGGCTTTGGAAGCCGGCGAGGCGCGCCTTGGACAATCGATCAGCTTGCAACTGCCAGGCGACGTTACCAAGATATTCAAAAGCAATTGCTCGCCCGTACTTGGCACCAAGGGCAATTACGCCGGTGTTCTTGTCAGCTTTGATGACGTCACAGAATTAGAAGAGAAAAAGATTGAGCTGAGTAAGTCCAAAGAAGAGGCGGAAGCGGCAAACGCGGCCAAGAGTTCTTTCTTATCCAATATGAGCCATGAAATTCGAACACCAATGAATGCCATTCTTGGCTTCGCAGAGATCTTGCAGCGCGGTTACAGCAATGATCCCGTGGCCGCTCAAAAGCATCTGGGCACTATTCTCAGCAGTGGTCGACATTTGCTTAACCTGATTAACGATATTCTTGATCTTTCGAAAGTAGAGGCAGATCGCCTCGAAGTTGAAGAAATCCCCTGCGAAGCGCATGCGGTTATCGCCGAAACAGTGAAAGTATTAAAAGTGAAGGCCGAAGAGAAAGGCATTTATCTGGAATTCAAGCCAGAAGGCTTGTTACCAGAGAAGGTTTTATCCGACTCTTCTCGCCTGCGTCAGATTGTCACTAACTTATTGGGAAATGCGATCAAGTTTACTGAAAGTGGCGGCGTTACCGTCACTCTGAAGCACATACAGTCTCCCGAGAGCATGTTGCAATTTGATATCAGAGACACCGGTATTGGCATGGAGCAAAATAGACTCGACAGCATATTTGATCCTTTCGTTCAGGCCGACACGTCTGTAACACGACGCTTTGGCGGCACTGGTCTTGGCCTTTCCATTAGCAAGCGTTTTGCTGAAGCCCTGGGTGGCGGCATCGTCGTTACTAGTGAACCTGGCAAAGGCAGCAATTTCTGCTGCACCATTCGAACCGGCGACATATCAGAATTTGAAAGATTACCCGCTGAAGAGTTGATGCAGCGCGCTGAAGAAACAAGCATTGTGACTGGCGTGCATTGGAAGTTTCCTGAAAGCCGCATTCTCGTGGTTGATGACGGTGAAGAAAACCGCGAACTGGTTAAGTTGGTGCTAGAAGAAAACGGCTTGCAGGTTGATGAAGCGTGCAACGGGCAAGAAGGTGTCGATTGTGCGATGAGCACAGACTACGACGTGATTCTAATGGACGTACAAATGCCTGTGATGGACGGCTTTGAAGCGACCCGCAGCCTGCGTGCAAGTGAGGTAGAGACACCAATAGTTGCGCTTACTGCAAACGCAATGAAGGGTTTTGAGCAGCAGTGCCTCGATGCAGGTTACACAAGTTATATGAGTAAACCTATCAACATTGATTTGTTATTGGGTTTGCTGGCGAAGTTTCTTGGCGCAACAGAATGCGAGGCGCCACCACAGCGCGCACTGGGTGTTGGTTCTGGTAATGAGGTGCCGACTTTAGACGATTCAATGATTAGCACCGGCCCGATTGTGTCGCGACTGACAGATTCGCGTTTCGAACGATTGATCCTGCAGTTCAAAGATAGGCTGGACATGCAGCTGGTAGAGATGCAACGCACTGTTGATTCTGCCGATTTCGCGGAACTAGCCAATCTGGCTCACTGGTTAAAAGGCGCGGGTGGAACAGTAGGCTTCGACGTGTTTACTGAGCCGGCTGCCGAGTTAGAGCAAGCGGCTAAAGCCAATGACGCGGAAATGGTTGATCTTTATATGGGAGCCGTGCGCAATCTCGCAGGTAGACTCAGCACAGACATAGCTGAACCCGGTGCGGCTGTAGCCCAACAAGAATTTGTGCCATTGGCCGCAGCGAATGAAGAGACTGTTGCGAGCGCGCCATTGGCCTCAAAATTTGCTAATGACCCTCGCTTGGCGCCACTTATTTCCAAATTCAGAGTGCGGTTGATTGATCAGATTGCCGCCATGCGAGATGCGTGCGACAAGCAGCTATTTTCAGAACTGGCTGATTTGGCGCATTGGTTAAAAGGCGCAGGTGGAACCATTGGTTTTGACGAATTTACCGAACCCGCTGCGGAACTGGAAGCATTTGCCAAGCAGCACAGGCCCGCAGCTGCAGAGCAATTAATTGATCAGCTATCGTCACTGGCTGAACGAATTCCGGCCGACAACACGGCGCAGGTTGCGAACGGTTAGCAATGTCACTGAGCGAACTGGGAATCGATAGTAACGCAACCATTCTGATGGTCGATGACGAGTCCATTAATATGGAAGTCATCCGGATTTTTTTACAGGACGCTGGCTACAGTAATTTCGTACTCGAAGACCAATCTACCCGTGCAATGCACACCTTAATTGAAAGCAGACCCGATGTGGTCTTGCTCGACCTGAATATGCCGGAAGTTTCTGGCATAGAAATTCTGACTGAAATCAGAAACGACCAGGCGTTGAAACACCTGCCCGTCATTATTCTTACCTCGGCAACCGATGCCGATACTAAGATGAAAGCCTTGGAACTGGGTGCTACCGATTTTCTGGCAAAGCCAGTCGATGCCAGTGAGCTCGCGCTGCGATTGCGCAACACTCTGGCAGCGAAAGCATATCAGGATCAACTAGCTAACTACGACGCATTGACTGGCTTGCCAAATCGCGGCCTATTCAACGACCGCGTCGAAATTGCACTTAAACTCGCGGCTAGAAATGAGTCTTCTTTGGCCGTACTGAATATTAAAATTGGTCGATTCAGCGAAGTAAAGGATACGCTAGGCCAGTCGGCGGGTGATTCGGTCATGAAAGAAATCAGCGTACGCCTGAATGATTGCGTGCGCGACTCTGATTCGGTAACTGCAGAAGTGGACGATTCTTCACAGCAGCTCGCACGCATAAGCAGTGATGAATTTATGCTGCTTCTACCAAACCTGCGACGAACAGAAGACGCCGCTGTAGTTGCAGAGCGCCTGGTTAGTTCATTGTCAGCGACCATCACTATTGACGCGGCTGAAGTGGCCATTGGTGCCTGCGTTGGCATAGCAGCCTATCCTAATGACGGTGATGATGCCGGTGTGCTATTTCGAAACGCAGCCAGCGCTGCTAGTTTTGCCGAACAAACCCAGGGCATCAGTTACCAATTTTATTCCGAAGAATTTAATCGCCAATCGCAACGCCGTCTGCAGGTTGAAGGCCAACTTCGAAGGGCCTTAGAGCGAAATGAATTCACCTTAAACTATCAACCCAAGGTCTATGTTCAAACGGGCAAAATGTACGGTGTTGAAGCGCTGATCCGCTGGAACAATGTCGAACTGGGTTTTGTGTCACCGGTTGAGTTCATTCCCATTGCTGAAAATGCAGGATTGATTCCTGCGATCGGTGAATGGGTGTTGCGAGAAGCCTGCCATCAGCAGCGTAAATGGCAGCTAGCGGGCTTTGGCAACATCAACGTTGCGATCAATGTATCGGTTCAGCAGTTTCATGAGTCGGGTCTGCCAGAACTCATCGGCAGTATCATTGAAGAGTCCGGTGCTGATACTGAGCGTCTTACGCTGGAAGTAACAGAGAGCGTGCTGGCGGGTGATGTTGAAGAAAGTATTCGTGTTCTTAAAGAGCTCAAGGCGCTTGGGCCGAAGTTATCAATTGACGATTTTGGTACGGGTTATTCATCCTTGAGCTATCTGAAACAGTTTCCAATCGATGAATTAAAAATCGACAGATCATTCATAATCGAAGTGGAATCTGACCATCGCGATGAAGCGATTGTTAGTACCATTATTTTCCTTGCGCATGCGCTTGGTTTAAAAACGGTAGCGGAAGGGATCGAGGAAGAAGGGCAGTTGCGTGTTCTTCGTGACAAGAATTGCGACGTCTATCAGGGCTACTATTACGCCAAGCCTATGCCGGCTGCAGATCTTGAACCGTTGCTTATTAAAGATGCGCAGATGGCGGCTAGTGCATGAAAGTGCGTTAGTTGTTTGCAAGGCCGGTGCTAATCTGATATTCGATTTATCACCTCAGTCCCACATCGTTTCTTTTCGTTCTTGAACATAGAAATTAAATAACCATTCGGTAAATCCCAAACAGTCACCGCGCAGGGTAAGCTTCACACTGACTTCTTATGTTGTAAGTGCGCTGGAATGATCATGTTTAGATTTTGTGCGGCTATTTCGCTGCTGCTAATAAGTAGCTTGAGTTTCGCATCCGACCATAAACTGGTTCAAGCGGTTAGCGATCAACGACTGCTCAATGCTCAAAAGGATCCTGACAATTGGATTACCCATGGCCGTGATTACGCAGAGCAACGGTTTAGCCCGCTCAGTCAGATAAGCACCGACACCGTGTCTGGGCTTGATTTGGCCTGGTTCTATGACTTCGACGACAAGCGCGGCCTGCAAGCTACGCCCTTGGTAATCGACGGCATTATGTATGTGACCGCGTCATGGAGCGTTGTTGTTGCACTGGATGCCCAGACCGGTGAGTTGCTTTGGAAATATGATCCGCAAGTACCCAAAGAACAATCGTACCGCTTTTGCTGTGGTGCAGTGAATCGCGGTGTTGCCGCCTGGGGAGATTCTGTTTTTGTTGGCACATTGGATGGTCGGCTGATTGCGATTGATCGAGCAACCGGGCTGCAGCGCTGGTCGGTGCAAACCACACCAGAGGGTGAGAATTACTCGATAACCGGTGCTCCCCGCGTTGTTAAAGGCAAAGTCATTATTGGTAACGCTGGGTCAGAGTACGGGGTTCGTGGTTATGTGAGTGCCTATGACGCCCTAAGTGGTGAGCAAGTGTGGCGGTTTTATACGGTTCCGGGTAATCCTGAACTGGGTTTCGAAAATCCACAAATGGCCATGGCTGCTGAAACCTGGAAGGGTGAGTGGTGGACTTTTGGCGGTGGTGGCACGGTGTGGGACTCGCTTGCCTACGACCCGGAGTTGGACTTGCTCTATGTTGGTGTCGGAAACGGAGCACCGCATAGCAAACACATACGCAGTCCAGGCGGCGGCGATAACCTTTTTCTCTGTTCTATTCTCGCCTTGCGACCCGACACTGGCGAGTACGTTTGGCATTATCAAGAAGTGCCTGGTGAAACTTGGGACTACACCGCAACCCAGCACATGATTCTGGCGGATTTGCCGTGGCAAGGAAAGCAGCGCAAATTGCTATTGCATGCGCCTAAATCTGGCTTCTTCTATGTGCTTGATCGCGAAACCGGCGAATTGTTGTCGGCCGAAAAATTCGGCACGCGGGTAAATTGGGCGAGTCATTATGAGTTAGACAGTGGCCGCCCGGTACTGACACCGGGCGCAGACTATCCATCTGAGCCGTTCATGGTGTATCCAATCGGGGTTGGTTCTCACAATTGGCATCCCATGTCATTCAGTCCGCAAACCGGTCTGGTCTACATTCCAGGTCAGCATATGGGTGGTGAGCTGAGCACTGAAGCAAATTTCAAGATGGAGAAAAACGTTTGGAATACGGGCGTAGAAACTTCATTGCCATTGCACAATCAGCAGCTTAACCGCACGCTCGGCAAAGCGTTTGTAAATGGATTTCTACTGGCCTGGAATCCGCTCACGCAACAAAAAGCATGGCAGATTCCACGCCCTTTCATAGGTAATGGGGGCGTATTGAGCACCGCTGGGCAGTTGGTGTTTCAAGGCACGGTGGATGGCTTCTTTACCGCACATGACGCTGAAAGTGGTGCCGAGGTGTTTCGCTATGCCACCGGCAATGGCATTGTTGGTAGCCCTATAAGTTATGCGGTAAGCAACACACAATTCGTTTCGGTTCCTGTTGCTCGTGGTGGTGGCATCAGCCTTATTTCAGGTACTGAGTTAAATCCATCAACAGCCAATGGTCGAATGCTGGCGTTTACATTGAATGGCAAGGCTGTGCTACCCAAGCCGAGCGCAGCAGCCGTGTATGCTGGAAAACCGCCACCAATGCCTGCGGTTGATGACGAGCTATTGCAACAGGGGCTTGAGTTGTACCATCGCTACTGCAATCGTTGCCATGGTTCAGGTGTTGTAAGCGACGGGTCAATACCAGACCTGCGTTACCTGGATCCTGTCTGGCACGATAATTTTGAAGAAGTGGTATTGAATGGCATGATGATATCCGCCGGTATGCCCCGCTTTGACCAGGTGTTAGATTCTGACGGTGTGCGTGCTATTCAGGCCTATGTTTTGGATCAGGCGCACCAGGCATACGATCTGACCGAAGCAAATTCCTTATGGCTTGCGGTCAAGCAGGCGTTTTACGATCGGCTGGCTTGGCTACTACTCAAGATGGATGAGCTGGCGCAATGAAGCGATCAATGTTTCAATATGAGTCACTGATAAAGAGATTCAAAAATCATGCAAGAAGTACGAACGAGTTGTGTTGTTGCTCTCCTGTCTTTGCTCTTATGGTCATGCGCACCGGTTAGCGACACAAGCCAGCCAAACCTGCCGGTCGCTCCCACTGAAAGTGAGCGTTTGAACACATGGTTCGCTGAGAAATTTGAGCAAGAACTGCAATCAAGCCCGGTTGCACTGACCTTTTTAGGACGCAAAGAACAGTACGACAAGATTGATGACTACAGTGAGCAGGCTGAAGCCGAGCAACTTGCGTGGAAGCAAGAGTCTGTTCGGGAAATGGAGCGATTGTTTGACTATGATGCTTTGAGCGATGAAGCGAAGGCCTCTTACGATATCTGGAAGTACCAATACGAGATAGCAGCTGCCGGAAGTTCCTTCAATCAGCACGACTATATCTTCGAGCAAATGGGCGGCATGCAGTCGTTTCTACCCAACTTTCTTCTCAATTTCCATAAGGTCGAAGACGAGGCTGACCTGCAGGCCTACATCCGGCGCATAGCTGCTGTGGCGCAAGCAATTGCTCAGCTGCAGGCGAGAGCTGAAAAAGCGGCTGAGAACGGCATTCGCCCCCCACGCTTTGCGTATGAAGGTGCGATTGAGCAGGCTACAAATCTATTGATTGGCCAACCTTTTGATACTGAGTCGGCGGAAGATTCACCGCTTTGGGCTGGTTCCAATACCAAGATTAGCAGCTTGCTTGATGCTCGAAAAATTTCGGATGACGCTGCCTTAGACTATCAATCGCAAGTGAAAAAAGCCTTGCTGCAGCAATTCAAACCCGCGTACCAAACACTGATAGATTGGCTTCGCCAAGACAGCGCTCGTACCACCGCGCAGGCTCAGGGTGCTGGTAGTCTTCCAAATGGCGAGGCGTATTACAATCATCAGTTAGCGGCTTCCACCACCACCAGCTTATCTGCAAACGAAATCCATGACATTGGTTTAGCCGAGGTTGAGCGGCTCCGTGGTGATATTGAAAAAGTTATGAATGAAGTGAACTTTAACGGTAGCTTGCAAGATTTTTTTGCGCATGTGCGAAGCGACCCACAGTTCTTTTTTCCAGACACCGATGAGGGTCGGCAGGGCTATATAGACGGCGCAGAATTTTATCTCGCGTTTATCAAGAAACGACTGCCGGACTATTTTGGTTTACTGCCAAAAGCTGATCTGGTGGTTAAACGCGTTGAAGCTTTCCGTGAGCAAGATGGTGCCGCGCAGCATTACTATGCAGGTACTCCTGACGGTTCACGTCCAGGCATCTACTACGCGCATCTATCTGACATGACGGCTATGCCAAAAAATCAAATGGAAGTTATTGCGTATCACGAAGGTCTTCCCGGGCATCATATGCAAATTTCAATCGCCCAGGAATTGGACTCTGTACCGCAGTTTCGCACGCAGGCCAGTTTCACGGCGTATGTTGAAGGCTGGGCGCTGTATTCTGAAGTGTTGGCGGGTGAAATGGGCGCATATGAAGATCCGTATTCTCGTGTTGGTCAGTTGTCGTCCGAAATCTGGCGTGCGATTCGCCTTGTGGTTGATACCGGTATTCACTCTAAGGGCTGGGGCGAAGAGCAGGCGGTTCAGTACTTTATGACGAATTCTCCAGAGCCGGAAGAGAGTATTCGTTCGGAAGTGCGGCGATACATCGTTTGGCCGGGCCAAGCCACTAGCTATAAAATTGGCATGCTCAAAATATTGGAGTTACGCGCAAACGCACGTACTGCATTAGGAACAAGTTTTGATATCAGAGCGTTTCATGACCGGGTGCTAAGCGGCGGTGCGCTGCCTCTTTCGGTATTGGAGCGACGAGTTAAGGAATGGATAAGCGAAGAACTGGCCGCTGATAAAGCAAGCAACTAGGCTATAAATACAGGGTGTTCTAAATAACGACACTAACGAGGTGGTCATGGCTGAACAAGACAAGCAAGAAAAACTCGAGCGTCTGCGGCAATTGTATGGAAATGCTGGCGGTTCAGATATGCATGACGCGCACTTCCAGCATATTGCCAGTATGATTTTTTCAGATGGCGACAGACGCTCGCCACCGTATGCGGGTGTGCCGACATTTTTGGACGCGCCGCTCAGACAGTATGACTCTGAGAAAGGCACACTTAGTGATTTGGATGTCGCTTTGTTCGGTATACCCATGGATTTGGGCGTTACTAATCGAAACGGAGCGCGTTTTGGTCCCAGGGCCTTACGGACTATCGAGCGAATAGGTCCTTATAATGATGTGCTCCGATGCGCGCCAGTGCATGAAATGGCGGTGGCCGACATAGGCGATGTTCCCATGCAAAGCCGTTTCGACCTTAATCAATCTCATCAGGATATTTTTGATTTTACGCAGGGCGTGCTTGCTGACCGTGTAATCCCACTGTCTGTTGGTGGCGATCATTCAGTGACGCATCCGGTGCTCAAGGCGCTTGGCGCCAACGGCCCGGTAGGCATGGTGCACATTGATGCTCATTGCGATACCGGTGGGCCGTATGAAGGTGAGAAGTTTCATCATGGCGGGCCGTTTCGAAATGCTGTTCTGGATGGCGTGTTAGATCCTGAGAGAACTATTCAGATTGGTATACGTGGTAATGCTGAGTATATTTGGGAGTTTTCTGAGGCATCCGGCATGACGGTTATTCGTGCTCATGAAATTAGTGACATGGGCTTAGACGCAGTGATTGCCAAGGCGCGTGAGATCGTTGGCGACCTGCCTTTCTATCTCAGTTTTGATGTAGATGGATTAGACCCGGTATTTGCACCGGGTACCGGCACACCCGAAGTAGGAGGCTTGAGTTCGCGCGAGGCTCTGGCGATTGTGCGGGGAATGGCGGGCGCGGATATTATTGGTGGTGATGTTGTGGAAGTCGCCCCCCAATACGACCCAACTACCAATACGGCGCATGTGGCAGCGCAGATGTTGTTTGAAATATTGAGCTTGATTCAGCTCAACCCAAAGCGGCAAGCAAAATGACCGTCGCTGTGTTTAGCGCTGAGTACAGCGATCTGGCAAAGCGTCTTGATGGTGACGTTAATGCCCGTGCATGGGCCGTGCATGACCGGGCTTTGGAAATGCAACGCCAAGGTGAAGATGTTGTGCTGCTGTCGATAGGCGACCCGGATTTTCGAACACCTGATCCAATTATTGATAATGCCGTTAGCCATATGCGCGTAGGCAGAACGCATTATTCCCCTGCATTGGGCGAGCTAAACTTGCGTCGCGCCGTCGCAGATTACGAAACTCGCGTGTCACCGTTCGCTTGCAGTGCAGAAAACGTTGCTATTTTTCCTGGTGTCACTAATGCCATCTATTCGGTATTGTCGTGTTTGCTCAATCCTGGTGATGGCATCGTTATTGTTGAGCCTCAGTACGTAGGTTACCCACCGATTACAAATGGCTTGCAGCTGGAAGTTCAGCTTGCAACGGCTAAATCAGAAAATGCTTTTGTGCCCACTTTTGAGGACATTGTGGGGGCGATTAAAGACAATACTGGCTTGGTATTTTTGAACACACCGGCAAATCCGACCGGTGCCATTATCAAGAAGTCTACGCTGAAGGCGGTTGCTGACTATTGTTCGCAGCGAAATATCTGGCTGTTATGTGATGAAGTGTATTCCATGTTCACTTATGAAAAGCAGCATGTCTCACTGCGCAGTGCGGCAGATCATCTCGACAACGTTATAGTAATTGACGGCCTCTCGAAGTCTCATGCAATGAGTGGTTGGCGAATGGGTTGGGTGGTGGCACCGTCATCTTTAATTCATCATTTGGGCAACTTCTCAACCATGTCTATGTTTGGCTGCCCACAGTTTATTCAGGATGCCGCGGCATTCGCCTTGAACAACGACGAATACTACGTAAAGGAAATGTGCGACCGCTACGCCAAGCGGCGAGACGCTGTGTGTAAGCGCCTGGACGACATTTCAGATCTCGCCTATCTTCGACCGCAAGCAGGCATGTTTGTTATGGTAGATGTGCGCGGCCATTGTGAAGACGATACTGAATTTGCGTCTAACTTGCTGGACGCTCAAGGCGTGTCAGTTCTGCCTGGCAGTGCGTTTGGCCAGGCCACAGCGGGTCACGTGCGTTTGTCGCTGGTACAAACCATGGATGTGCTCATGGACGGCTGCAGCCGTTTGCAGCGATTTTGTTCGACTACTACTTAAGTAGCAGATCTCTTGCCTCGTTCAGCTTGCTGGCCAGGTAATCGTTACCACCCCTGTCAGGGTGCAGTTTTTGCATGAGCACGCGGTGTGCCGCAATGATGTCGGCTTTATCGGCCGATTCATCCAGACCCAAAATCGCCAAGGCCTCATCCTGGTTCATTCCGTCGGTTTGCACCTGCGAGTTCTTTTCAGATTGCTCTGCTGACTCAAAGTCTTGCTCAAAGCGCTGTTCCATATAGCTTTCCAGCAATCGTGCTGAATCGTAATCATGCAAACCGTAGTACTTTAAAAGCTCTTGCAGTTGTGCTTGATTTAGCTCTGATAGTTGAGCGCCTTCATTGGGTCCTTGCACAATATCGCCATTCAGTTCACCGGTCTCATGATTCAATTGCATTGTTAGGTAATCTGACTCTACGGACGACGTAGCCTTGGCGCTTGATCCTGATGCATAGCGTTTATACATCGAGGCTAACAATGGGATGTTCTGCAATGCGAAGAAAAGAAGCGGCCGTATTAAAGGCAGCAGCGCGGCTAAAGCGGCGCCAACCCAATGCATTCGACCGCTGGCAGCAAGCAATACCAGAATGCCCACGGTTGACCAGAGCACCACTTTGCGTGTGAGTTCTTTGCGTTTTCGCGGGTTTTTTACGGTTCGAATTTGAAACCACATAATCACCGCGAATATAGCCAGTGCAACAAGTAGAATTCGTGACATGCTATAAGCTACTTTAATTGTTGGCTAAGTTGCGCCAATCGCGGTTTATCTCGGCTCAGCTTTAACAAAGCGTCTCGACCACCGCTGGCATACACGGCTACAGCCGATAATAATTCAGTCAGAAACTCTGCACTGTTTTCATCAAGCTGGCAATAAGCCCCACCGCTTCGCTGCGCGATGGTTTCAAATATTCTGGCAACCCTATTATCTTTTCCTTCCTGAAAAACGAATACTGGCGTATTCAGCAAGGCTAATTTTCCTGCCAGCGAATAAAGCGGGCCGGCGGTTTCTTCACAGGCGTCACCTATAAACACCACTGCCTGAATACGCTGCTTGCGTGTTTCTTTTTCTGCGTGGCGTAATACGCGTGCAATCTGTGTTTGCCCGCCCAAACATCTTACAGAATTCATTTTGTTCTGAAGTTGCTCGCCCGTGCTATGCCATGAACTTGCACGAAACTCATCAAAGCCGCGGAAAAAACACACAGACATTGCCAGACCACCTAGTTTTGATGCAGCGCGGAACATATGGCTTTGTAAATAGCACGCAGTATCCCATGTAGCTTGGCGACTGGCAGTGGCATCAATAGCAAATAACAATCGCCCCGTCACACTATCACTCTGAGCGGGCAGTCGTTGTTTCACATCGCTAAGAAATTGATCTATGTCACCGCGACTGGATTTTTTAGGGAGCTTGCTCTTCACTATCGCTACTTAGAATGTATCAAAGCCGCCATTAACCGGTAAATTTTGGCCAGTGACCCAAGCCGCTTCATTAGAGCAGAGGTAAGTAATCGCAGCACCTACGTCGTGTCCTGTGCCGGGTCGCGCAACCGGTGTGCGTGCCAATAAGGAGTCAAAATAGGCTTTCAATTGCTCATCGTTTGTTTGGGCAGCGTTTTCCATCAAGCCCAATGACACGGTATTAGCTGTTACGCCGTTCGCGCCTTCTTCAACCGCTACGCACTTGGTGAACTCCAGCCCTGCGGCTTTCGCAGACGCGTAAATCGAGAGTCCTTCCCCACCTTTACGACCGGAATCCGAGCTGACCGTAACGATCCGACCCCATGCATTCTTGCGCATACCAGGTAACACCGCGCGAACTCCATTCATCACACCGAACACATTCAGATCAAATTGCGCTTGCCAGGATTCAGGTCTGCTATCAGCGAATCGAGCAAAGTGATCACCGGGTTGGGACACTCTGACAATACCGGCATTACTCACTAGTATGTCAACGCCGCCCAGTGATCGGATGGCCTCTTCAAAATCTTCCAGGCTGGTAACGTCAAAGGCCAATGGCTTGGCTTCAAAGCCTTCGGATTGTAATTGCTCTGCGGTGCGGTGCGCGCTTCTTTCGCTGATATCATTGATTATCACGCTGGCGCCCGCGCTTGCAAGGCAGCGTGCAATGCCCACCCCCATGCCGCGACCGGCGCCGGTTATTAACGCTGTCTTACCACTTAAATCAAACATAGAACGTCGAATGCCTTCAGGGTCAGCTGATTAAGCCTTGTGCCAATCCACAAGAATTGAGCCTTGCTCTGCTGAGCTTCTAGCCAGCGCCTGTGCATCTTCTCCAAACAGTTCTTCAATCTCATCGCGTTTGATTTTTAGCGTAGGTGTCAACATTCCATTCTCTATCGTCCAGGGCTCAGCCGATACAATAACAGCGCCAATGCGTGCGTGCTTATCTATCGTATCATTAACGCGCTGTGCTTGATCTTTCAGCATCTGCGCTATGGTGTCTGTATCCTGCTGCTTCGCACGTTCTGACAACACAACTACCATTACCGTTTTCGAATAACCGCGGCCTAACAGGCACAGTTGTTCTACATCCTGACACTCTGCAAATTCACCCTCTATAGGTGGCGGCGCTACGAATTTTCCTTGAATCGTTTTGAAGTAATCTTTCACTCGACCGGTTATGTAGTAGAAGCCGTCATCATCTATTTTTGCCTTGTCGCCAGTATGTACCCAACCATCAACAAAGGTTTCCGCTGTTTTTTCGGGATTGTTGTAGTAGCCTGGCGCCAGACCAGTGCTTTTAACGCACAGCTCACCATCATCAAGAATTTTTGCTTCAACCCCCTCTATTAGCTTGCCAATTGAACCAACGCGGCGATGTTCGGGTGAATTGCCAATCAGGCCCATTGCCTCGCTTTGTCCATAGCCTTCAAACAATGTAATGCCGATGCTCTCATACCATTCAATCAATGCAGGTGGGGTTGGCGCGGCCGCGGTGAGCATGTACTCAGCTTCATGCAGGCCCAGTGCCGCTTGTAAGAACTGTTGAGTGCCTTTTTTGTCTTGTGCCAGGGCGTCATCCAACGCTTGTTGCCCGCCAAGTTTTGCCAAAACACCCTGATGCAATTGTTCCCAAACTCTTGGCGCACCAAAGAAAAAAGTGGGTTTGGTCTCTGCCATGTCCCGTGCCAGAGTGCTTAAGTCTTCATTGAAAGTAACTTCACCGCAATGCAACAGGCTTTGTATCCACACCAATTGTCTTTCCGCAATGTGCGCCAAGGGAAGGTAAGAAAGAAAACGCGCTTCGGATTTCATCTGGAATGATTCGCCGGCACGTTGCATGGGAATTAACATGGAATCATGGTTTTGCATAACCCCTTTTGGCAAACCAGTGGTACCGGATGTAAAAGGTAAGGTCATCAAGTCCTGTTGGTGTACCGTGTATTTAGGGGACTGCCCACGATAATCCTTGAGCACATCATTCCATTGAATGTGATCAACACCCGGGTCAAAACCGGGCAATGCGATGACCACAATATCCTTAGACAAACTCTGTTTGACGCTGTCCCAATTGGCTGCGTCTCCTACGATAATTGCCCGCGCTTTCGTGAAATCGAGTATGTACTGAGCGGTGTCGGCCAACATCGTTGTGAAAAGGGGGGCCGATACATTACCCGAACAGACCATAGCCATGTCGGCCAGCATCCAGTGCGCACGGTTCTTCGATAAGATACCCATAACGGTGCCGTGCTCTTTATCTTGAGCAGAGCCAAAATGTTGTTCCATCCATGCGCCCAGCGCGTGTGCTTCTTCACGTGCCTGCTGCCAGGTCCACGTTGTAAAGTCGTCACCTTTTCGGTCACGCAACCAAACGCGATCAGTGTGGTGAGTAGCGTGATGGTCCAGATATTCACTGATGGTCGGCAAGATTAATGGGCTTGCTGTGGGCGAGTCAGTCATAAACTTGTCTCCAGATTTTAGTCGACTAAGCGATAATTATTAGAGCGGGTACACGCCGTATTGTACGCAGTTTGGACAAATTCGCCATTAAACTGGCCCGGGGTCCTCGCCGCTCAATACTTTCCGCCACACTTCAGTGCCAAAAATTTGCTCTACCAGTGGTCCCTGATCGGCGGCGGCTCTGAGCTCATTACCACCTTCGATAGCGAGGCTCTGCCCAGTAACCCAGCTGGCCTCTGGACCGGCTAGATAACGCACTCCGGCCGCAATATCTGAGGGCTCGCCAAGTCGCCCCAAGGGTTTTTGCGCCGCAAATTGCTGTACAAGCTCATCGTTGTCAAAAATCGCCTCGGTGCATTGGGTGCGTGTAAGCCCAGGTCTAACCGCGTTAACCCGAATGTTGTATCTTGATAATTCCTCCGCCAATTGTCTGGTCAAACCTTCCAGGCCGGCTTTAGCCGTGCAGTAGGCCGGTAACCAAGGGAACGCCAATTTTGCGGCGTCTGATGAAATCAATACGATGCTGCCCCCACCGGCCTGAGACATATGAGGTACACAATAGCGAACCGCTAGAAAACACGACAAAATGTTTAACTCAATGTCTTGCATGAAAGTGTCTGCAGAGTGAGTTAGCAATGGCCGTATAGAGCCGCCACCGACGGTGGGAACGCAAATATCCAGTGAACCAAAACGCGCGACGGCCTCAGCGATGGCTGCTTGCACATCTTCCTCGCTCAAAGCATTACCGGCGACGCAATGGATTTCTGCATTGGGTAGCTGCTGAATAAGCGAGGTATGTGTTTCGTTGAGAGCGTCTGGATTGCGTGCCATCATCGTAATTGCAGCCCCGTCGCTGGCAAGCGCTGCAGCAACTGCACTACCAATACCACCCGAACCGCCAGTGATAAATGCGTGTTTACCTTGAAGTGTTTTTCCGCTGCTCATAGTTGACCCGCTGGGTGGTTGCCAGTTTCGGATCTATTTTATTAGAATCAGGCTTGCTGCGACCTTAGCGATTGGCCATCATTTGCTGCAGGCTTACTACCGTTCTCAGATTCGGCCACATTGGCCGCGAATTCAACACGATTTCGACCATTTTCTTTGGCTAGATAAAGCGCTTTGTCGGCACGGCTGAGTAGCTGCTGCGCGTCGTAGTTATCATCATTCAAGAGAGAGGCCACACCAATGCTGATTGTCACGACATTTTCTTCGCTCTCATTTTCTCCGGTAGAGTAGGGCAGGCGTAATTGAGCGACACCGTCTTTAATTTTTTCAGCCACGATCGCAGCATTTTTTGCGGGTGTACCCGGCAGCAGAGCAACGAATTCTTCACCGCCATAGCGCGCTACAATATCGGCAGGGCGGCGTACATTACTGTGCAAACTATCGGCGATCTTTTTCAAGCACTGATCACCCATAAGGTGTCCATTGCTGTCGTTGTATTTTTTGAAGTTGTCGATATCTATCATCATCAATGTTAGCGAGGAATTAGCGCGCCGTGCAATCCGTAGCTCTCGGTCAAGCGAGCTATCCAGGCTGCGCCTGTTAGCCAGTCCGGTTAAGTGATCATGGGTAGCGTGCTGCCAAATTGAGGCGGCCATTGCATCGCTGATTTGTGCAAAGTAATTACCGACGAAAGTGCTGACGAGTATGAATGCGATCAGGAAAGCCGCTCGTACAATGCTGCGTTGATCCACATCGTAACCATGAGTAGAGAAGTTAACACCACTTACATGGGCGATGGCGAAGGTGCTGATAATACACATACAGATTATCGCGCAGATGATACCGGCGCGCTGACCATGAATGAGAGTTCCCAGTAGAGGTATGAAGGGTGCGATGACGATTACCGGGCCATCCAAACCACCCGATAACAAGCCCAGCAGAGCTAACAGGCCAGTCAAAATACCCAGCAATATGACCGCTGCATAGCGAGTAGAAAAACCAAGCTTTAAAGCAACGAATAATGCGATCAGACCGGAAAGAGCAATAGGACCGGCATACAAAGAGTTTCCCGTACCAACCATTACCATGCGCAGCGTTATCAAGCTGCCGACAATCACAGCGAGTATGGCCGTGGTCCACAACAGCTGTCGACGCCGCGAGGCGTTCAAGAACTCGTAAATTTCAGCCTCAGGAATTTCGAGACGCTTTTTATTGCTCACTTATTCGTCCATGAATATGGTGACAAGCCAATATAAACTTATCTTCTATAAGAATAGCGTAGCTCTTGTAGAAAGCGTGTTTAGGGGGCGGATTAGCCAGAATACTGTGCGGATTTATGTAAAAGGCGATGAACGGTAAACCCTAGCGACGCGAGTGTCCAACTGCTAGTCTTAGATATCCATCAAAGCGCTATTCAAGGCCGTAAGATATTTTTAATGCCAAACAGCATATGCTTCATAGGTCCCGATAACTATCCGGTTCTAAACCCTGATGTGACTGGTCATTTTTTCGGCGGCGAATCCATTCAACAGGTCATTCTTGCGAAGGCCTTTGCGAAGCTGGGTTATGAGGTCAGCACTATTGTGTACGACTATGGCCAACCCCAAGGTGAAAAAATTGACGGTGTCACTGTTTGGAAAACCTTTGAGAAAG
>JBGCDE010000228.1:0-26014 GCA_045105115.1 Pseudomonadales bacterium | reverse complement strand
CCAAGGGCTGCATGCTACCGAACAAAGCGATGGTGTATCGCGCGCATGTGCAATGGCTGCAGTTTAAAGTTAGCGACTATCCACGTGTGTTTTGTCCTTTGCCGCTAAACCATGTTGGCGGGATGCAAATGGTGGCTGGTGCGGCACTGATTGGGGGTGGCACGGTCAATTTCCGCCAGAAGTTTAATCCGGCCGAGGTCGGCGACGTAGTCCAGGCGGGACAAATCAATTTCATGGTGATGTTTCCAACGATGTATCAGTTAATGGTTGATGACCCGGCTTTTGATCAGGAAAAATTCGAATCTCTGGAGTGCATCAACTTTTCCGGCGGGGTTATCTCGCGTGAACTTCTGCATCACTTGCGCCAGCTAGGCAATGGAGTGGTTCAAACCTGCTTCGGCTCAACAGAGACCTGTGTGGGCGTTATCTTTAGCGACCCAGATTTGGACCCAGAGGTGTTGGCAGTCTCTGTTGGCAAGCTAATCGGTGACGATTGTCGGGTGGTCGGCGAACAAGGTGAAGCATGTAATGTGGGCGAAGTGGGGGAGTTTCAGGTCAAACCAGATTACTGCATGGTAGGTTATTTTGAGCGGCCCGAAGCAACTCAGGCGGCGTTCACGGAAGATGGTTGGTTGCGCAGTGGTGATCTTGTAGAGGTGTTGCCCGACGGCAATTTTAAGTTTTCAGCGCGGCGCTCGGAAATGTACAAATCGGGTGGTTACAATATCTATCCGCGCGAAGTGGAGATTTGCATTGAATCACATCCAGATATTGTCAGTGCTGCTGTTGTGGGTATACCCGATAGTTTATATGGCGAAGTAGGGCACGCATACCTATTGGCTTCCGAGGGAACAGCGGTAGATGAGCAGACCATAAAGGGCTGGTGCAAAGAGAGAGTTTCAAATTACAAAGTGCCGAAAATTATCGAGCAGCTTCAAGCTATGCCACTGTTACCTAACGGCAAGTTGGACAAAGTTAGCTTGCGAACCAGGGCAATGAATAGCTAATCTATCGATTTGTCTCAGTTATCGGCTGCTTAAACACACTTACTAGGGGTAATTCTCCTGTGTAAAGTTCCACTTCCACAAGACAACTGTGCGCACTGCAACCTTGCGCTAACGATGAGGTGCCACTATCGCGCGTCAACACATTTGGGTTACCGTGTACTTCCAGCTTTTCGCCGTCAATCGTCTGAGGATCAAACCACGCCCCGGTAGGAAGTTCTAGTACGCCGTCGCGAATGTCGTCTGAAATTTCTAGTCCTGCCAGACAGGCACCGCGATCGTTGAATACACGAATAATATTGCCGTTATCCAACCCTCTTTTTTGTGCTTCGTGCGTGCTGAGTCGGGCTCGTTCACGTTCTTGTATCTTGTGCACACGACTAGTAACACCGTGGTCGTACTGGCTATGAAGTCGTGTTTTGGGCTGGTTGGAAATCAGGTGCAGCGGAAATCGCTGGGCTCGTTCGCCGGCGAGCCATTCCTGACGATCGAACCAACGCGCATGTCCGACGCAGTCGTCATAATTAAAACTAGCAATCTTTTCAGAATACAGTTCGATCTTGCCAGATGGCGTTTTTAAAGGGTATTTCTGGGGGTCGCGGCGAAATTTTTCCAGTGCAAATTCAGCATCCGGCAGTTGGCTCCCTACGTAATGTTGTTCCCCAGCCCAAAACTCATCAAATTCCTGCAGGACTATCTGGTTTTCTGCAGCACTTTTACGTGTTTGCTCGTAAAGATGCCGCACCCAATCCATCTCCGAACGCCCCATCGTGAATTGTTCACCGAAGCGCAGTCGCGCTGCGAGTTCGGCAAATATTTCGAAGTCATGCCGAGAGTCGCCGAAACGCTTCACCGCTTGGCGCATCGGTGAAATGTAATCGTCGTAACTGCTGCCGCCAATATCATTGCGCTCTAAACTGGTGGTGGCCGGAAACACGATATCAGCGTGCCGCGCCGTGGCCGTCCAGAACGACTCATTGACGATAATGGTGTCGGGTTTACTCCAGGCGTTATGCAGCTCGTTCAGATCCTGATGATGGTGAAACGGGTTACCACCTGCCCAGTAAATCAGTTTTACATCAGGATACTGAAGAACCTGGCCATTATAGTGATAGCTTTCGCCTGGGTGATTCAGCATGTCTGCATGTCGGGCGACCGGGATAAATACTCCGTCCGGGTCTGAGCGCTCGCCAATTTCCAGCCCGAATGAGCCCATTTTATAGTTTGGAATTTTTCGCCCGCCAAAACCCATATTATGAATACAGCCGTAACCGTAGCCGATTCCTCCACCTTGCAAGCCAATATGACCTAACATAGAACCTAAGGTTGTTATCATCCACCAGGTTTGTTCGCCAAATTCTTGGCGCTGTAATGACCAGCTGATACCGAGCAAACTTCGGTTACGTGAACAGTCACGCGCAAGTTGTTGAATCGTTTCCGCTGGAATTTCGGATAATGATTCGGCCCAAGCGGCGTCCTTGGTGACGCCATCATCATCGCCCAACAAGTAAGGAAGAAACGACTCAAACCCGACGCAATATGTATCCAGAAAGGCCCTGTCGTGCAAATCTTCACTGAACAGAGTATGCGCCATGCCCAACATAATCGCTACATCACTGCCAGGTCGGCAGGGCAGCCACTGTGCGTCCAGTTCAGCAATCACATCATCACGAATAGGGCTGACATTAACAACTTTCACACCGGCTTTCTTCATAGCCAGCAACTGCTCTCGCGGCGAGTGATTGCCGATCCCGCCGGCGTTCACCTGCGTGTTCTTTACCGCCGCGCCACCAAACAACACCAGCGTTTTACTGTGTTTCGCAATTTCTGCTGGCGTAGGTGCTTCGCGTAGAAGTTTTAGCAAAGGGAAGCCGAGTATGTACTTGATAATAACTTCAGCAGCAGCTGTCGAATAACTGTTTACTGAAGCCACATAACCGCCATTGAGGCGCAAAAATCGATGGACTTGGCTTTGTGCGTGGTGAAAGCGTCCGGCGCTGGACCAACCATAGGAGCCACCGTATACCGCATTTGGCCCGTAGTTATCTTTAGTGTGTTGTAAGGCCTGCGCAGCCAGATCCAGTGCGCTATCCCATGACACCGGAACGAAAGGTTCTTGGCCACGCCCGCTACCCTCGCTTTCGCGGCCATTCTCTAGATAGCCGGCGCGAACCATAGGTTGCGCAATTCTGACATCGCTATCCAGTGCATTCAGCAAAGACTGCCCGATTGCGGTGGGCTCGGTATCAGCGTCGTAAGGGTGAACAGCCAATATCGATTCTCCGTCTGACTCGATACGGTAATTGCCCCAGTGAGTGCAGGTGGGTGTAATTCGGCTCGATCCGCTCATGGGGGCGCACTCAATTCGCAAAATAAGACATTAGTATCTCGGTTCAATTTGCTATTAGCGATAGCAATTCGGGCAATTTTACTGCCGGCAGGGTCATTGTCTTCACGGGCTAAATTTTTTTCCCTTATTGCCAAGAGCCGCGCCCGACAAGCTGTGATAATGCTCTGAATAACGTAATGTATGCACGGCGTTGGACCTCGTTCGTCTCTGAACCAGTTACTCGGGTGAGATACAACTTGTTCATAAATCACTCCATCTTTCGTCATAATTTTGAGTGTTTTGATTGCCCGGTACTCTGGGACGAAACAAGATAACGAAAACACAATCCTGGAAAGGGACATTATTTATGAGCATCGAAAGTAAAACATGGGACGCCTCAGATAGGGCCAAGCAATTCGTCAAAGATAATATCGTTCTGGATTTTGTGGCCTCACCATGGCAAATGGGCTGGCTTGAGGAGCCTCAGCTACACGATTACATGGGGCGTGCATTTGCGGCCGGAATTACTGGTGGCCAGTACTCTATCGCGTTTGCTGACTCTCGCTTGAGCGATTTTTTCAAGGAACACCGTCAATGGCGACGGGTGATGTGTGAGCAGCCGGAAAAGTACCGGTTTGTTCATTCTACAGATGATATTCGACTCGCTCACGAAAATGGGCAATATGCCGTTATTTGGAACTGTCAGACGGTAGAAGTACTCGACGGCGATCCAGAAAATATTCTATTAATGCGAGAAATGGGCGTTGGTAGTATGTTGCTCGCCTATAACGAACGCTTCCGTTCAGGGGATGGCTGTATTGTGCCGCTACACAAAGAAGATGGCGGTCTAACTCATTATGGTAAGCAAGTGATCGATGCCATGCACAAATACGGTATGGTTTTGGACCTTAGTCATTGTAGCGAAAAAACCAGCCTGGACGCCACTGCCTACACGCAGGAAAACTGGCAAGGCAAACCTGTTGTTTATACCCATTCCGTGCCCAAGGGACCACATCCCTTGTGTTACAGAAACATCTCTGACGCCCAAATTAAAGCATCCGCAGAGACCGGTGGCGTGACTTGCCCGACCTTCACTGAATGGATGTTGGATCCTATCTGGCCAGACGATATAGAACCAGGCCACTGTGCCAACTTAATCGACTATGTCGTACAGCTGGTGGGGATCGATCACTGCGGTATTGCTAGCGACGATATGTTTACCGTAAGCGCTGTCGAAGCATTCGCCAAAGCCAAGCCTGATGTTTACGACGATAATGGATTTATGTTTGAGGCTTTTGGTGAAGGTGCTGCTGGATGCGGTGAATTTTCTAAAATAATTCCAGCCACCGTCGATTGCCTGTTCGAGAAAGGCTACAAGAAAGCAGATGTCGCAAAAGTACTAGGCGGAAATATGATGAGAGTCTTCGATCAGGTCTGGATCTAACGTTTTTACTGAATATTGCAGAGGCATAACCATGTCAAACAATAATAAACTCGTTCCCACCTCTACTCATTGGGGCAACTATCTGGTTGAAACCGATGGTGAGCAGCTAATTGCTGTCCACTCTTATGCGGTTGATAATGAGCCGTCTCCGATCGCCCAGTCACTGCTGGATGCTCATGACGATGGTGTCCGTATTCCACAGCCGATGGTGCGAGAGGGCTACCTCAATAAAACCAGTGATGGCAGTGGTCGTGGTAAAGAGCGCTTTATACCAGTTTCCTGGGAAACGGCACTGGATCTGGCCGCTGATGCTCTCCGCAGCACCATGGATCAATTTGGCCCCGATAGCATTTATGGCTGTTCTGGCGGCTGGGCCAGCGCCGGACGCTTTCACCACGCACAAAGTCAGGTACATCGCTTTCTCAATGGATTGGGAGGCTTTGTCACTGGCGTGAATACTTATTCTTCAGGTGCCGCTGAAGTCATTACCGATCATATCCTCGGCATCCCGTTCCTGAAGTTAGTACGTGAAGCGCCCACCACCAAAGAAATTGCCGAACACTCGAAGCTAATGGTTTTCTTTGGTGGTGCGTCGATAAAAAATACGCAAGTAAACGCGGGCGGAATTGGCAGGCATTCTGCCCGAGAACAACTCGGCGAACTCAAAAAGGCTGGGCTTAGAATAGTAAATATCAGCCCTATTCGCGATGATCTTATCGAAGAGCTGGACGCAGAGTGGCTTGCGTGTCGCCCCGGTAGTGACGTCGCCATTATGTTGGCACTGGCTCACACGATTTACACTGAAAGCTTGCACGATCAGTCATATGTGGATAAATACACCGTTGGTTTTGAGAAGTTTATTCCCTATTTAACCGGTGCGAGCGATGGGGTCGTCAAGGACGCACAATGGGCATCTGAATTATCTGGGCTGCCAGCTACTGTGATTAGCAAACTCGGGCTGCAACTTGGTCATGAGAAAAGCACACTGGGAATCAGCTGGTCAGTACAGCGCCAGCAGTTTGGCGAGCAAACCTATTGGATGATTACCACGCTTGCGGCCATGCTGGGACACCTCGGCTCCATAGGTGGTGGTGTCGGTTATGGCTACGGCTGTATTCATAATATGGGCTTTGGTGGGCGTCGCATTCCGCAGTACAAAATGGCGGCCCTGGGTCAGGAACAGGGAGAGGCGGCTTATTCTGAGCATAAGAGCTTTATTCCAATCGCTCGCCTAAGTGACATGTTGTTAAATCCGGGTACTGAATATCAATTCAATGGCCAGACGCGCACTTACCCAGACATAAAGTTGATCTACTGGGCAGGCGGCAACCCTTATCACCATCATCAGGATCTCAACAGGCTGGACAAAGCGTGGGCTAAACCCGATACCGTTATTATCCATGAAGCCTTCTGGACAGCGACGGCTCGGCGTGCCGACATTGTCTTTCCAGCCGCTGTGATGCTCGAACGTAACGATCTAGGCGGCAGTAGTTATGATAATTTCATCACCCCAATGCGACAATCAGTGCCACCTTATGGGAAATCACAAACAGATTATGAAACCCTTACCTCGCTTGCCGAACGGCTAGGCTTTGAGGACTCTTTCACCGCAGGGCGAACCGAACTGGAATGGGTAGAGTTTATTTATACTCGCACCCGTGAAAATGCAGCAAAAAGTAACGTAAATCTACCTGAGTTTAAAGAGTTTTGGGCGGGGGAACAGTTTTATGTGGGTGATCAGCTGGAAGACAATGTCTTTACTCTGGAGCGATTCCGCAATGACCCTATTGCTAACCCACTGAGAACCCCGTCAGGAAAAATAGAAATATTTTCCGAAAAAATTAACAGCTTTAATTACGATGACTGTATCGGGCACCCGGCTTGGTATGACCGCAGCGAATGGCTGGGCAGCGAACTTGCCCAGAAGTACCCGCTTCATATGATTTCCAATCAGCCGCGAACTCAGCTGCACAGTCAGTACGATCATGGACGCACCAGCCTTAAACGAAAAATCAAGGGGAGAGAACGGGCGCGTTTGAACGCCAAAGAAGCGGCCGCAAGAGGCATAGTCGATGGGGATATTATCCGACTGTACAATGACCGAGGCGCGTGTCTGGCCGGAGTTGAAATATCAGAAGACATTCGTGATCAGATTATTGAATTGCCCACGGGTGCCTGGTTTGATTCGCAAGTAATTGCAGACGCTGACCTTGAGGTACACGGTAACCCCAATGCGCTGACGCTGGATCGTGGCACATCCACCCTGACCCAGACTTGTAGCGCTCATAGCTGTCTGGTTGAAGTGGAAAAGTTCACGAGTGAGCTGCCAGCAATCAAGGTTTTTAGTCAACCTGAGGTTGGTTCGACCAATTAACAATATAACAGTGCTTAGTATCAAAATGCTTGTGACCAAGGCATTTTAAAAAGGGAATGAAGCGTGACAACAGTAACGACGACGGCTTCCAAAGGCTGGCCTAAACGCTACAAAATGATGACGCTGTTGATGCTAGCGCTATTGCTTTGCTATATCGATCGCACACTTATTTCGCTTGCAGTCATTGAAATGCAAAAGGAGTTTGACTGGTCCGATAGCGATAAGGGTCTCATTCTTTCCAGCTTCTTTTTTGGTTATCTGTTCATGCAAGTTGCTGGAGGCCTTTTGGCCAACAAATACGGTGGTCGAAATGTGTTTTTTATCGCAGTGTTACTCTGGTCATTATTTACTGTGCTAACCCCAGTCGCTGCCTCTATTTCACTAACCATGTTGTTATTTGCCCGCTTCATACTGGGCTTCGGTGAAGGTGCAGCGCTTCCGGCCAGTTACAACCTGGTCCACAAGTGGATGCCAAGCCATGAGCGGTCACGCTCTGTCAGTATGTTTTCTGCTGCTTCCTCCATTGGCACGGTTGCTGCGTTACTCTTAACGGGAGTATTGATAGAAAAATTTGGCTGGCCATTTGTTTTTTATCTGTTTGGAAGTATGGGTATCGTCTGGGCACTCTTCTGGTTGTGGCAAGTTCCATCAGTCGCAGAAACACCTGAAGAGCTGAATAACGTAGAACACGCGGATACCGCTGAGCAAAAACAACATAGAAAAATTCCCTGGAAGATATTGTTAGCCCACCCTGCGGTAACAACATTGTATCTATTAACAGTGTGTTTTTCCGGAATTTCATACACTCTGGCAAGTTGGTTACCGAGCTATTTTGTCGATACCTTTGAAGTGTCAACCTCTATGGCCGGCATCTACGCCATCTTGCCTTGGGCTGTGTTAGGCGTCGCATCCATGCTGGCAGGTATATATGCCGACAGGCAACTCTCTAAAGGTGTAAAAGCATTGAGGGTTCGCAAGACCCTGGTAGCTGCCGGACTGGCTCTTGTCTGTCTTGCAATGACGGCATTAACCATCGCAAATACATTGATGATGGCCGTCTTATTAGTCTGTTTTGTCTTTACTGGGTTGGCGATTATCGTACCGGGATATGTGCCAATACCGGGCGAAATACTCCCTCAACACGGGGATATACTCTACGGCTTTATGGCAGGGGTTGGCTCGATTGCGAGCATGCTGATTATTGGCGTAACCGGTTTTATTCTTGAAGCAACTGACTCTTATAATATGCTTTGGGTCTGTATGGCCGTGCTTTCGGCTTTGTCTATCGTGATCTTTCAATTTCTTGCGCAGGCATCCCCCATTGATCCATCCTGGGGACAAACAAAAGCTACTGAGACATAAAAGGGCCGTTGATATTAAAACGGTGTAGCCAAATATTCTGCTCACAGAGTCAAGTATCCAATGCAAGTGCGTATTATTATTCAAGGCCGATTCGAAAGCGAAATATCATAATGCAGCGCAGTGCGCGTCTAGTATTACATTGGTTGGTTTATCTAAGCGCTTTGATGTTTATGGCGCCTGCAATTGCGGACATCAATTTGGGATCGCTCAGTGACTACCCACCTCAGCCTGTAACCGAAAGCAATTGGTCGCAAGCTGAGAATATTCGATGGATGGCCAGAAATTTTAGCGTGAAACCTTCCCGAATTCTGGCACGTGGTGGCTCGGTGTATAACTTACCAGTGGGTAAGGAAGTGAATATAGAGCCCATTGAATTCCGTGCACCTGGAGATGGCGAAGCTGTATCCATGCTCGACGCGTTTACAGCTGCCAGCGTGGATGGTTGCGTTGTGATAAAAGATGGGCAGATAATATACGAACGCTATTTCGACGGCTTCTCAGAATCATCCCATCACAGCTGGTTTTCCGCGGGTAAATCGTTGGTTGGTATGGCAATGGGCATACTGGTCGCGGAAGGGAAAATAGACCTGCGCAAGTCGCCCGCCGATTACATCGGTGCGCTTAAAGACAGTGCGTTTGAGTTGGCTACTGTGCGCCAAGTGCTGAATATGCGTAGTGCACTTGACTACACATTTCACAGTGATGCGATGTCGCCGGGTGCGCTGCGTTACGAATATCAGTTGCGCGCAGGCATTTTTCCTAATTCGCATTTGGCATCGGGTGCACTTACTCAAAGTGCACCCAGAGGCGTTCGTTCTATGTTGCCCTTGATCAAACCCGCCACTGAACTTAAGCCGGGAGAATCCTTTATTTATCAAAATGCCAATGTGGATGTGGCAGGGTGGTTAATTGAAGAGGAGTCCGGCATGCCTTTGCATCAATTTATCCGTGAACGCGTTTGGATGAAGCTCCAGACCGAGCACGATGCCTTGATGAACACTGACCCAAACTATACGGTACTCGCCTCAGGAGGAATGAGTACCACATTGCGTGATGCCGCGCGATTTGGACTGGCAGTCCTTAACGATGGAAAGCTCAATAGCCATGAAATATTTCCCTCCTCATGGATAGAATCGACATTGACCTATAGTGACGAAGATGAGCAAGCCTTCGCTAAGCATACGCGCTATCAGGAAAGCGATATGTCGGCGTTAGGGGCTATCAAGGCCTATAAGAATTACTGGTACATTTATGATCGTACGCAGGGCGCCATGGCCTCACGGGGCTTTGCTGGCCAATTTGTGTACTTAAACAAGAAGCAAAATTTGGTCATGGCTGTGTTTTCTGGTGCCAGTTCTGCGCAGAATTCCGCCCGTGACCGATTGATGCATTTCGCCCATTTATTAGCGAATAAAATATAGGTGCCTCAACCACGCGGCGGATTGCGTACAGCGATTTGTTCCCGTTAAATCAATTTTGCTGCAGTTTAGGTCAAGAGTTCTTTTGACCATATGAATACTATTGGTCGTACCAAAATCGAGGATAACTGAAGGTTTCAGTATGAACTATAAACACAAAGTAGGAAAAACTCTCTTGGCCAGCGCTTGCGCGCTAGCGACGACAACTGCAGCTGCAGGCGTGCTCGAAGAAATCGTAGTGACGGCTACCAAGCGATCGCAATCCATACAAGACATCCCAATGTCGGTCCAGGCACTATCCGGAGATACCTTGGTCGATCGCGGCATTAATGATTTCAGCGAAATGTCCGCTTCGGTACCGAACTTGAATATTGGTACCGGCTTGTCAAACACTTTCGTGAACGTGCGTGGTATGGGCTCAGGCAACGATCGCGCATTTGAGCAATCAGTGGGTTTATTCGTTGATGACGTTTATATGCCGCGCGGCTCGCACTATCGTACGGCATTCATGGATGTTGACCGGGTCGAAGTGTTAAGAGGCAGCCAGGCTGTGCTGTTTGGTCTGAACTCTACGGCTGGTGCGATCAGTGTGCACAGTAAAAAGAACCGTCCAGGTGATGAGCTAGAAGGTTATGCTCGCCTGTCCTACGAGGGCGAATACGAAAAAGCCACTCTGGAAGGTGCGATTGGTGGGTCCCTGTCGGATACTTTCGCGCTTCGTTTCGCGTTCAAAACCTCGGAGGGTGAGAACTACTATGAAAACATCAACACTGGGGAGTCTGTAGGAGATACTGAGTTTGATGCGTTCCGCCTGAGTGCTGTTTTCACACCTTCCGATAATTTAACGATTGAAGCCAAGGCAGAGTCTCTCGATAACTACAGTGGCGGCGTTAACGTGTCGGTGTTTTCAGTCAGTAACGATTGGCTGCCGCAAAATCCATCCGAGAATAATACTCCCGGCAATTTCGCGGCGAGCGCAGGTGCGGCCACCGTTCTAGTACCGGGTGCCAATTCTGGTAAGAGCGAATTTGGCTTCTGGGAAGAAGCTACCAATGCCAGTGTAAAAATAATCTACGATACAGCCAACGGTGGCGCGATGACCGCTTTCTTGGCATACAGTGATATAGAGTCGGATATCAATACCGATCTGCTGTTCTCGCCAGCCGCTGACTGGGCTGCGCCGACCATAGAGGATTACGAACAGACCAGTGCAGAAATTCGATATGCCTCTGCTGCAGACTCAGATTTCAGCTATATAGCAGGTTTGTACTACCACACTGCTGAAATAACAGCCGGAGCAGACAACTTCTTCGATCTAGCTGCATTCGGCGTGCCAATTGGTAATGTGTTTGTTGCCTCCGGTTATGCCCAAGATACGGATCTTATCTCGCCGTTTGCGACTGGAACCTGGAATGTCTCGGACAAGATTCGCACGACGCTAGGTGTGCGCTATGTTAGTGAAGACAAAGACTACAATCGTTATGCAAGCAATGCGACCGATACTGGCGGCGTTATCAACAGCTTTCTGCCACCCATCACACCTGCGCCAGATACAGATGCCGCAGGCTCAGATGGCACCTATTCACCTTGGCTAGGCGGCCCAGACTTGTTGGCTGCAGTCATTGGCTTTGCCGCCAGGTCTGATGGCTTTGCCGCAAAACGCAGTTCGAATAATTTTATGGCGGAACTGCTGGTTCAATTGGATATCAGCGATGACAATATGGCCTACCTGAAAGTCGGCAACAGCGCCAAGAGTGGTGGCTTTGGTTCAGGAGTACAAGCGCAACCAGAAACATTGCCGTTCGAGGACGAAGAGGCAAAAACCATTGAAGTGGGATTGAAATCCAGTATGTTGGACGGAGCAGCCGAATTGAATGTGGCCGCGTTCTATACACAATACGATGACCTACAGGTTAATTCCTTTAATGCCCAGGGTGATCCCTCAATCACCAATGCCAGTAGCTCCACATCGACAGGTCTTGAACTTGATGGTCGTTGGGCGGTAAATGATTGGTTTTTGCTGAGTGGGTCACTAGCGTTTCTGGACGCCGAGTTCGATGATTTTCTGCGAGGTCCGGGTACGGCCGATGGCGTTACACGTCCTGCGAATAGCGATTACTCTGGTCTGGATCGGCCGTTCGCAGCTGCATACAGTGGCAATTTAGCGGGTGACATTAGCGTACCTATATCAGATAGCATCAATTTTGTAGGTGGCCTGAATGTGTCATTCAGCGACGATTACTTCACCGAAGGCAGTATTGACCCGGCTGGCAAGCAAGACTCGTGGGTTAAGGTGGATGCACGGGTAGGTGTTCAATCTGCGGATGAGTCATGGCGAGTGATGTTGGTGGGTAATAACCTAACTGATGAGCTGACAACGAATTCCTATCAGTTCTTTATTAGCAATAACCTGGCCTTCCTGTCACCACCTCGCACTTATACCCTGTCGGCTGAGTATCGTTTCTAAGAAGTTATCATCCAGTTGGGGAGCGCGATAGGATCGCCCCTTGAGTTTGATAGATGCAGTTCCTCGTTAAACCCGCTTAATAGCGGGTTTTTTTTCGGCTGAAAGGAAGAGTTCTAGAATCGGTTGATGGAGTAGGCTTGCACGTCTATTTCTGGAGTATCACCAGACAGCAGATCAGCGATAATGCGACCAGAGCCTGCGGCCGTCGTCCAGCCGAGGTGACCTTGGCCCGCGCTGACGTACAAATTCTTAACGGAAGTGCCGCCGACAATACCAACCGAGTCGACGGACATTGGTCGTAGGCCGGCCCACGGGTTTAGCGTCTCGCGGTCCATGCTTGCCGCGAGCTCCGGATATACCGCTTCCACTAAGCCAGTGAGGTTGTCTATACGCTCCGGGGTTAGTTTGGTATCGAAACCAGCAAACTCGGCGGTGCCCGCGACGCGAAGCACTTCGCCATTCAGTGGGTTCAATCCGGCATGCAAGCTCATATCAGCTACGAGAGTTTTTGGTTTTTGCTGCCATTCATCAATGGGGATTGTAAGTGAGTAGCCTTTGGCCGGTTTGATCGGTATTTTTATTCCCAATTGTTTGCCAAGTTGGGGACTGTAACACCCTGCGGCAATTACCACTGCATCGGCTTTCAATGCGTTACCGTTTTCAGATGTTGCTTCAAACAACGAGCCATTCTGGCGCAACGACGTGATCTTGGTATTGTATTGGTATATAACGCCCCGCTGCGCCGTGAAATTTGCCATGTTCTTGCAAAACAGATGTGAGTCTCCAGATCGGTCTGCTGGGCAGAACATACCGCCGGTAAGCTGATCTTTAATCGGTTGCAGCGCTGGCTCTTGCTTTATGGTTTGCTCGACCGACAAGGAATCGTAATGAACATCAACCTCTGTCAGTAAATTGTAGAACGCCTCCAAGCCTTGCTGGGACTCTTCATCCCTAAATATCATTAGTAAGCCACTGTCTGTAGCGCGGTAATCAATACCAGTTTCTTGCTCGATTTCACGCATCATCGTCATCGAGTAGTTGCACAAGCGCGTACTGTGTAAGGTATTTTCGAGAAAAACCGATTCCTTAGCGTAGGACAAAAAACGCAATCCCCAACCAACAAGCGAAGGCAAAGCGCGCATTCGGAACATCATCGGTGCGTCTTTGCGACCTATATATTTGATCAGCGTTTTGTAGACCCCTGGGTCGTTCCAGGGAGCTGCAGCTGATGGCGTAAGCCCGCCACCGTTGGCATAGCTGCATTCCATGGCGGCGGTTGTCGCACTGTCAACTACGGTAACTTCGTGCCCCGCGCGATTCAGAAAGTACGCGTTGGAAATGCCTTGGACGCCAGCGCCAATGACCAGAACGTGCATTAGTGTTTACCTAGTATGAGTGCTTGAAGATCATCGCATAGCCGTACAACAGGCTCTTGGCATTTACGGCAAAAGAGTTGTTTATGTCGGCTCTTGCTCTATGCCGCGAAATTTAAGCGCCATCGCTGTGGCGGTAAGCGCGGGGCGATTTCCCCGTCCAGCGCTTAAATGCGCGCGAAAAACTGCTGACGTCGCCGAAGCCTAGCAAGTAGGCAATCTCACTGACGGATAAATCGTTTCCGCCAATATACTCGCGGGCCAGTTCTTCACGACTCTGGTCGAGAATGTGTTGGTAGCTGGTGCCAGCGGCATCCAATTTGTTGTGCAAGGTACGGGCCGACATATGCACGGCGTCCGCTACCAGTACCTTACCGAACTCTCCGGAAGGTAATAAAGCAATCAGTATGGTTCGAACGCGTCCGGGTAAATCGGCCTTGTTCATTCGTGTCAGAAATTCTGTGACTACCTGGTCGTTCTGGCGCGCCAGCTCGGCGTTCGATGTGGGTAGGGCCTCGTCCAGCATACAAGGATCTAGATGGATGCGTGCTTCGCTTGCGGAGAATTCTAATTCTGACTGGAAGAGGTCTTGGTAAACGCTCAGCAATTCCGCCGGGGGCTGCCAAACAAGCGAAATTTTCTCGGCAGCAAAATCAGGTCTGACCATTAGCCGAATTAATTTGACTACCCACGATGCCCAACCGTCGGAATGACAACGGCGCAATGTCTCGCTGTAGTCAACCAGTGGACGAGTGCACAGATATGCCTGACCGTCCTGTTCAACGAAACGAGTGTCATCCAGGGTGGTAATAATCGCGAAATACCGTTCAAGCCGCTGACAAAAAGCGCGAAGCGTGGGGCTGTACAACAATGCAACACCTAAGGCGTGATAAGACGTAGGCTGGATGAAATCGACGAAACGTAAACCAAACCCGTCATCTTTGCAGGCCTGCACCGCCGCGCAAATCATTGCATCCATGGCTTCGCTGGGAATACGGCTTGTATCATCGAGTAATGCCAAGTCAATGCCGTGATCTTGAAGAATAGGCGTAGAATCAATGCCATAGGATTCAATGGCCCGAGATAGCGCCAACATATTGCCCTTGGACGAGCTGTGTTCAGAACCCGGATTGAGCATGAATGTGATGTGGTGAAGTCATTGGGATAGAGTAAAGCTGAAGGCCTTCTCTGTCCATCACCAGCATTGAATCAGGGCTTGCCGCTATTGCCATGTTGTGAGGCTACTCAGATTAAGATAATGAGGGTCATCGTGGCGAGATTATTAAACGAGGTCCTTCTATGACCGATGTAGTTAAACGCTTACAAGCCTTGCTTGGTAGCGATCACGTGCTCATTGGCGATGCCATTCGGGCCCGGAATACAAGCTTTTGGGATTCGTCGCCAATGCAAGGGCTTGCGCTGCTGAGGCCCAGGAGTACCGAAGAAGTTAGCGCAATATTGCGGCTCTGCCACGAGCATTCACAGCCAGTGAATGTTATTGGTGGGAATACGGGTGGCGTGGAAGGACAGCATACCCAGCAGGATGAAGTTATCTTATCGATGGAACGCATGAGCCAGATAGAGTCCATCGATACAGATTGCGCTACTGCCATTGTGCAAGCAGGTTGCGTCCTGGAGCAATTGCAGCAGGCCGTCGCCGAGAAAGACATGTTGTTTCCATTGGATCTGGGGGCACGTGGTTCGTGCACCGTGGGTGGCAACGTATCCAGCAATGCTGGAGGGCTTAATGTTATCCGCTATGGAATGATGAGAGATTTGACTCTGGGGCTGGAAGTCGTATTGGCAGATGGCACAGTTCTGTCTTCAATGAATCGCTTGATCAAAAATAATACCGGCTATGATTTAAAGCAATTGTTTATTGGCAGCGAAGGAACGCTTGGCGTAGTTACACGTGTCGTCGTAAAGTTGTTCGAAGCACCACTTAGTGTGAATACAGCGCTATTGGGGTTGGATTCTTTTGCGAAGGTAACGGCTTTGCTTAAACGACTGAGAAAAGACGTTGGCAGTTTGCTCTCATCGTTTGAATATATGGATCAAGTCTATTACCAAGCTGTGACAATGCCAGGTGGTAATCGCGCACCACTTGCCAAAGACCACGAATGCTATGTAGTGGTCGAGGCGCAGGGTACGCACCGATCGAATGATCGTCAGCAATTTGAGCAGGTGCTGAGCTCGGCGATGGAAGATGGGCTGATTGCAGACGCTATCATTGCGGAGTCACAAGCGCAGAGAAGTGAGCTTTGGGCCGTGCGTGAAAACTTTGAGCCACTATTGGCAGAAACCCCGTATTTCCTATACGACGTCAGCTTACCCATCAGTGCCATGCGAGAATATCAAGCGGACGTTAGACAGAAAATTCGCACATTATGGCCAGACTCCCGTTGCTATGCCTTGGCACACGTGGGGGACAATAATCTGCATTGGTTTATTACGCCCCGAACGGATGATTCAGATGCCCATGCAGCGGCCAGCGCCATCGTTTATGAACCGCTGGCGGCATTGCAAGGGTCAGTGTCAGCCGAACACGGCATCGGTTTTGAGAAAAAACATTGTTTGCCGTTAACAAGAAGCTCAGCAGAATTGGATACCATGCGTTTATTGAAGCGCAGCCTCGACCCCAACAATATATTAGGACGAGGCCGAATTTTTGATATGTAAACCGACGACTGAAGGTAAGCACGTATGCATCTGGCATTGACCGAAGAACAAACGATGATTCAGCAAACGGCACGTCAATTTGCCGACAACGAATTAGCCGCAACGGCAGAATCACTGGATAGACATGAAGGGCGTGAAATCTTTCTTAGTCATTTGAAAGCCTTGGCCGATCTCGGTTTTATGGGGCTGAATATTTCCGGCGACTACGGTGGTACTGAAGCGGGTGTTGTGGCGTTCAGTGCATCGATTACCGAGGTTGCACGCGCCTGTGCAGCTACGGCTGTGACAATGTCGGTGACCAATATGGTGGCCGAGGTGATCCAGGCGATTGGAAACGAAGATCAGAAACAGCAATACTTGCCCAAGATTTGCAGCGGCGACTACGCCGCAGCCGGATTCTGTTTGACCGAAGCGAATGCCGGTTCTGATCCTGCTGCCATGCGCACCAGCGCGCGTAAAGAAGGAAATGAATGGGTATTAAACGGTAGTAAAGTGTTCATCAGCAGTGCGGAGTATGCGGGTGTGTTCGTGGTGTGGGCGGTAAGCGACGCCGACGCTGCGAAGGGCAAAGGTATTTCTTGTTATCTGATTGAAGCCGGCTCGCCCGGGTTGAGTGTTTCGAAAGCCGAAGACAAGATGGGGCAGCGCGGTTCTGCGACAAACACGGTGAACTTTGATGACTGTCGCATACCAGCAAGCGCGCTGATGGGCGGGGAAGGTCAAGGCTACAAGGTCGCTGTCGGTGAGTTAGCAGGCGGGCGAATCGGTATTGCATCGCTGGCCTTGGGAATCGGTCAAGCTGCGATGGATTATGCGCGCAACTACCTGGGCGAGCGCGAACAGTTCGGTCAGAAGATTGGCCAGTTCCAGGGCTTACAATGGATGGTAGCCGACAGATACACAGAATTGGAAGCAGCGCGCCTATTGATTATGCAAGCTGCCCATTTGAAAGAACAAGGCCAAGCGTTCGGCACGGCGGCTTCAATGGCGAAAGTATTTGCCAGTGAAAAAGCCAATGATGCTTGTTATTCAGCGGTACAGATCATGGGGGGGCGTGGGTTATATGCGCGAATACCCTTTAGAGCGCATGACTCGTGATGTTCGCTTGACGTCGATCTATGAAGGCACCAGTGAAATTCAACGCGTGATTATTGCGCGCGATCTCATGAGAGATGTACTGTAAACGCAGTTCGCAGATAATCAGCGGAGTTTAGTAATGAGCAAACAAGAATCAATAGTGATTGTATCGGCAGCTCGTACGCCAATGGGTGGCATGCAAGGCGTGTTTGATTCAGTAGCGGCAACTGAATTGGGTGCGGTTGCAATCAGCGCGGCGATAGAGCGCGCGGCAATTGCGAATGACTCACTGGATGAAGTGTATTTCGGCAATGTTGTGTCGGCGGGTCTAAAGCAGGCACCGGCACGCCAAGCGGCGTTGAGAGCGGGCTTATCCAATTCAATTCCGTGTACAACCGTGAGTAAGGTCTGCGGTTCCGGAATGAAAGCTGTGATGATAGCGCGTGATCAGATAGCGGCGGGTAACGCGGATGCAATAATCGCCGGCGGCATGGAAAACATGAGTGCCACACCCTATTTAATTCCCAAGGCTCGTGGTGGTTTACGACTAGGCCATGGCGAGTTGAAAGACAGCTTGTTTATGGATGGGCTTGAAGAAGCTGAAACCGGCGGCTTGATGGGTGGCTTTGGGCAAGCTACAGCTGACGAATACGGCATTGGCCGAGAAGCTATGGACGCCTACGCCATTCGATCATTACAACGCGCTCAACAGGCTCAAACAGAAGGTTGGATGGCGGACGAAATCGCCGCGGTTACGGTTAAAACGCGAAAAGGCGAGGTGTTGGTTGACGAAGACGAACAGCCAGGCAAAGCCAACGCCGACAAAATCCCAAAGCTAAAACCCGCGTTTAAAAAAGACGGTACGGTAACGGCCGCGAACGCAAGTTCAATGTCTGACGGTGCGGCGGCATTGCTAATAATGCGAGAAAGCGTGGCCGAGGCCAATGGCTGCCAACCGCTGGCAAGATTGGTTGCGCAAGCCAGTCACGCGCAGGCGCCCTCCGAATTTTGTCTGGCACCCGTGGGCGCGTTAAGAAAGGTGCTGGAGAAAGCGAGCTGGTCAAGTGATGAGGTTGATCTTTATGAGATCAACGAGGCCTTTGCTGTCGTGAGCATGCTGGCCATTGATCATTTAGGATTGGACGACGGTAAGGTCAACGTTAACGGTGGTGCCTGTGCGCTAGGCCATCCTCTGGGTGCTTCTGGCGCGCGTATTCTTGTGACTCTACTGTATGCCCTGCAGCGCCTGAACAAAACGCGGGGCGTAGCGTCATTGTGTATTGGTGGAGGTGAAGCTACTGCCGTCGCGATCGAAATGCTGTGATAGGCTTGTGGGCGCAGAGATCCACTTACTCTGAGGCTAAATGATTCCAGTATTTTTCTCGAAGCGTTAGCTTGCGAATTTTTCCGGTCGCTGTCATCGGCATCTCATCAATAATGATCACATCGGCCGGCTTCCACCACTTGACAAGCTTTCCGTCCAGAAAATCCAACATCTCTTGTGGTGCAAGGTCTTTGTCTTCCTTTAGAGTCACCAACAGCAAAGGACGTTCATCCCATTTTGGGTGATACGCTGCCACTACGGCCGCCATGCTCACGGCGGGATGCCGGCTGGCAATGTCTTCTACATCGATGGAGCTGATCCATTCGCCGCCCGATTTAATAACGTCCTTAGAGCGGTCGGTAATCTTCATGTAGCCGAGTTCGTCAATGTGACCAACATCGCCTGTTGGGAAAAACCCCTGATCGTCCAATAGTTCTCCGCCATCACTGTGCAAGTACGCTTTGGATATCCAAGGGCCTTTTACCCAGATATCCCCCGATGTTTCTCCATCTCGGGGTGCACTACTCCCGTCATCCAGTACAATTTTCATTTGTACGCCATACGGCAGGCGACCTTGCTTCAGAAGTTGCTCGTCTTTTGTCTCAGCATCCATGGCCTCCACAAGTCGATTCGCCTTACCAATGGTCCCTAGTGGGCTGGTTTCCGTCATGCCCCAAATCTGTACGGCACTCACACCCTTCGCACGGAATCGATCGCGCATAGCCGTTGGAAGAGCGGTACCGCCGATCAACAGGCGCTGAAGTCTGCCAAGATCGAGATTTTCTTTCTCGGCGTGCTCCAATACAGCGGTCCATATTGTTGGCACACCGCAAACAGCGGTAACATCTTCATCCCTGATCAAATCCAATAGATGAGGGCCATCTAGGTGCCGGCCTGGCAGAATAAATTTAGCGCCTACCATGCAGGCTGCGTACGGCAAGCCCCAGCTCTGTGCATGGTACAAGGGGGCGGCTGGCATCACACAATCCAGCGCTGATAAGCTTAAGTTGTCAGGTTGGGCAATGGCCATTGAATGCAACACTGTGGAGCGGTGCGAGTATAGAACTCCTTTAGGATTCCCGGTAGTTCCCGAGGTATAGCAGAGGCCAGACGCACTACGTTCGTCAATTTCTGGCCAGCTAAAGTCGCTGGGTTCATCCGCGATCAGATCATCGTAGTACAGTATGTTTGGCAAGCCGTCTGGTTCGTCAATACTGCCGCGCTTCCCCAAAACAATAAACTGTTCAACTTTCGGAATCTGATCAACTATCTTCGCGGCGAGTTCGACAAAGTCCTGATCAACCATCAATACCTTATCGTTGGCGTGATTAATGATGTACACGATCTGCTCTTCAAATAGGCGCGGATTGACCGTGTGGCATACAGCGCCGATGCCGGAGATTGCATAGAAGCACTCCATGTGCCAGTGATTGTTCCACGACAGCGTACCGACGACATCGCCATAGCATACTTTGAGTTTCTGTAATGCACTTGCGGCCTGGCGAGCGCGATCAGCTAGGTCCTCATACGTGTAGCGAAACAAGCTACCGTCCAGCATGCGGGCTACTACTTCAATGCTTGCATGATTAGTAGCAGCATGCTCTAACAAAGTAGGGATGGTGAGTGAAAAGTCCTGCATTAAACCAGTATTCACGACGGACATTCTTGTTTTCTCCATTTATATAATTTGAGAATGCATTTCTTGTTTAGCTTTCAAGTCCTCTCATTCCTTCGGCGAGTTGCTCAACTGACCACAGCCCGCGATCCCAGATCATCTTTCGCCATTCGTCCGATTCGCAATAGAAGCTGGCGCGCATTTCTTCTTTGATCTCGTGGCCTTGTTCTGACTGCAAATCGCCATGGACGTGTAGCCAGTTATCGGCACGCAGTGCTTTGAGTACGCGTTCGAATTCAACAGTCCCGTATTCAATAACATAGCCATAGGATTTCTTGTCGGGCAATAGCAAATCCAATGATGAAACAATGGGCCCTCTGGGCACGGCAGCGACAACATCGCCATACTCACCTGCATTGATAGCAATCATCTCTTCGCCGTACCACTTCTTCAGCTGATCATATTGTTCAGAATCTTTTGCATACGCATGGATCAAATCACCATGTCCATAGGGGCCGAGCCCGGTATGTATATCAACGACTCCTACCGTGTTCTGGTTTTCAACTAGCTTCGGCAATGTTTCCTGCATGGTTCTGTGAGACCACGCGGGTGCTGTGCCACCGTAAAACAAACCCTGTGGATCGACACGCTGGCCGCTCATCACAATCCGCTGAAACTCATCGACGCCATTCTTTTCTGTCCATTCTGCTAGCGCTTGTTCCGAGGCTTCGCCGAATACTTCAGGAAGTATCAGATCTTTTACTCCGGCATATGGCTCATTCATTTCTTGCGGTTCTGAGAAATCAACATAGTTTCGGTTAAGGTCTATGTTGTCTTCATTCACTCGTCGCAACCAGGCAAACCCGTGAGGGTTGTGGCCATGTACAAGTATCAGGCGAGTATCCTTTAAGCTCTCTAGTACCGGCTTATTGCGCAATATGTTGATTTGAATTCCCGCGCCACAAAAACCTTCAATGCCGTGAGTTCCTGCGACCAGAACAAGGGCGTTTCTGGCGTCGCTATTGCCTAGGCTGGCGAAGTCCATAAACAATGATTCACCGCCAGGGCCTTTCTCTGGGTGAGCCACCGAGTGCACTTCTGCGCCCGCTTGTTCCGCAGCCGTTAGGAACTTCTCTCGTGATGATTGATAGGAGGTAGAGAAACAATCGGATATAGCGTTCATGGGTAGCCTCAATGTGTTATGCCCAGTGTATCGATAATAGAACTATCTCTCTGCGGAGGAGTTGGTGTCAATATCACTTCCGTGTGAGGACTTGAGGTTTGCTCGATTTGACTCACGAGTGCCGCGAAAGGTCGTGATTTACATCAATAGCTTTGCCATAAAACCTGCAATCAGGACTGATGCTACGCTGACACTGGTAAATCCAGCTACGAGCATTTTTGGCAAATAGTAATTCACCAGCATTTCATTCTCTCCTTCGGTGTTGGACTGAACATTGGCAACTTCTTGAGGAACGATGTAGGTTCCAGGGAAGCCAAAGAAACAGGAAATCCCGATAGCAACGCATAAGTACCAAGAGTAATCAAACAGCCGCGCCATAAGCGCTGAGATCAACGCAATAGCCGCCAAGGCTATTGAGAACGCGCCGGCGACTGGCCAGATTAAGCCGGCAATAACATCAGGCGTCGCTTTCGGCAGGTACCAGTAGACCAGTATGAACAGGGCAAACAAAACGAACCCTGAGGCTTTGGCGAGGTCGAGAATTCTTTCCTCGAGAAAACCCAATTCTCTGAATATTACGCCAAAGAACAGAGCCACAATAAACTTGTTGATTGTGGCATTTAGTAAGTCGCTTACCCAAACGGCCAGCCACGCAACTACCAACACTTTACACAGCAGAATAAATGGCGTTTTGTACTGTTCTGGAAGTTCGGGAAAAACCCGCAGCGATCGGTGTTTGGCTTCACCCAATTTGGTTGAGCGGTTTGAGTGCGTGGGATGACCGCTTCGATAATTCTCAAGCCGCCGCTTGGCGTCAATGGTTAGGCAGAGTGCTGCGATGGGTAGGCCAACGAATAGTTGCAATACAAACAACACGGTCACAAATACGGCTATTTGCTCAAGGCCAGCCGCGGTCGCGGCGTCTTGAATGATCAAAACAGCAACTAGCCCGCCGCTGATAGGCCCAGCGGCGGCAATAGCGAACTGTTCGCCAATTAACGGCGCACCAAAAAAATATAGCAAGCCTGCAATGGTTAGCACCGCGGTTAAGGAAATGATCACGGTGCGGTATTCACTGATCATCTCCCTGAAATTTAACAGGGTTCCGGTGTGTATCACAAAGACAGGGGCAAGGATGACGCTGATTGCAAACAAGCCGGTATCTTCCAGTAGAGTTGCCGGCAATATGGTCCAAAAACCGATCAGCAGAATAAAGCCCGACACAAACAGCATCGGCATAGTGGCCTTGGTTTTGTGTGAAACAATATCGCCAATCGCGTAGGCAATTGCGCAAATCAGTATGGCTGTCAGCGCTTCCATGAATGCTTACTCAATCGATTACTTTCCGGCCAGTACCGTAGCGAAGCCAGACGATAATGCCCACAATGTTAATGCTGGCCGCTGAAATAAACGCCCACTTGTAGCTGCCCGTTGTGTCAACCAAATAACCTATTAGCGGTATGGCGATAACGCCCGGCAAATTTCCGATTGTTCCCACTAGCCCTGTGACAAAGGCTCGATGCTTTGGTGCCACCTCCATCACAGTGGGGTCTGCGCCCGAGTAACAAAAGGCCAGAGCGGCCATAGCGGCGCAAGCGATACCTACGGCTATTGCGGGGCTTTCAGCGAAAGGGATCATAAATAAAAACAATAAAGAACCGCCAAGGCCGATGACCTGCATCAATCGTCGTACTTTATCGATATTCTGCCCCTTTCCAAGCATGCCATCAGACAAGCCGCTGGCAACGTATAACATCAGCGACATTGCAATCCATGGCAGTGCGGAAAACAGACCAGACTCTGCCAGCGAAACGCCCTGAACCGCGCTGAAGTAACTTGGTAGCCAAGCCAGGAACATATAGACCATCCACAAGGCGCAAAACTTGTTGATGACTATTGCCCAGATGGCGGGGTGTGACAGTATTGCTTTGTAGGGTATTGGATTGTTTTCTTCTGCATCAGTCGTATGCGACTGCAACAATTGTTTCTCCTCCTGCGAAATATTCTTGTGCTTGCTTGGGTCATCGCAGGCATTCAACAACCAGTAAATAGACCAGATGATGCCCACGTAGCCAAAGGTATAAAATGTCATCGGCCAACCGTAAGACTCGACTATCCAGCCGCTGAGCATCAGACCTCCTGGCGCGCCAATGGTGGCACCACTGACAACAATGGCTAATAAGCGGGCTCGCTCATTAGGCAGTGACCAGCGCCCGATAAAGGCATAAGTGGCCGGTACTGCGAATCCTTCTGCAATACCAAGCAATATTCTTGCAATGATGAGGGCGGTAAAAGAATGATTCGCTGCCGTTGGTGTTATCAGCGTGAAAAGAGAGAATAATAAAACGGCAAGGCCGAGTATTCGCGCGGCACCGAATCGTTCAGTAATCATGCCCCCGATCAGCTGCGAGCCAATGTAGCCAAGGAACACGGAGCCCATAACCAGGCCTTTGGTGGTCTCATCCCAGCCAAACTCAGCTTGCATCGCTATTGACGCTACCGACATATTCACGCGATCGGCATAACTCAGGAACCAGGCCATGGCCAGGGTTACCATCATTGATTTACGCAGCGGCCAGTTGGTTATCATTGGCTTTTAGAGGTGTGATTATTAGTTTAGCCGAACGTTACAGATTAGAATTGCTTCGGACTGTCCTGAGATAGTAATAAGGCGGCTATATTTCGCACATGTTATTTTGGGTACAAACGCGGTCTTGATTGACTTAGTGGGTAACGGGGCGTCGCGAACACGTGCTCATTGCGATAAAATCCGTTTGTTTTATGACGAGGTTTTCTCTTTTGGATGGCGAACTTATTTCTGTTGAAGCGAAAGGCCACGTTACCATACTGACCATGAGCAGGCCGCCGTACAATTACTTCAATGCTGCGCTGATTGAAGAATTGTTGGCAAAACTTAAGCAACAAGACGAAAACGAACAATGCCGCGCTACGGTGCTAGCCGCGAGCGGCAAGGTGTTTTGCGCTGGGGGCGAATTTGGCCACGGAGAACTGGGTTCAGAGAGCTATATTCAAATGGCGCGTGGACTTTATGCGCATGCCATGCAGCTGTACAGAATTCGAAAGCCGATGGTGGCTGCAGTTCAAGGGCCGGCAATCGGCGCCGGTTTGGGCTTGGCCCTAGTGGCGGATTTCAGAGTTACCTGCGAGAGAGCCCGTTTCAGCGCCAATTTTAATCGTTTAGGTTTGCACCCCGGTTTCGGGCTCACTGTAACGCTGCCCCGATTGATTGGCAGTAATAAAGCCGAGTTGCTACTTTACACCGGCCGACGAATCAATGGCGCAGAGGCTGTTGATATTGGCCTAGCTAACTTATTGGTAGAAGCTCAGGCCGTGAGGACGGCAGCTATTGAATTGGCCCACGAAATAGCACAGTCCGGGCCGCAGGCCGTCCAAGATACTCGTGCGACCTTTCGCCGAAACCTGGCCGAGAAAATCATTGAAGCGAATCAGAACGAATTGGATATTCAGATAAAACACATGCGCAGCGACGAGTTTTTGGAAGGCGTCAGGGCCTCGGCTGAGAGGCGGCTTCCGCACTTTTGATGGTTTGTTCCTGCAATGTAACTATCCTTAGATTTAGCGGCGCGGACAACTAACTTATTTAGTCAGCTGTCTTTCGAAAATTCCTCCAATAATTTCTCAGGCTGCCAGCCAAGCTGACTGGTCAGTTCCGCCATGCCACCTTTCTTGGCATTGATGCGCTGCGCATACCGCGTCACCATCTTGAGAGAGCTACAGCGTCCCGCGAGCATTATTTTCGCCGCATCAATGTCTTGCTCAACCATTTCCTGTGCCGCACCCACGCGGGTGGAATGTCCAGCGATGAGTGAGGGGTCAATGTCGATTTTCCGGGCAATGCGTTTGAACGAGCGTGCGACCCCTTTGTCACTCAATCGCGTGCCTAATCGGCCGTCACTGTAGATACCTCTAAAAATAGATCCCTTGACTTGTCCCGCTTGGCGCTGCCAATACTGCAGCAGTTGAACCGTCACTGGCGAAATGTACTGATAGTTTCCTTCTTTGTCTTTGTCGGTTTTTGAATCGGCAATGAACAACAAGCCAGAGCCGTCGCTTGGCTCTACACTAAGGTCTGTCCAGGACAGACCGGCCAGTTCGCTGCGTCGGCACAGCGATTCAAACGCGGTAAACAGAAGGGCGAGGTCGGCGGCGTCGCGAAGAATGGTGGGATCGTGCGTGGCAATGGCCTGTTCTAAATGCACAGCACGTAACCCTTCCTTCTGCTGCGGGCGTGAGGCATTGTATTGGCGGACTTTGTCTATGCGTGCCCGTACCGTAAATGACGACCGTGGGTCGTCGAGCTCCATGATCTTGTGCCAGGTCGCC
>JBGCDE010000227.1:0-9458 GCA_045105115.1 Pseudomonadales bacterium | reverse complement strand
AATCTTATCTTTTCGCCAATGCAAGAAGAAGCTTTGGTTAGAGGTTCGCCACAAAGAGTTGGCCACAGATTCGGCGAGCTCGCAAAAGAATTTTGATGTGGGCAACGCCGTGGGAGATATCTCGCGCGAAATTTATGCCCTATGAATTTTTTCGCTCAATCTCCAGGCTTGCCAAGATCGGTCCATACGATCTGATTATTGTTGACCCACCCAGTTTCCAGCCAGGAAGTTTTGTTGCTAAATCAGACTATCCGAAGCTGATCCGAAAATTGCCACGCTTGTTGCGTAAAGACGCCTTGATAATGGCGATGCTGAACGCACCTAATCTTGACGAGGATTTTATTATAGATAGCTTTGCAGAATTCCTGCCGAGCAGTCGCTATATCGAGCGTCTTGAAAATTCGGCTGCATTCCCCGATGTAGATCCACAAAGAAAACTCAAAATGCTGGTGTTTTCTTTATAACGTTTTTACCTGCTGACGTCGCTGCCATCCGCGCCATAACAATCCTGCTAATGGCAGTGAGGCGAGCACAAAGATTAGTGTTTTTGCGACGCTATCAATTAGCACAGGCAAGCCAGTGTAGTTAAACTGCAATTGGGAATCGATTAGCAAGCACACGATAACGCCATAGCATGCAGGCCATGCAATGGCAGCCAGGGTATTTAAATTGCTATTCAAGGGGCGCTGTAATAGTTTGAATATGTAGCCGAGTATCAATAGCGCTGACAAAAGGCTGACGCTGGAGGCGATCCATGTGACCGTTTCTACGCTGCCGCCCAAACTAATTGCCGTGGCCACGACGATTAGATTGAACAAAATCAGCGATAGAGCCAACCACATTTGTTGCTTTTGTTTATCAAACGTCAGCAACAGAGAATGCGACAGTGACCAGATTGATTGGAAGTAAATGCCAAGCAAGGCAATTCTTATTACGTCCAGCGCAGGAAAGTAAGCGGGTAAAAAGTATTTTAGTACTGGCTCAATGGCAAAGTAAGTAAGCCCCAGGATTATTGGTGTGCCTATGCAAAGAAATTTCATTGGTTCAAAGAACAGATGCTCGATTTCCCTGCGGCTAGCACCGTCGCTTTGTCGTTCCATCATGCGCGGAAACAAGGTTGCTGCAAGGGCCACGGGCACCTGGGTTACGGTCATCGCAACGAAGTTGGAAATAGCGTAGTAACCAGCCGCTACCCCACCAATCAGTGCGTACACCAGAAACTGGTCCACCGCGCGCAGAAAAAAGAACAGCGCCGCGCCAAGCATCACAGGCAAGCCGGCGGCAATTAGTTTTTTCGCTAGCGCTGTTTCGAAAAATAAACTGAACTGCAAATGCCCGTTCTTATGAACGTAAGCAATAGCAAGTAGATGTGCAAGCATTAAGCCGCACAACATTTCGGCAAGACCCCAAAAGTACACGGCGACCAAACTAAAAAATGTATTCAACGACGCATAAACAAGCAGGTAACGCGCTTGAAAATAGAAAGCCGTTTGCGCTTGAAGCTGCCTTGGTATGTAGTAGGTGATGGCTGATAACACCATCACAACCAGACTGATTCGCAATATCGAACCAATTTCGGGCATCAATGGGGTGAAACTTAGAACGAGTAATACGACGGCGATCGCAATAGTGACCAGTAGCGACAAATTCAAAGAAGTTTGCTGTATCGAGTAGTCGTCGTCAGAACTGCCTTTCCCGCGATTGAGAGCAACTTCACGAAGCAGTGCAAAGGAAGATCCCAAATTGCTAAAGGCTGTACTGTCTTGCAGCGCTTTCAATACGCTCCAGATTCCATAGATCTCTGGTTGCAAAAGGGCGGCGACACCCACACCTCTGACCAGGTAAATAATACGGCAAAGGTAATTGCTGACCGACAAGGTCAGCGCCTCTTTCGCAATTTGCGTGGAATTATCGGTTTTGTTCATCGCTCGCGCGTCGCCTGAAGAATAAGACGGCTAAACCCTAAGCGTAGCTGATGCTTGCGGTCGCACTAATAGAGATTGTGCCGCTACAGGCACATTGTCATGCACAAAGCTGAGGTGTGTTACTCGACCAGACTAATAAATGGCTTAGCTGTGGCTGTAGGCTGCACATCCTGGCGAGCATCTATAAACTCGAAGCTGGCATTGCTCAGATTCTCAGCAAGAAAGCTGTGCAGCTGCTGAGAATATCCGCGCTCAAAATTCAAATTGAGCACTTTGTTGCCGTAGTTCTCGTCCAGCTTCATGCTGATGTGCCCGGGCGTAATGATGACACGCCTGACACTGCCTTTCTGAACGCTGTACTGCCTGGACATGGCGCTGCGCTGGAAACGCACAACATTGCCAGTGATCTTGATGCTCTTGAACGGGTCGCCCGGCAGCAGACCGAGAACGTATTCAATGATGAACAGCAGACAAAGCAAAGCGATTGCAATCATCAATTGTTCGGGCATGGCCAAGACCTCTAAAACGGTGTTAGAAGCCGCAAATTATCGCACCAAGACACGCTTAATGCAGTAAGAATAATAGTACAATTTCCGCTCTAAGTGATTGAAAAATATACTAATATGGTGAAATTATAATCGAATAGAAGGTTTTTTGCTCGATTGCTCTGTTCCTGATCTTAGCCGTATTCAGGTAGCATTCTGGGCACCATAAATGGCCGGAATTTCACCGCCGCCATGAACTTCTAAGCTGGTACCGGTGACAAAGCTGGCCAGCGGAGAGGCGAGATACAAACACGCATTACCGATATCTTCAGGAAAGGCCATTCTTTGCATAGGAATAGTGCGCCCAACAGCGTCGATACCCGCTTGGTCGCCGTAGTGCAAATGGCTTTGCTCTGTTTGAATCAGACCCGCGGTAACGGCGTTAACTCGCACCTTAGGCCCCCATTCCACGGCCAACGAAGTGCACAGATTAATCAAACCTGCTTTGGCCGCACCATAAGCCGCGGTGCCAGGTGATGGGCGGATGGCGCTGACGCTGGCGATATTGATAATTGAGCCACCACTGTCTTGTTTTTGCATTACTTGATTCACAGCTTGTGCGAACGTGAACGGTGCCACCAGATTCAGCCGAATAATGGCTTCGTTGAATCTGGGTGAGGCGGTAGCCGAGTCTGCGTGCGGCGTGCCACCGGCATTGTTGACCAAGGTATCTATCCGCTTGAACCGGGCCATAGTGGCATCTACACAGGCTTGGATAGAGTCAGGGTCTTTCACATCGCATTCTGAGAATACGGCGCAATTACCGCTAATTTCAGGTAATTCATCGGGCTTCGTGCGGCCACAAATAAGCACATTTGCGCCGGCCGCCAGAAAAACTTCTGTGATGCCTCGGCCAACACCTCTTGCGCCACCCGTAACAATCACCGTTCTTCCACTCATATCCAGGCTGCTGTTGACGCTGTTTTCCACGTTCATCACTCGTTGTTGTCAGTTCGGTGTCTATTAGACCAAATAGTGAAGGCTTGAAACAATCAGTGGTCACGCATTAAACTGCCCGCCCTCTTCACAACACGACCGTGCAGCACGCTGCCTGTCGACACAAGGCTTACTTTATGTCACACGAATCTACGTCACTTCCAACAATTGCGATACTCGGTGGTACTGGTGCGCTGGGCACTGGGCTAGCCCGGCGTTGGACGCAGGCTGGCTACTCGGTGATTATTGGTTCCAGAACCCAGGAAAAGGCCGAAGCGGCCCTGCAAGACATGCAGCAGATAATGGATGAGCGCGGTGCTTCGGCGGAAGCCGTCAGTGCGATGGAAAACCTTGCCGCAACTGAGGCTGCGGATCTGGTGGTATTGACTGTGCCATTTGGGCATCAGTTGAGCACTCTCGAGTATGTTAAAAGTGCCCTTGAGGGCAAAATACTTATCGACGTTACGGTACCACTGGTGCCGCCTAAAGTGGCGCGCGTTCAGCTTCCTGAGTCAGGCTCAGCCGGTGCCGGTGCGCAAGCCTTGCTCGGCGACTCTGTGCGTGTGGTGTCGGCTTTCCAAAACGTTGCGGCCCATCATTTGCAGGAAGGCCAGGGGCTTGACTGCGACGTGTTGGTCACTGGTGACAATGTAGATGCGCGAAGCCAAGTTATCACCTTAATCGAAGCCGCAGGCATGCGTGGTTTTCATGCAGGGCCGATAGATAATGCAGCGGCGGCCGAGGCACTGACGTCAATTCTAATCAGCATTAACAAGCGCTATAAGTGTCATGCTGGCATCCGCATTACCGGATTAGACTAAGCCACAACTGGCGATAAGTATGGCGACCGCCCCTGCAAAGGCCAGGCGTATGGAGATGTTTGCGCTCAGCGATTTCCCTATGGTGGAACCTGGCGACAAGCTCAGTGAACTGATACTGACCAGTCTTAGTGACAATGGTCTGGTTCTTGAACAAGGTGATGTTCTGGTGCTTGCACAAAAAATTGTGTCCAAGGCAGAAAATCAATATCGCAATCTCAATGAGGTCTCCGCGAGCGCCAAGGCGCTAAAATTGGCCGAAGAGGTAGATAAAGATCCACGTCTTGTTGAGTTGATTTTGCAAGAATCAGAGTCGGTTGTTCGACAGCGTCCCGGAGTGCTGATTGTGCGGCACCGCTTAGGGTTTGTGCACGCCAATGCCGGCATCGATCAATCGAATATTGAAACCAATGAAGACTCACCACGAGCGCTGTTGTTGCCGGTGAATCCTGATCAGAGTGCTGCTGCATTGCGGGTAAGCTTGGAGCAAGTAGCGCAGTGCCGCTTAAATATTGTTATCAATGACAGTGCTGGGCGCGCCTGGCGGAATGGTACGTGTGGTATCGCGATAGGTTGTGCCGGTTTTGAACCGGTGCAAGACCTGGTTGGCGACCACGATATGTTTGGTAACGAATTACGTGTAACGACGGTGGGTATTGCCGACGAGCTTGCTGCCGCGGGTTCCTTGCTGATGGGACAAGCTGGTGAAGCCAGTCCGGTGGTACTTATTCGCGGTGCGCCGGTTCAGGCCTCAAGCAGTGATGACGCCAGCTTGTTGATTCGGGACCCCGCTGTAGATTTATTCTTATGAGCCGTTCTGAATTGCCTGTTCTGGCGCTCACCGGTGGCGTCGGTGGAGCAAAGTTGGCCGCAGGTCTGGCTTCTGTGTTGCCTTCTGCGAAGCTTGATATTGTTGCCAACACTGGCGACGACTTTGAACATCTGGGTTTGTATATTGCACCTGATCTGGATTCAGTTATGTATGCGCTTGCCGGAATCAATGACCGCAATCGTGGTTGGGGTGTTGCTAACGAGAGTTGGAATTTTCTTGAAACACTGACTGGCCTGAATGGCGCGAACTGGTTTCAGCTTGGTGACAGGGACTTGGCTGTGCACGTGCAACGTACTGAGCTATTGCGCCAGGGCTTAAGTCTTAGCGAAGCAACGTCCAAACTGTGTGAAGCGCTTGGTATCGAACATTCCCTGCTTCCAATGAGCAACGACAGGGTGCGTACCATGGTCGATACGCAACTGGGTGAGCTTGAGTTTCAGGAGTACTTTGTTGCCAGGCAATGTGAGCCAAAAGTGACCGGGTTTCGCTTCGATGGGCAAAGGTCAGCAATGCCGCTTCCCGCTTATCAATCGCGCTTACAGAGCAATGCTTACCAGGCTGTGATTGTGTGTCCGTCAAATCCTTTCGTTAGCGTTGACCCGATTTTGGGGCTTGCTGAGCTAAAGCGAAATCTCGGCAACCTAAGCGTGCCGGTCGCGGCCGTGTCGCCAATTATAGGCGGCAAGGCGCTAAAAGGGCCGGCTGCAAAAATGCTGAAAGAGTTGGATATGCCGTGTGATGCCTTGGGAGTGGCTCGCTATTACCAGGGTGTGATCACTCATTTTGTTATCGACGAGCAAGACGCATCACTTTCGAGCCAAATTGAAGAACTTGGCATGCACGTTTTGTGCATGCCAACAATCATGCGTTCTGTTGCAGATCAAACGCAGCTGGCAAGCACATTGCTGACACAGCTGAGCTGTGAGTCTGCATAACGATGCCTACAGATACGATTGCTATTGTGCCTTTTCGCAGTCTGCGCGGCGGTAAAAATAGACTTGCGCCGCATTTGGAAAACGACTCACGGCCGGCATTTGTCGAAGCGATGCTAAGAGACACCTTGCAAGCTTTGAGATGTTGCGAAGATCTGGACCGAGTGATGCTGGTTAGCAATGACAGTGAAGCCGCTGCTTTGGCGAGAGAAATGGGTGTGATTGCCATTGCTGAGCCGCAGGGTTGTTCCGGATTAAATCCGGTTGTCCAAATGACTGCCAGAGAGCTTGGAACGCAGTGCAAAAACCTGATGATTGTGCACGGCGATTTGCCTATATTGCATCCTGATGAGGTCAAGCAGCTGCTGGACGCGCATGCTAGTGTAAACTGCGAGGCTAAGCTCACGATTGCGTCTGATCGCCATCAATCCGGAACAAATTGCTTGCTCGTCTCGCCACCGACTGTTATGCGGTTTTATTACGGTACCGGAAGCTTGGCAAAACATCTGGCCTTTGCGGATAAGCACAACATACAATCGCAAGTCATTGATTTGCCTGGCGCAGGTCTTGATATTGATGAAATTGCGGATCTGCAATTGTTGAAGCAACATGAGCAGCTGGCGACGGCTGAACATGTACATAAATTTTTGATGAAATAGAGAGCGCCGTTTGGCTACTGACAGTTATACAGATGAGCGAGCAGCGAGGGAAGCGGCAGCGCTCTTGAACGCGGGCGAGACCTTCACCGATGAGCAAGCGTTATACCTCGCATCCTTGAGTGACGCAGACACTTTGATTCCGGTAGCCGGGCGATTGCGCGACGCAGGGCACGGCCAACTGGTCACGTATTCTCGCAAGGTGTTTTTGCCGCTAACGCATTTATGTAGGGATGTGTGCCATTACTGCACGTTTGCGCAAACCCCAAAGCGCATTGAATTGCCTTATATGCCAGTGGACGCGGTGCTGGAGTCAGTAAAGCAGGCCCAAGCGCAGGGCTGTAAGGAAGCCTTGTTTACGCTCGGCGAGAAGCCTGAGCTACGGTACAGCACGGCACGTCGCGCGCTGGAAGAAATGGGTTTTGAGACCACTATCGATTACCTTGCGCATGTAGCGCGACGTGTGACCGAAGAAACAACGGTACTACCCCATCTGAACCCCGGTTGTATGAGCACTGAAGAGCTTGCACTGTTGCGTCCTGTGTCTGCGTCGATGGGCATCATGTTGGAGAGCGCGTCAGAGCGCTTGTGTGAAAAAGGCATGCCACACTACGGTTCTCCAGACAAGCAACCCGCTGCGCGGCTGGCGGCTATTGAACGTGCCGGTATTGCGAAAGTTCCTTTCACCACTGGAATTCTGATCGGCATTGGTGAAACGCGGTTGGAGCGAATTGAGTCTCTACTGGCAATTCGTCGGCTGCACGAACAATACGGCCACATACAAGAAATCATCGTTCAGAACTTCCGGGCCAAGCCAGGTACGCTGATGCACCAGGCACCAGAACCTGATCTTGGCGAACTACTTTGGACAATAGCCGTGGCCAGAATATTGTTTGGTTCGCAGATGAGCATTCAAGCGCCACCTAACCTCAGCCCAGGAGTTTTGCCACAAATTGTTGCGGCGGGCATCAACGACTGGGGTGGTGTTTCACCAGTAACGCCTGATTTTGTGAACCCCGAAGCACCGTGGCCGCATTTAGATGAGCTAGAGCGCGAAACAGCCAGCGCCGGCAAACAACTGCATGAGCGCTTAACGATTTACCCTGCGTATGCCTTCGACGGCGAACAGTGGCTGGATGATGAGATGAAGCCGCGCGTGGCGAGGCATCTGGATGGGCAAGGTTTGCCGCGCATTGATAACTGGCTCACTGGTGATTCCAACTCGCAATGCCCCAAGCGAGACAGCGAACTGTTGGATCGACCAGCGCATCACAATAGTGCGGCCGCCAGCGAGGCCATTATTGAGATTGTCGCCAAAGCACAGCGTCAGGAACAGTTGAGTGAAACAGAAATTGTTCAGCTGTTTGAAGCTCGAGGCAACGATTTTGCGTATGTCTGCGATTCGGCGAATGCCGTACGTGAGCAAGTCAACGGTGACACGGTCAGCTATGTCGTCACACGCAATATTAATTACACCAATATCTGCTATTTCAAATGCCAGTTCTGCGCTTTCTCGAAAGGTAAGTTGAGCGAAAACCTGCGCGGTCGTCCGTACGACCTAAGTGATGAAGAAATTGCGCGTCGAGTCACTGAGGCCTGGCAGCGAGGAGCGACCGAGGTATGCATGCAGGGCGGCATACATCCCGATTACACAGGTGAGAAGTACCTGGAAATTTGCAGCATTGTTAAAGACGCCGCTCCAGACATGCACATTCATGCGTTCTCGCCGCTGGAAGTGTGGCAAGGCGCCGCCACCCTGGGCATCACCACACTGGAATTTTTACAGCGCCTCAAAGATGCAGGTCTATCGACGCTTCCGGGCACGGCTGCTGAAATTCTGGATGATTCGGTACGCGCGATTATTTGTCCTGACAAAATCAACACGGCACAGTGGCTTCAATTGGTAGAAGAGGCGCATTCGCTGGGTATTCGCACAACGGCGACCATCATGTTTGGCCATGTTGAGGGCTACGAGCATTGGGCGCGTCATCTGCTTCGCGTGTTGGAAGTGCAAAAGCGTAGCGGTGGTTTTACTGAATTTGTGCCTTTGCCATTCGTGGCAAGCGAAGCGCCAATGTATCTAAAGGGCAAGGCGCGTCAGGGGCCAACCTTTCGGGAGTGCGTGTTGATGCACGCTGTGGCCCGCTTGGTCTTCAATGGCTACATCGACAACATTCAGGCGTCATGGGTAAAAATGGGCCACGATGGAGTAGTGCGTTGCTTGCAAGCGGGCGCGAATGATTTGGGTGGCACCTTGATGAATGAAACCATCACGCGAGCTGCTGGTGCTGATCACGGTCAGGAAACCGGGCCTGAGCAGATGGAATCGTTGATTCATTTGGCGGGTCGTATTCCTAGAATGCGCAATACATCCTATGGTGATGTGACTGCTGAGCGGCGTGATGCGTCGTTTATGGCGTCGGACTTGATTGCTGTGACGAATACGACTCCGGTGAAGCATAGTGGGGATCGGATTCCATTAGTGAGGAATTGAGTTTATTTTTCATTTATAAGCTTTTGATTTCTATGGCTTCGTTTGGCAGATCCTGAAAGAGATGTGCCGGAAATACGCTGACATAGAGAACCCGCATGCTGGACACGTCGTGAACCCATCCATGGGGACTTGTTGAAAAGGTCCCTCTTTTCAACAGTCCATCATGCGGGTTCTCTACGTCAGCTAGCATCGTGCCAAGTCATCCTGACGCACAATTCAAATTTTTTGTTTGCTCTTTTAAATGTTTCAAATTGGCACTTAATCAAGCCCGTTGTAGTCGCACCCCCACGAGACCTTCAAAAAGAGGGACCTTTTTGAAG
>JBGCDE010000226.1:0-12080 GCA_045105115.1 Pseudomonadales bacterium | reverse complement strand
CTTGCTGGCATTCGTGAGCAAGGCAATGCGTTTCCTAACCAGTTTCGCCGTAGCGACTACTGTGCCGATTTGCAGCAGCAGTTTGCCGAGCATGAAAAAGCGCAGCTTGAAGAGCTTGGTCACGGTGCTGCGGTTGCCGGGCGGATTATGCGCAAGCGCGGTCCATTTATGGTCTTGCAAGACGTTAGCGGTGAAATTCAGTTGTATATTGATCGAAAAGGTCTGGATGAAGCCACGCTTGAAAGTATTAAGACCTGGGACATCGGTGACATTGTTGGAGCCAGTGGTCCGGTTCATCGGTCGGGTAAAGGCGATTTATATGTGAACATGCGCAGTGCTCAACTGCTGACGAAATCGCTGCGCCCTTTACCCGATAAGTTTCACGGTCTGTCTGATCAGGAAATGCGCTACCGACAGCGTTATGTTGATCTCATTATGAATGCAGAAACACGAGACGTATTTGAGATTCGATCAAAAACAGTCGAGGCTATTCGGCAGTTTATGATTGGCCGCGCGTTCATGGAAGTTGAAACGCCGATGATGCAGGTGATTCCAGGTGGGGCGACGGCTAAGCCGTTTGTAACTCATCATAATGCGCTGAGCCAAGATATGTATTTGCGCATTGCGCCAGAACTGTATCTTAAGCGCTTGGTAGTGGGCGGTTTTGAACGGGTATTTGAAATTAACCGCAATTTCCGCAACGAAGGGCTGTCTACACGCCATAACCCTGAGTTTACGATGCTTGAGTTTTATCAGGCGTATGCTGATTATCTTGAGCTGATGGACCTTACCGAACAAATGCTTCGCAGTGTGGCGGAGCAGGTGCTGGGTGGCACGATGGTGACTTATCAAGGCGATGAGTACGATTTGTCCAAACCTTTTCTGCGCTTGTCAGTTAAGCAGTCCATTTTGGATTTTAATCCTGATATAGAAGCGTCACAGCTGGAAGACCGGGCTTCGGCTGCGGCACTGGCAGACTCATTGGGCATTCCTTTGAAAGACTCTTATGGTCTGGGTAAGATCCAAATCGAAATTTTTGAAAAAACGGTCGAGCATCGCTTGATGCAACCTACGTTTATCACCCAGTATCCTGCTGAAGTCTCGCCACTTGCGCGACGTAACGATGATGACCCATTTGTGACAGACCGATTTGAATTTTTTCTGGCAGGGCGCGAAATTGCCAATGGTTTCTCAGAACTTAACGATGCTGAAGATCAGGCCGCGCGTTTCAAGGCCCAAGTGGCGGACAAAGACGCCGGCGATGAAGAAGCCATGCATTTTGATGATGACTATATTGCGGCACTTGAGTACGGTTTGCCGCCCACGGCGGGCGAAGGAATTGGTATTGATCGGCTGGTGATGTTTCTGACAGACTCACCATCGATCCGAGATGTGATATTGTTCCCGCATCTGCGCCACAGTTCACCGAATGATGCCAGCTAAAAAAAGCACGCCACTGATAGCGGTTACATTGTTGATAGCACTGGGGGCGTGTACATATCGTCCCTATCAATTGCCGCCCAAGGATGGCAACAGGCCGATTGAGCGTTCAAGCCCCAATAAAGAAAAAGATTCGAAGTCTTCACTGCCCGGTGACTCAACTAGCGTGCCGAGCACTACTGAGCAGGTATGCCCTGACGTTGAGATAACCCGTTTGATTCTTGCGGATGAATTTGTCCAGGCCAAGCAGCTATTGAACGAAGATCTTGATCGCAGCAAGAATGACTTACACCGCAGCTGTGTACTGACCAGTATGGGTTTGTTGGCGGCTTTGCCTGAGTCAGATTATTTTGATGTTGAACGCGCGCAAGACTTCCAGTCATTGGCGCGTGTTAATGGGGTGGTTCAGCAAGGCAGTGCGCAATTGCAACTGCTGGATCGCACTCTGGCAGGCTTGATTGCATTACAGCTTAAGACTACGACATCGGATGATGAGATTGAGCGTTTGCAAAAGGAGCTGGAAAAAAAAGAAGGTGCGTTGAAGAAGTTGAAGAAATTAACGCTTGGTAGCCAATAGCGCCTGAAAAAGCACGAACCCTAGCAGCCTGTTGAAAAAGTCCCTGGCGAGTGCAGTGCGAGGCGTTCGAAGGGGAGAAAGCGGAGTTTATATGCAAATAAATGAGCATTTTGAGCCTTCTAACAACGAAGCAATGTGCCGCCAGGGGCTTTTTCAACAGGCTGCTAGATGACTGGCGTGAGGTCTTCGACTTGTGCGACTATATCCGCGCCCTGCGGAACATCTGTTAGCGGCAGTTGAAGATAGAACGTTGTGCCTTTGCCCAGCGTACTGCGTACAAATAACTCGCCACCCATTAATTCACAGAACTGACGGCTTATCGCAAGTACCAGACCTGTGCCGCCGTATTTCTTGGTGGTTGATGAGTCAGCTTGCACGAAGCTGTCAAACACCTTTTGGGTTTGAGATTCTGTCATGCCTATACCGCTGTCTTTCACGGTAAATTGCATGTAATCCAAGCCTTGCTGATTGATTCGCTCGCTGCGTATTGTGATCTTGCCTTGCTCTGTAAACTTGCCCGCATTGCTCAGTAAATTGAACATGATCTGGCGAAACTTGGTGATGTCAGTATACAGTTTCGGTAAGTCATCATTGAGGGCTAGCTCTATTTCATTGTCGCTGGCATCGGCAATCGGCTTGATGGTGGCTACCACCCCGGCAATGGCTTCATTAGGTTTAAACCATTCGTGATTGAGTTGGGTTTTCCCAGATTCGATCTTGGACAAATCCAGTATGTCGTTGATCAGGGTTGCAAGGTGTTTACCTGCAGTGGTTATTTTTTCAATGTCGTCAGCAAGTTCACTGCCTAATATACTGCGGTCGTCTTCGATTTCTTCGTTAAGCAATTCGCTGTATCCAATAATTGCGTTCAACGGTGTGCGCAGCTCATGGCTCATATTGGCAAGGAATATACTTTTTGCGCGGTTTGCCTGATCGGCATTTTCCTTGGCACGTTGTACCTGGCTGATCGCTTTGTTGAGTCGCTCAGACATTTCGTTGAAGGCACTGGCGAGATCGCCCAGCTCGTCGTTGCTGAAATCCGGTATTCGGTAGCTCAGATCACCTTCGCTTACATGTTTAACACCTTGCTGAAGGTGTTGAAGTGAGCGATTGGTGTAGCGAATCAAGATAAATCCTAATGCGCTGGTCAGCAGAATCGAAAACAGGAATACAAAAATATTGATGGTATCGGTGAGCTGAATAATTTTATTAATCTGTACGGTTTGCTGCTCTGCGTTTTGGGACTCTCGTGACTGGAACGCACTTAAGCCATTGAACACAAGTTGATAGGCAGTTGCTAACTGCTCGCCGCTATAAGGCTGGCGGCTACTGTTATAGTTATCCAAAAATGTATGCCAAACGCCACCGAGTGTCACATATCGCTGGTTCAGTAGTGACAGTGCGCCTTCGGTATAGTCGGAAACAAAGCCGTCTAGGCTGGTAATTTTGGCATCGATTTCATCGATGCCATTGCGGGCAAGGCGCAACTCACTGGCGTCCAGCTGCTCGGCGGTGGAGTCTTTCAGCGTATAGAGTACTTGTATTTCCTTGTGCTTATTCTCCAACAATTGTTTGACTTCATGCGCACGCAATTGCGCGGCAATCGCTAACTGCAGCGCGCCCAAGCCTTCGCTGCGTTGTTGACTTCCCCAGAAATAGGTAACACTGTTGATTGCGAAAAACGCTAGAATCAGAACAATGGAAAATGAGATGCGTTGGCGCAGGCTCATAATAGTTACCGGTGGTCTTAGGCGGGCGACAATGCCTTGGCGGCAAGCAAACGGTGAATTTTTTCCAACAGCCTGGCAAAGTCTATTGGCTTGGTTTCGTACTCGTCACAGCCAACTATCAGGGCGCGTTCACGATCGTTGGTGAGTGCATGGGCTGTCAATGCGATGATAGGAGTGTGGCTCCATTGGGGCTCGTCTTTCATCAGCTGACAGGTGGTCCAACCGTCCTGTATCGGCAAGTTCATATCCATCAACACCAGATCGCAGTCGTGCTCACGCATTTGGTCCATCGCATCCATGCCGTCAACTGCCAGCGTTACATCAAAGCCCTTACGGCTAAGGCGTCGAGAGAGCAGATCGCGATTCATTTCATTGTCTTCGACAATGAGAACACTGTATCCGTTGCTGGGCTCAGGCATGCTGGGTCTCCGCCGTATTGTCTAAGCTATTTTCAAACCGCTGTAGTGCGCTTTTTTGGGTGCTCGTAGTTACAGGTTCAATGGCAGTGTTGCAGCACACTTTGTGGATCGTAATGGGCGACTTGAAACCTTTGGCTCGCAAAGTGCGAGATTCAATGATATTCAAGGTTTGACTCAGCTCGCGCCGAGTATTTTCTGATATGAACACCTCGCCGGCTCCGGTCACTTCCTCGATTCTGGCCGTCAGGTTGACGGGCTGGCCAACCACTGCGAACTTGCTGCGCCGTTCCGAACCGATATTGCCAGCAATTACGCGACCACTATTGATAGCAATCGCGGTCTCAATGCTGGGCAATCCGTCGCGTTGATTCTTGCTGTTCACATCGCGCATTGCTTGCTGCATAGCGATCGCACATTTCACGGCACGATCGGCGTCATCTTCCAGGCTAAAGGGCGCTCCGAATATGGCGAGAATAGCATCGCCAATAAATTCGTCGATGGTGCCGTTGTGCGCCAGAATCACTTCAGACAGTGTACCCAGGTAGTTATTCAGAAGTTGCACCACTTCCTGTGGCGCTAGCGTGTCGCATAAGGTGGTGAAGCTGCAAATATCGGTCATCAATATGCTGACATTCTGCAGTCGACCTCCTAGCTCCAGGCCGTGTGGATCTTCCAGTAAGCGGTCTACGATTTCTTCTGAGGTGTAGCGCCCAAACGTCTTTCTAATAAATGCGTGGCTACGAGCCAATTCGTTAAGATAATTTTGTTCGCGGTCGCGCCAGCTTTTGCGCTCCAGGTTGGCGTCAATACGGGCGGTTAACAGCACTTGATTCACCGGCTTGAACAGATAGTCTTCAGCACCGGCTTGAATACAGCGTATGGCCTCATCGTGCTCGTGTTGCCCTGAGACCATTATCACTGAGATAGAGCGCAGACTGGGATCGTTCTTTAATTGTTGCAGAATGTCATAGCCATTCATATCCGGCAGAATAAGATCGAGAAGAATAAGCTCAACCTCGTGTTCCTGCAGGCGCTGAAAAGCCTCAACCGCGCTGGAGGCTTCAATGGCAACGTGGCCTTGGGCGCGCAAGACCCGAACCAGTAGCATCCGGTTATCTTCATTGTCTTCAACAACCAATACAGTGCCAGTTCGCTCAGCGCTGATACGGGCCGCTCTTAACTGCCCGGTAACATTTTCTCCAACGGGAGTTGGTACCGATTGATTGTTCAGCCGGCTTACTTGGTCGAGAATCGAGAGCAACAGGCCGCTCAGCTCAAATTGTTCAGCTTGTTCTTCTTCCAGGCTTAGTTCGGCGTAACCCTTGACGGAGTTCAAGTGATTTCTGAAGTCATGCGTCCAGGTCCGCTCTCCGTCAGCACTTGACGCCAATGGTCGGTAGTCCAGGCACTCTTTTAAGCGCTCCAGTGCGCGAAGCAGTTCTGTTAGCTCATCCAGAAAGAAGTCGGCTGTATTGCTCAGCTCTATGCTGGAGAGTTGGTTGGACAGCTCAGCAATGTGCGCGCTGACAGCGCGCGTACTTTGTAGAAATTCTGATTCAGCCTGATTGTGCATTCGTGCTTCTGGTTGGCAGTTTTAGCGGGAGGGAACAGACTGCAATTGTAGGGGGCTTTGCTGCCACATTAAAGCTGCAAGTCGGTCAAAAGCACTCGAAATAAGACAATAAACGCAATTTAACTGTTTACAGGGCGCTTAAAGTCCTGGTGCACACTCCCCAAAGCGGTTTTTGCGTGGTAGTCTGCGCCTTAGATTTGTTACGCAGTTTTTGTACAATTTCGAAAACTTCCGCAGACCCCAGTAGGTTGCGAGAGAACTTACTTACCATAAGGACGGCAACACATGTTAAACCAGGTAGAAATTTTTGCAGGCCTTTCCGAGGCAGAGCTGGAAATAATAGCGAACTCTTGCGTATCGCGTAGCTACCCCAAGAATACCGTGATCATCAATGAAGATGACTACGCTGATTCACTTTATGTCATCGATTCCGGCAGGGTGAAAGTGTACTGCAGTGACAAAAACGGCAAGGAGTTCATCATGAACACCATGCAAACGGGTGAGTATTTTGGTGAGTTGGCATTGCTCGACGATGAAAAACGCTCGGCGTCGGTTCGCACTCTCGACAAGTCGGTCTTTCTGATTATGTACAAAGATGAATTCAACAAGATTCTGGAACAGTACCCGAACATTGGTCGTACGTTGATTCGCAACCTCACCAAGCGGGTCAGAAAATTGACATCGAAAGTGAAGAGTCTCGCTCTTCAGGACGTGTACGGTCGTGTGGCACAGGTGCTGACCAGCATGGCTGTTGAGCGCGGAGAGCGTTATTACATTGATGAGAAGCTTACCCAGCAAGACATTGCCGATCGGGTGGGTGCTTCACGAGAGATGGTGGCCAGAATTCTGAAAGACCTGACTATTGGTGAGTACATCAGTTTCGAAAACCGTCGAATCATCATCAACGGTAAGCTGCCAGCCCATTACTAGCGCTCCAAAGCGTTGAGCAACCGGCTTGGCTCTTTTATCGAGTAAGTCGTAGTCGGAAATCGGTGAATTGCGGCCCAATAATTCACAGTTTTCCGACCAATAATTCCCCCAAGGCAACTATTATGCGCTGCTATATTCATAGGGTATGCATAAATTCAGCCGCACAGAATGGTTCCTGTTAACCACCGCCACCCTCGCTTTTGCGGGCATGGTGGGCGTGGCTGCGCATCTATTCCTGATTGTCTGAATTCCCTGTTTCAATCGCCGTTACTTCAGCCATTACATGACCATGAGCCAGCCGAGCTCTTAACTGCTGGCCGGGCGATGCTTGCTCTGCGTCGCGCAAAATCGAGTAGCCGTCGTCGTCCTGCGCCAGCTCCACAATGCCATAGCCGCGTTGCAATGTGGCCAGCGGGCTGACGGTGTGTAGCATTCTGGCGTAATGGGCCAGATTGGCGTTGCTGTGATTAATTGATGTTTTGATAGCGGGTGCTAAGCGACCTTGACTGGAGTGTATTCGTGCGCGTGCCAGTTCAATTGCATGTTGTGGGCTATTGGCCAGCAGGCCAGCGCTGTTATAGGCAAGTGCGTCTTTGGATGTTTTCAGCCGGCTGGCTATTGCGCGTAGCATACGCTGTTGCAAATCGTCGCAACGCTGACTGTGCTCTTCAAGACGCCGACCAGGGTGACGCAGTAAACGACTGGTCTGAATGAGATCTTTTGCTGCGTTATCCAGGTGCAATAGCATCATTCGCTGTAGGCGCATCGCCGCATCTGCCAATGCGCGTACCAGCGCTGAGCTGTCAGGGCTCAATAATTCGGCCGCTGCCGTAGGGGTAGGTGCACGCACATCCGCTACCAGATCACAAATAGTGAAATCGGTTTCATGCCCTACGGCACTGACCACGGGCACGTCGCATTGATGAATGGCGCGAGCGAGCGCTTCACTGTTAAATGACCACAGATCTTCAAGTGAACCGCCCCCGCGAGCCACCACGATCGCGTCAATCGGCGTTTTGAAATTGTTCGACTTCGAGCTCAGTGCAGTGATTGCCTTAGTGAGCTGTTCGGCTGAACCTGCGCCTTGCACGCTAACTGGTAGAACGCTAAGGACTACCTGCGGCGCGCGACGCTTGAAAACGGTGAGAATATCTTGCAATGCGGCACCGCTGGCCGAAGAGACAATAGCAACATGTCTTGGGTGCTGTGGCAGTATACGTTTGTTGTCGTTGTTGAATAGGCCTTCCAGGCGCAGCTTTTCTTTTAGCTGCTCTAATTGGACTTGCAGGGCGCCGGCTCCAGCTGGCTGTATGTTGTCAACAATCAGCTGAAAGTCGCCGCGGCCTTCATACAGGCTGATACGCCCACGGGCTATCAGTTCATCGCCTTCAGTCGGTTTGAAGCGTAAAAGACTGTTGCGGTTTCTGAACATCGCACAACGAATTTGCGCTTTACTGTCCTTCAATGAGAAATACCAATGTCCAGATTGTGGGCGCGCAAAATTGGATATTTCCCCCTGTACCCACACCTGTTGAAAATGACCCTCTAGCAATCGTTTTGCCTGCCGGTTGAGCTCGGATACCGCGAGTACTTCGCGCGATGTTGAGCTATGTGCTGTCATTGTCTTATTTCTCATCTATCACTCGGTTTTCGTTTACGGTCCAACACAATCCGCCTATAATGTCGCGCTAATTTTCACACCTTGCTGGGGCACGCGCGCTATGTTGCGAATCACCGAAGAAGCCCTCACTTTTGACGACGTACTGCTTGTGCCCGCTTATTCTGAAGTGGTGGCCAAGGAAGTCAATCTGACCACGCGATTAACGCGCAATATCGAGCTGAACATTCCTCTGATATCCGCCGCTATGGATACGGTGACCGAGTCTCGCCTGGCGATTGCTATCGCGCAGGAAGGTGGCATTGGCATCATCCACAAAAATATGACGGTTGAAGAGCAGGCAGCCGAAGTGTTTGCCGTCAAGAAATACGAGAGTGGGGTGGTTAAAGACCCCATCACGATTGATGCCAAGGCGACGGTTCGTGAGCTTATGGCGCTGAAAGATAAGTACCATATTTCTGGTGTGCCGGTGCTGGATAATGGCGATCTGGTTGGCATCATCACCAACCGGGATGTGCGCTACACAACAGATTTTGATCAGTCTATTGCGAGCTTAATGACCCGCAAGGAAGATTTGATCACAGTGCGTGAAGGCGAAGACCCGGCGCAGGTTAAACAGACTTTTCATCAACACCGTATTGAAAAAGTTCTGGTGGTTGATAACGATTTTAATCTGCGCGGCATGATCACCGCAAAAGACATCGACAAAGCATTGGCCTACCCCAATGCATGCAAAGACGATATGGGTCGCTTGCGAGCCGGTGCGTCAGTGGGAACAGGGCCTGATACACCCGATCGGGTTCGCCTGTTGGTTGAGGCTGGTGTTGATGTGTTGGTGGTAGACACAGCACATGGTCATTCGCGCAACGTTCTCAATCAGGTTCGTTGGATTAAAGAGCATTTTCCGCAAATTGATATCATCGGCGGCAACGTGGCAACAGGTGAGGCGGCATTGGCTTTGGTAGAAGCTGGCGCGGATGCTGTGAAAGTAGGTATTGGCCCTGGTTCTATTTGTACAACGCGAATAGTTGCGGGTGTAGGTGTGCCGCAAATCAGCGCGATTGGCAATGTGGCGGCAGCTATGGAGCATAAAAATGTTCCAGTAATTGCTGATGGCGGCATTCGCTTCTCAGGCGACGTATCCAAAGCGATAGTTGCTGGTGCCGACTGTGTGATGATGGGCAGTTTGTTCGCGGGTACGGAAGAGGCGCCTGGTGAAGTAGAGTTATATCAAGGTAGAACGTATAAATCGTATCGCGGCATGGGTTCCTTGGGCGCTATGTCTAGCGCGGAAGGTTCTAGTGATCGTTATTTCCAGAGTGCGGCTGATGGTGTAGCCAAGTTGGTGCCGGAAGGTATTGAAGGTCGCGTACCTTATAAAGGGCCTGTGGGCACTATCATTCACCAGTTAATGGGTGGCTTGCGATCCGGCATGGGCTATACAGGCTGCGAAAACATGCAGCAAATGCGCAGTGAGCCTCAGTTTGTAAGGGTAACGTCTGCGGGCATGAGTGAAAGCCATGTGCATGATGTGAGTATTACTAAGGAAGCGCCGAATTATCCGGTGAGGTAGTTTTTCTAGCGCCCTGAGATTTAAGTGCTTTTGGTGGCGCTTAGATTGGTAGTTGCGATTAGACCGGTTTCGAATCAAGTGCTGCCAAGCGGGACACGCCGTGAACCCATCCATGGGGGCTCGTTGAAAAGGTCCCTCTTTTCAACGGTCCCGCTTGGCAGCACTCGATCCGAAACCTCTGTGCCATAACTAAATACAAGTAGAGGATCTGGGATTGACAGCTGATATTCACGCAGAGAAAATATTAATTCTCGACTTCGGTTCCCAATACACTCAACTGATTGCGCGGCGTGTGCGCGAAATTGGCGTGTATTGTGAAATCTGGGCGTTTGATACCGCCAGTGAAGCCATCAGCGAATTTGCGCCTAATGGCATCATTCTGTCCGGTGGGCCCGAGTCGGTTACAGAATCAGATACCCCGCGTGTTAGTGATGTTGTGTTTGAATCTGGCGTGCCGGTGTTGGGTATCTGTTATGGCATGCAAGCCATGGCGCAGCAGTTGGGTGGGGAAGTAGAAACCTCAAACGCTCGCGAGTTCGGTTACGCGAACGTAGAAGTTGTGTTCGACAACCCCTTGTTGGAAGGTATCAGCGATCACTTGTCTGAAGACGGCACCCCATTACTTGAGGTGTGGATGAGCCACGGCGACAAAGTCAGTCGGGTTCCGAATGGTTTTGAGCTGATCGCGAAAACAGACAGTGCGCCGATAGCTGCAATTGCTGACACCAATCGCCAGTTCTATGGCGTGCAATTTCATCCGGAAGTCACGCATACCCTGCAAGGTCATCGCATACTGGAGCGCTTCGTTAAAACGCTGTGCGAATGCCGATGTGAGTGGACTACAGGTCAGATCATCGAAGAATCGATTGTGCGGATTCGTGAAGAGGTCGGTAGTGACGAGGTGTTGCTTGGGCTATCGGGTGGGGTTGACTCTTCTGTTGTGGCGGCACTTCTACACAAGGCTATCGGCGAGCAATTGACGTGTGTGTTTGTAGACAATGGTTTGCTGCGTTTACACGAAGGCGATCAAGTGATGGATATGTTTGCGAACAACATGGGCATCAAGGTGATAAGAGCCGACGCGGAGTCGCTTTTTTTGAGCAAGCTGGAAGGCGAAGCCGACCCGGAAAAGAAACGCAAGATTATTGGCAATACCTTTATTGACGTGTTTGAAGAAGAAGCGGCCAAGCTGGACAACGCGGTGTGGTTGGCGCAAGGCACAATATACCCAGACGTTATTGAGTCTGCTGCCTCCAAGCATGGCAAGGCGCATGTGATCAAATCCCATCACAATGTGGGTGGTCTTCCTGAGACAATGAAGCTCAAATTGCTTGAACCATTACGAGAACTTTTCAAGGATGAGGTGCGCAAGCTGGGTTTGGAGCTTGGCTTACCCTACGACATGGTTTATCGCCATCCGTTTCCAGGCCCTGGATTGGGTGTGCGAATTCTCGGTGAAATCAAAAAAGAATACGCTGACGTATTGCGCAAAGCCGACGCGATATTTATTGAAGAGCTCTATGCGGCTGATCAATACCATAAAGTCAGTCAGGCATTTACGGTGTTCATTCCGGCCAAATCAGTAGGTGTCGTTGGTGACGCGCGTCGCTACGCCTGGGTCGTCAGCTTACGAGCTGTAGAAACCATCGACTTTATGACAGCGCGTTCTGCGCGCCTGCCTTATGAGTTATTGGAAAAAGTGTCTGGCCGAATCATTAATGAGATAGAGCATATCTCAAGAGTCACCTACGATATTTCCAGTAAACCGCCTGCCACTATTGAGTGGGAATAGGCAAGATACCAAAGCCCTGGGTTTTATTTGTTTGCTAATGCGCCTGCGTTTGGCTCCGCTGGAGCAATCTGCGTGCCACGAATCAGCCGGCCATTGAGCTCACCGGTTGGCTCTCCTTCCTGGAACGCAAGTTTGCCACTAACAAACGTGGCCTCATAACCGCTGGCCTTTTGCACAAGACGTCGACCGCCCGCGGGTAAATCATTAGTGACGTAGGGTTCGTGCAAAGTGAGCTCGTCAAAATTGATAATATTGATATCGGCTTTATAGCCTGGTTGCAGAACACCGCGGTCATACAGGCCAACCAATTCGGCGGTTTCTTTGGTTTGCATGCTGATGAGTTGTTCAAGAGGTATCTTGTTACCACGCTCGCGGTCTCTGCCCCAGTGCAGAATCAGAGCGGTAAGAAAACTCACTTCACACACGGC
>JBGCDE010000225.1:0-35202 GCA_045105115.1 Pseudomonadales bacterium | reverse complement strand
TCGCAATTTTCATTGGGGTTTACCAAGTAAGTGGGCGGCTTCAGGATCAACCAGAAAATGACCACGCATTGCAGAGCGACCAAGCAACATGCGATAACGCATCGAATCTCGATTTGTCAGAGTCATTTCAATCGGGTACTGCACGTTCGCCATATGCAAAGTGGTCTCAATCACATAACGTGTTTCAGTGTGACCACCAGAGTCCATCACCGCACGCTCGTCAGCAACCGGTGTTTCACAAAACACCTGCTTCGAATTGTCACGGCGTGGATGAATACCAAGACGAAGCCACGGCGCGCCTTCATGCGTGGTAGGTTCAATACTGAACGTATGCAAGCAAGACGTTTTAGCACCTGTATCAACTTTCACTTTGATACGGCGAATACCCAGGTCAGGCAATGCCGCCCATTCGCGCCAGCCTATCAACGGTTTGTTTAGTTCGGCGTCAATTAAGCCGCCAGGAGATCTGTTCACACAGTACCTGCAAATCAATTTCAGAGATGCAGCTTACAGCAAAACAGAACTCAGGGTCTAAGCAACGACGACATAGCTATCTTCATGGCACTGAGGTATTGAAGCGACCGTCGGTTACCGAGACTGTGTGAGGGAGGGACCCCGAACACAAGCCCCCATGGATGGGTTTACGGCGTGTCTCGGTAACCGACGGTCGCTTCAATGCCGGTCTAACCAGATCAACCAAACTAGTTAATAGTAATCCGCCGAGGCTGAGCAGGTTGCGATTTAGGTATGGTCACCTTAAGCACACCATTACTACCACTCGCATTCACATTATCCGGATCAGTGCTCTCCGGCAACACAAAGCGCCGATAGAAACTGCCAGTCTGGCACTCACTCCGCTTTAAATTACCATCATCAGATGGGTTCACAACCCGCTCACCAGAAATCACCAGCACCCCCTTCTCAAGAGTCACCTCTATGTCTTCCGTCGCAATACCAGGCACATCTGCAAACAACTCAAACCGATCTTCGTACTCAACAATATTCACCGGCGGCGTCCAGTCACTGGTCGCACTCGAACCTTCTGCATCTTGCTGCAAATAATTTCTACTCAACTCGCCCTGCAGCTGATTGAACAAACGCCATGGGTCTTGTCTATAAATGTTCATATGTCCTCCAAGGATCTAACGAAGCACCCCAGTTTTTTCTGAAGCGCGTTTCGAACACATAACAAATATTGAGTTTGGAATAGCTTTTTCAAGCACTAAAATAAATTTTTTTACTCTTGAATTTCAAAATTGTGACCCAAAGACCTGGCAGCCCTGGATAGAAAAACATCACTTTTCAAAGGAATAACTAACATCACCACCGCTAGAGATTGCCGAAGACTCTGTTTCAAGATTCCAGCGTTCTGTCATCAAGTAACGCAGCTTGACCGTATTCACAGCCTCCAACAAACCAACCCCATAACTAACATACAACTTCGGCGTCAAATACTTGCCAATCACTAATGCAGCCTGATTAACATCACTGGCCGCACCCGCCTCGCCGGTACCCGTTTGTATCGCAAAAGTATCCACCCCCAAAGAATCACCAATGCCTTTGGTAAAGCTGTTGCCACCGCGTATACCCAAGGCCAACGCCGCCTGAGTAATATAATCGCTCTCAGCACCCGAAGCGCTCTGCAACGGTCGCCCCAACACCAGCCAGGATAACTGATCAGATTGACTCATACTCGGCTCAGAAAATAAATTCAACTCGGGCTGCCTAAGTTCGCCGCGAACGTTAACACCCACCACAATATCTTCAGCCGGTCGTCGCAAGGCTCGCACACTCAAACCAGGGTTATCGATAGCACCACCAGCGAACAAAATTCGCCCCTGATCAATCACCAGACCTTGCCCGTAGGCACGATACTCGCCATCCACAATGTTTAGTTCACCGCTGGCCACTAATGGTTTAGCAGGTCGTTGGCGAACCGCTAGATCGCCGGCTATCGCACCTTTGAAACCAAAGCCTGCCACAGTTACATCGTCGCCTAATTCAATACCAACTGCAGCGCTCACCTGTAGCGCATTCTTGCTAGCCGCAAGGCTCTCACCCTCATCATCAGCAAGAATTATGATTTGATCACTGGACACATCCACCGCACCCGAAGGCAATTCTTGTGGAGTTACTCTCGCTTTTGGCAATACCACTTTGCCCTGCACTTGTGCGCGATTGCCCTTAACATCTACAGTCAAATCCGGTGACGCCCAAACGCGCGCCTCCGCCGTATTCCAAAGTTGAAAGTCTTTCCCTTTCACTGCAAGTTCAGTCGTTGGTGTTTCACCGCCAAGCGTGCTGCTACCTTTCAGTGAGAAACTGCCACCATCTGAGACTGCACTTCCAGAGTACACAAACTCGCCTGTACGCTTTGTGCTTGCGTTGAGGGTAATATCGCTGATCAGCAAACCCGGCGTGGCCAATTCAGCTGCACCATCTGCAACGCTCAGCTCACCGGTCGGTTCCGGATTCATTACAGTACCGGCAAAACCAACAGTCGCATTAAGCTTGCCTTCAATGGTTTTTAGCTCAGGAACAAACGCGGCAATAATATCCAGCGCGGGTATGTCCAGGGTCAAACCACCACCCAAGGTCGACGCGGCCAAGCCTTTCGGATTGTCAGCTGCTGATAGCTCACCTTCAATGCCACCACCATTCTTAAACGGCAGACGCACACTGAGCTGACCGCCGATTGACGTACCCGTCGCTGTTACCTTGCCAGGCTCTGTGCTTAATAAGTCTATGTGCTGCTCACTTTCCTTATCAGTCGCGGTTACCTGGATGGGGCTGCTGTTTGCTAGCGCCGAAACCGTCCATAGTTGGTCAGACGTTTGCTTAAATACGCTCTGTGCGTTCAAGACTCCATCAAGCTCAATATCAGGCGGCAGCAACGACTTAAGATAGGCCAGCGAAAAATCTTTAACTGTCAATTGCGCCTCGGCGTTTATCTTTTCCGTGGACCCTTTTTGTAGGGTAAGCAAACGATTGCCTTGCAAGCATATTGAAGAAGCACTCGCCAACCAACACGCCTTGGAGCTTGTTTGTTCCTGCGCCGATAGCACTAACTTGACGGCACCCTCAAGAGTCCAGGCTTCAAGATCAGCAGGCGTGATATCCGCTTTCTGCAACTGGCCCAGCCAGCGCTCTCCTTGCAGGCCACCTTGTAAATGCAGGTCAACATCAGCCGCTTCAGCACCGGCGCGCAATAGTAAAGTATGATTTTCTCGCCGCCCGCTACCCTCGAGGCTCAGTGAATTTATTTGCGTACCCGCAATGAGTAATGATTTGGCATCCAGATCTATTACTGAGTCTGATACGGAGCCCAGGTCTACAGACGCCTTTCCATTCAGGGTACCTATCGAGTACGCATCGTATTGAACGTTTCTGGCACGCACATTGGCTTTCACCAATGCTGTCGCCAGTGCGCCAGACAGACTTCCGGCACTGGCTATCGCACCACGGGCACCAGGTAATAGGGTATTTAGATCCGGACTGTCCAAATCCCATTTGAAATCCATCACATCGCCAATTGAACCGCTAGCGTCTAGTCGAGTTTCGCCAGTGCGTAAGCGCAATTCAGGAATGGTTGTTGCTTTTCCGTCGTACGTCGCACTTGCGTTTAATATCACGCTTTGTTCGCGAATAATCCCTTTTGCACTGAGCGTGGGAACCGTCACTGTGTTTCCAGTCTGGGTGCCCTGCAGCTCAAAATTTATAGCGCCTGGCCACTCAGGAAACAACTCGCCTGGGTCCAGACCTTCTCCGCTTAACTGAAACGACGACTCAACACCATCCGCCCAATTGATGTTCGCTTTACCTGTTGCCGCTCCTCGTAAAGCCTGCAAATTGAAAGAAGACACTTGCACATGATCCCTATCACCATCTGCATCCAGGGTGACTAAACCGCCAGGTACCTGCGGGGTGCTAACTTCTCCATTAAGTGATACTAAGTAACTATCAGGCGCGCCCTTAAATTCCACGCTACCCTGCTGACTACTGACCTGTGGCGCAGCACCGGAGTCGGTCTGCAGAGGCCAACGCATATTATGCCAATCCAGCTGCGCATCAACCACAGGCAGATCCGACTGTAGGTTGATATCACCACGCGCTGACACAAAGGTGTCTGTATTTTTAAGCTGTAACAAAGCCTCGCTTACCTTAAGTAACTGTGTACTCGCCAGCGCCTTTAATGTGAGTTCGAAATTTCCATAGTCTGTGTTGTCGGCCTGACCATGCAGATTAATGCGCATGCCGTCCAGGTCTCCTTTGGCGGTTAAGTTACCCGATGTATCAGCTACTTTTTGCACGTCATAACGCCAGTTTATATCTGCGTCAGTCTTATAATTATTCCAGAGCTGTGTATTTAGCCGTGCCTTAATTGTCAGCTGCGGGCCGGTAGCAGAAAGCTGTTCGAGAAAAACCTCACCACTGCCGACCTGACCGCGTAACTGCACAACATCAATTTGTATTGATTCTGCGTCTCCGCTTTGGAACCGCACATCATTTACCCGAGCATCAGCCAGTCGAACAATAACCGGCAAAGGCAGGCTATCGGGTAACACCAAGGGTTCTTCACTCTTCGGTGTCGGCTCGCCATGGCTGTGAATGCGTAATTCGCTCGCGCGCAGGCTACTTATATAGAGCTCTCCAAAAACCAGTTTTTCCAACTGCCAGTCAAACGCTATGTGGGCGGCATCAACGCTCAGCGTTTCATTACTAAAGTGCAGATTACGAAATTCCAGCGGTCCAACAAGACGCCCAGACACCTCGCTAGCACGCAAACCCGGTACCGAATCACTGGCAAATGACCAAATTGACTTTGCTGCCGTTTCGCTAAACAAAACCACAGCAAGCAGCAAAAAAATCAGAACAGGTAACGCGCCTGTTATCAGAGCCAGCCATTTTAGCGCCGGTCGCAGCTTCATAAATCGATACCAAAACTCAGGTGAATTCTGAACGATTCATCCGGGTCATCAAACGGATGTGCAACGTCAAATCTGAGCATGCCCACCGGGCTTCTGTAGCGAAACCCTACTCCCGCCCCAACTTTGAACTGACTGACCGGGTCGCGTGTTGCGTCACCTGCATCAACAAACGCCGCAATGCCATAATTTTGATAGATGAGATAATCCACCTCCGCGCTCAACGCGGTTACGTATTTGCCTCCAATAATGTTTCCATTCTCGTCGCGCGGGCTGAGATCTTTATAACCATAACCGCGCACACTTTGCGAACCACCTGCGAAAAAGCGTAAGGACGGCGGTAAGTCATCAAAGTTATCCGTGGCCATGGCGCCAAATTCGCCGCGTAACAACAGCCGGCTCCGTTCGTTGAGCGCAAACACAGTGCTGGCAAACAATTGCAATTGCGCGAAGCTCACGTCACTGGCCACATTTTCTGCTGCACCTTGCACTAACGCGGTATAGCTATAACCTCGCCGCGCAAAAAAAGGATCGTCGGCGTTTTTGAAAGTAAAGTTCAGGCTGGGCAACAAGATGGTTGCATTGTTACTTGGGCCATCACCAAACGACCAGTTCTCATGCAGCAAATCAAGCCCGAGCCGGCGGCGACCACCCCAACGATTCTGGTTCAAACTACTGCCAATACGATACTCGGTCGCATCGACATCATTGACCGTCTCGCGCTCGACATTCGCCGTGAAATCGAGAAATTCACTGCTGACATCCCCAATAGGAACCAAATACTGCCCGGCGAGCGTCGAATGCTCTGCAGAAAGTTGAAGGCGGGTTTTGAGCCGGTGGCCGTTGCGATTAACGCGTCTAAAGTCAGCACCTATACCCGCACGAGGCCCGGTGTCTGTACCAAACCCCAGGCTGAATACATACTTACTGGCTTTGCGAGCGCCCGCTTTGATGGTAACAGGTATGCGCTGATCTATAGCCTCTTCGCGCTTTACATCCACATCAACATGGCTGAAATAATTGGTCTCGCTGAGCGCAAGTTGCAATTGCACCAGCTTGGAACTTTCAAATGCATCGCCTTCTTCAGGCTTTACAAAGCGTCTTACAAAGTCGTCGTTTAGAATGTCTTGTTCTATATTCAGAGCACCAAAAAAATACGGTTTACCCGTGTTAAATTCAAGTATCACGTCGGCGGCTTGCAGTTCCGGGTACACTCTGAGCTCATTTTTCTCAAACTGCCCGTCAAGGTAACCCAGGTTGAAAGCCGTTTTTGTTACTGCACTTTTGTAAGCGGAATATCGTTGATGACTTAAGACGGCCCCTTGCTTCAAACCCGATGTTTCGATGAGCGTTCGCAATTCACTGGCATTAGCGCCGTCACCAACAAACTCAATACGAACGTCTCGCAAATGTGTTTGTGGCCCTGGCGTAATGTCAATGCCAAGTGTCCACTCATCGCCTTCTTGCAGGTGAAGGTCAATATTTGATTCGTAGTAACCGTAGGCTTGAAGCGCGGTTCGAGACTGCTCTTCAACACGTTTGCTTAAACGCCGCACAGCGCCATCTGATAACACACCCTCTTTCTCAAGCGCCTTGTTGATGCTCAAATGCGCCAACACGTTTTTTTTCAATACCTCATCTACACCGTTCACAGAGAGGTTCACCGCTTTTCGATCAGCGGCTAAAACACTGCCGGCAAGTAACAACAGCAGAAGAGCACTGAGGCATCGTTGTAAAACGAGGTGTGGGTTAAAAAGCATAACTTCCATCTATGCTGGCGAGAATGTCACAAGGGTCGAACCGATAAGCGCAGTTCAAAACCACCTGTTTCGTTTAAAGAACACAATCTGTACCGCAACCACTACAATTAAAAAGGCGACGAAAATCCAAAATGCCGCTTCATTGTTCACTCCGGGCATACCCGCTACGTTGATACCAAATAAGCCGGTTAAAAATCCCAGTGGAAGAAAGATAGCGGTTACTACAGATAAGACATACAAATTTCTATTTAGTTGGTCGCTTAGCGAACTGGCCAACTCATCTTTTACAATTTGCGCGCGTTCGCGAATGGCATCAAGGTCTTCCACGTAACGGGTGACTCGATCGTGGCTTTCCTGCAAGTCGCGTATGTGTCGGTCCGCCAACCAGGTCACATCTGCACGACGTAGCTGACCAATAGCCTCACGCTGCGGAGCTATATAGCGACGAAACAGTATGGCGCGTTTTCGCACATCAGTGATTTGCCTTCGCAACTCAGGGCCAGGATTCTCCAGAATCTCTTCTTCAAGCGCGTCAGTATCATCGTCCAAATCACCAAGCACTGGTTCCATTCTCTCCAGTAAGTGACCACAAGTCTGTGTCACCAGGTCAGCAATAGTTTTAGGGCCTTTACCGGACAAAAGTTTGTCGCGAGTATCCAGCATTGATTTCAATTGACGGAAGCGGCTACTGACTAAAAAACCGGGTTCTATCCACAACCGCACCGCCACCATGTCTTCGGCATTTTCGTCCGTGTTGAGGTTCACCCCTCTAAGACTCAAATGCATATTGTCATCAAGCTGTAAACACCGTGGTCGCACATCCCGGTCCAACATCGCCTCAGCGGTGGTGATATCAAGCGCGGATGAAAGATCAGCCAGTGTTTCAGGCGACTCGCATTGATTTGCGTCAATATGCACCCAACGAGGTCCTGCACCAGGCTCTGTAAGCTCGCTAATATTTAACGACCGCGCACCACCCAGACCATCAAGTTCCAGCGCGAATAATATTGCCGACGATTCTTGTGTGTTCATTACCTAATCCGCCTCGGACTTAGAAGGGGGAATCACGTGTACGTCTCGCTGTGGGAACGGTATTTCAATCTGGTTTTCTCTAAAGGCCGCATCGATGGCAAAATTCAAATCACTTTTCACGATTGGCCACATCCTGATATCCCTTACAAAGCCACGCAACTCAAAATCCAGCGAGCTGTCGCCAAAGCCAATGAACAATACCTGGGGCGGTGGCACCCGCCTGTAATTACCTTCTTTCAGCACCTGGTCATGCTCTTCAGCTATTCTCAGCAAAAGTTCTTTAACCAAGCCCGTATCACTGCCGTAGGCAACCCCAACAGCGACTTTCACACGACCATGCTGATCGTTCAAAGTCATGTTCGTAACTTGCTGCGAGATAAACTCTGAATTGGGCACCATCACATCCGAGCGATCAAAGGTTTCTATTTCGGTCGAGCGCACACGAATGTTTTTCACAAAACCTTCTGTACCCCCCACAACCACCCAATCGCCACGCCGTATCGGTCGTTCAAACAACAGGATAATGCCAGAGACAAAATTGTTCACAATATTCTGCAAGCCAAAACCAATACCCACCGACAAAGCACCAGCTACGATCGCCAGATTTTGGAAGCTGAAACCCGCCAGTGATAAACCAATCAATAAGGCAATAAGAAAACCGGTATAACCCGTCAAAGTGACTGCGGTTTCTTTGGCGCTGGGCTCTAATCGCGCCAGTAATGTGGAGCGTTCAGTCAAACGTTTCTTGATGGCGTTTGACAGCAACAACACGGTTGCAAACAACATCACACCAAGCAACATTTTTGCCGGCACTAATTGCGTATCACCCAGCGAAAAGCCTTCGCTAAACGCGTTACTGAACCAGGCCCAGCTAACCTGCCATACGTTCCAGGACTGCAGAAATACCATAGCGGCCACAATCCAGACCAGAATCAACGCCAGAAACCTAAACCACACCAGGCCCGATATGTGCTCGCCGGGTTCAACCGAAAGGCGCGTGCGAATGTTTCTATGCCACTCGCGTTTGCCGGTATCCAGACCGTCGAATACTTCCTTGGTGAATTCGTTTAGCAGCCACAACAGAGAAAACGCAACAAGAGTGCCAATAAAGCCCTGTATAAGAAAAGCCGAGAAATTTTGATAACCGGTCAGGTCAGCAAGCAAAGCAACCAGCAAGATCAAGACCAATACGCTGCGCAAACCCCGCCCGCGACCTTCCAGCTTTTCCAGGCTGTCGACTACCCAAAGTAACCAAATCAGGCTTATGCCGATGGCAAGCCTTAACAGCAAGCCAAGCACATTCGCCATCTCTACTGGCATACCGGCAATGGTCGTAGTCAACTGCAGACCGACGTATACCAACACCAGTACCAGCAATCCACGCAAGCGATTTGCCAATGCAATTCGGCGGCGCGGCTGAACCGGCACAAACAACCATTGCTCATTGGCAGGCTCAAGTGTTGCCCGAATCATCACCATGGACCAAACAAATACTGTTAGGCAATAACTTAAATTGCGAACGTATTCGGCCGCATCACCGGTTGCACCTCCAACAAGCAGCCATTTCATACTCACCACGGTTAACGGCAGTAAAACAATGGCGAAATGACTCATCGCCTCACGCAACGCCAGACTAAAGCGGTTAAAGCTGCCAAAACCACGCTCTTGGCTAAGCTCTTCGGTTTTATCGCGGCGGAAGAAAGTCACGTAAACGCCGACCAGGAACGCCACCAAACCGAAGTACAACCATTGCGTGCGCGACGTTAGCCCATCGATTAACTGACGCCAAACGGTGGCACTAACGGCAGACAAGGATTCCAGAAGGCTGGATCGTTGCGCGTACAGCGTTTTAACAGCGTCGATCGCATCTATATTTTGCTCCTTCAATCGCAGCAGCAATAAGGAACCTTTATAGTCGGTTAATGACGCCAGCAAGTTGTCGGCGCGATTACTGAGAAGCTGACAGTCTACGGTGCGGCGCTGAATTTTCTCAAGGTCAGACGACAATACCGCCAACTCTTCCTTAAGCGCTGTAGACAGTGATACATCGCTGTCTTCATCAAGACCTAGCGTGGCGCGCTCGCTCTTCAGCCGGGAAATATTAAGTTGCTCGCGAGTGATGCACTCATTGCTTGCCGCGCGCTGTGCACTTACCTTCGCCACGGCCTGGTCAATGTCATCGGCGGCCAGAGCGTTGGCGCGGATCGAGTTCTCAAGTTGCAAAAAATTGCTGCGAATGCCGCTGGTATCAATTTCCTGTGCACTGATGAGCGGGCTGCCCAAGGCCAGCCATACGGTTAATACCAGCCACTTAATTCTGCTCAGACTCACTCAAGTCTCCAGTGTGAGAAACCACTGACAATTAGGTGGTTTCTAGGAATTGTCGAGCAAAGATCTCGCCAAATTGCGCCCCAGCTCATGGCACGCTCTCTCCGATGGATGATAACCATCCTCAGCGAAGCTGTCTGCAGTAGCCGGCAAATCAATGCGCGCATAGGAAGCAAACTCCAATCGTGTCAGCTCATCAAGTGCCGCGGCTTCAAATTGTCGTGATCGCAGACCAAAAAGTGCTCTAAGCGGTTGCGGTAACAACGGAAATTCCCCCATAGGCGGCAAGCCAATCATTAGAATTTTGGCATCAGCGCAGCGCTCGTGTACTGAGAGTAGCAATATGCGCAGATCGCGCCGCCATTGACGCAGTGTGCGCAAGCCGGTCACGTCATTCACGCCAACTGAAACAATCACATAGGCCGTTGCCTCAAGTGGTGGCTCTGCTGCCAGCAGGTCCAATACCTGTGCGGTACGATGGCCAGATTTGCCAGCGCCTTGCCACGAAATTTTCGCATTCAGCTGTTCAGCAAGCGCGCTCGCTGTTTGGCCAAGCATCGCGTTGCGAATACTTGAGGTACCAACACCGTCAATAATGGAGTCGCCAAGACCGTATAAATGCAGTTCTTTGTGGCCGCTACCGGCGACACCTGTACGTGGCCCAGGTGCCGGGTCTGATCGATGCGCAACGCGTCGCACATACAAGGCCTGTGGGATAATAAGCGCGAAGCCCAGCCAAAACAGAATCGATTGATGCCACATGGGCGGGTCACTATTCGTAGCGGTAGCGTAAGTCCACTTCCATGCTACGACCCTCTGCGTCTGGCAATTGACCTTGACCTACAAAACGAAGCAAACGTTGCGTATCACGCTCGTAGACCAAATCGATAGGAGCGGCCAACGCTGAGACCAACCAGTTAGAAGGTGAAATTCGAAAACACATCGCACCATCATTGTTGACGTCGTCTTTGTCTTCGCATTGCTTGGGTTTCACTTTAAGACCAATCGTGCTGTCGCGAAGCGGCAACATAAAACGAAACTTTACGGTCTCTCCCTGACTCAGTTGATCCCAGTGTTTACGAACATAATTATCAAAGCCGGCGTCCATTACGTCATGTTTCTCTGGTTTGAACGTAGCGGTATCTTGATCCACTCCGTTGTCCAGGCCTGCTATGGTCACCCGACACAGCTCATCGCCATGCTCAATGGTGGTGGCACGCTTGGCGCGGTAGTCATCAACCTGCACATTGGGTGAGTAGGCATTGGCGCTGTAATCAATCAGTTTTTCGGCAACAAGTTCTCTGTTTGCATCCAGGTACACCACCTTATGAAGCTGATCGGCTACCTTGTAGTGCTCTTCTATATACAGCAGTGTCGTACTACCCGGTTGAAACGCCTTACCCGTGACATACGGCCGGACTTCTTCAACCACGGTTGCCGAGGCAGGTACACACACTAACAGAGAGCATGCCACCGTTAATAATTGCTGCCATTTGGCTGTTAAGTTAGCTGGCAATCGCTGGCGCTTCGAGACGCGCCGGCTTCGCGGCAAGCACTTGCACAGTACTGATAACACGCTCTCGAAAGCCGCCTTCGCAGTAACACAAGTAGTACTCCCACATTCTGCGAAAACGCTCGTCAAATCCGTAAGACTGCAGGGTATCAATCTTACTATTGAAGCGAGCACGCCAATGCGCCAGGGTCTCGGCATAATGCAAACCTATATCTTCCAAGCCAACAATCATCATATCAGTATCATTTGCGATATGCGTGGCAATAACTGCATTTGACGGTAGGCAGCCACCCGGGAAAATATATTTTTTAATAAAGTCGACCGAATTCTTGGCTGCATTAAATCGCTGATCAGCAATGGTAATAGCTTGTATCAACATCAGACCATCTTGCTTTAGCAAACCATTGCAGCTACTGAAAAATTCATCGTAGTACTCATGGCCGACCGCTTCTATCATTTCCACAGATACTAGTTTGTCGTAGCAACCTGTGAGCGTGCGATAGTCCTGATTCAACAAGGTAACAAGATGCCCAACACCGGCCTCAGTAATGCGCTGTTGTGCGCGGGCAAACTGTTGGTCTGAGATGGTAGTGGTGGTTACCTTGCATCCGTAATGAGTAGCAGCGTAGCAGGCAAGTGCTCCCCAGCCAGTACCAATTTCCAGTAGGTGATCATTCTCGTTCAGTTGCAGGCGCTCACAAATACGCTTGACCTTATATTCGGCAGCGTCTTCAAGACTGGCATCCGCGTGCGGAAAAATGGCGGATGAATACATCATTGATTTATCAAGAAAGGCCTCGAAGAAATCGTTGCTCAAATCGTAATGAGCCACAATGTTTTTCTTTGAACCCTGCAGGGTGTTTTTGGCACTAATGCGCTGATACAAGTTAGACAATACAGCACGAACACCACCGTGACTGTCTATGGCCGACATGGCATTCATGTTTGCGCAAAACACGCGAATAAGAGCAACCAGATCCGGACTGTGCCAATGCCCAAGAATATAGCTCTCGCCCGCACCCAACACGCCACCGCGAACCACCTGGGCGTAGGTTTCATTGTTTTCTATCGTAATGCTGGCTTGCAACTCTACTCGCTCAGTATTAGCAAGACCAAACTGCTGCACACCCTCACTGTCTGTAAGCGTAATACTCCCCACTTGCACACGACTCAGCAAGGAATGAACCAGCTTGCGGGCAAGACCATTGCTGCGCAGCAGCTTCTTGCGCTTTACCAAGTCAAGTTTGGCTATTGAGCTGTTCGGGCTGCTTGACTCGTCCGAATGCATCGCTGTATCTGTAACTTCATTCATAAAATTCTAATCACACGTCTATTGATGCTTCGGGTGCGCTACAAAAGGCACGCGACTAATAAATAGCTTCAGCGCTTGCCAGTGAATAGCCAGAAACACTTTCATCGTCATCCATGGATAAGAGAACAGCACATTACGCTTCACAGCTTGCCCACAACCTGCATTGTTCAATGCAACCGTGGCGTCAAAAACGCAGTCACCGTTTTCAAGATTAATAAGGTGTACTGCAACTTTGTCAGCCGGGGTATTGCAACGAAGCTCATAGTGCATATTCATCGGCAAAAACGGAGAAACATGCATCGCCTTCTCAAATTGAATACGCTGCGTGCGGACTTCAGGATCACACGGCAGCACATATCGCACGCGCTCTTTCCAGGGCGTGTTTGTCACTTCAAGAACAACCGCTTGCAATCCGGTGTTGGCTTTATTGAAACAAAACACCACCGTGATCGGATTAATCAAATAGCCGAAAATACGCGGATTGGTTAACATCAATAAGCGACCACGCTCTTTGACACCTAGCGTATTGTTGACAGACCACATAACCTCTTCGCTCAGAGTTCTTTCGCTCGGCAAGTAATCTTCGCGACGAAATTGAACCAAAGCGCGTCCTGTTCCCCAGAACCAACCCGCATTAAACAGTAACGACACATTTTCAAGATCAACCAGCGTCATAAACACGCGGTATCTGAAATCACGCACGCGTGTTCTGAACCGACGATGCCGTACGGTGCCCGTGAACACACCCCCTAAAGAGGCCACGTCAGAACTATTGACCGACATAAGCTTGTCTTGCGAACAATCAGCTTCCATTATGGAGTTGCTCTACAACTCGTAGTGCGCTGAACACACCATCTTCATGAAAACCATTGCGCCAATACGCGCCGCAATACCAGGTATTTCGCATACCGTTTATTTCCGCCCAGCGTTCCTGAGCGGCAACGGCTTCTGCACTGAACTCGGGGTGGGCATACTCGTAACGACCAAGTATTTTGTTTTGATCAATCGCCTGGTCATGGTTCAGCGTTACGCAGAACGTATGCTCAGACTCAATGCGCTGGAGAATATTCATGTTGTAACTAAGCACTGGTAACTCTTGCGCCGACGCTGTGATCCGATAGTTCCAACTTGACCACGTGGAGCGACGCTCTGGCAAAACACGGGTATCCGTATGCAGCACAACAGTATTTTTGCTGTAAGGCATTGCGCCAAGAATGTCTTGCTCGGCTTTGCTCGCGTCGCCAAGAACTGACAAGGCTTGATCTGCATGCGCTGCAACAACTACGTGATCAAATTCTTCTTCGCCAAATTGATCGCTAAGAACTGTGACCTTGTTTTCATTGCGAGTAATTTTTCTCACCGGGCAACTCAAACGTATATGCTCTTTGAAAGGCTGGGTAATTGGTTCTAAGTAGCTGCTGGAACCACCAGTCAGCGTGCGCCATTGCGGTCGGTTGCGAATCTGCAGCAGACCATGGTTTTTAAAAAATCGTACAAAGAACAACACAGGGAAATCCAGCACGGCTTGTTGGCTGGACGACCAGATGGCAGCCGCCATGGGTGCGAGGTAATGACGTACAAAAGCCGTACCGTATTTGTGTTGAAACAGGTATTCGTCCAGTGTTTGTTCCGGGTTTAGCTCGCCTCTTTCAAAGTGTTCCGCTGCCTGACGATTGAAACGAAGGATATCGCGCACCAAACTCAGAAAATAAGGCGACACAATATTCTTACGCTGCGCGAACAAGGAATTCAAGCTGCCACCGCTGTATTCCAAACCCGTTCGTTCACAGCACACACTGAAACCCATGGTCGTGGGCTGCGAACGCACACCCATGCTGCCCATAAGCTTTATGAATTCAGGGTAGGTACGGTCGTTGAACACAATAAAGCCCGTGTCGATGGCGTACCTTGTATTATCAATAGCCACGTTTTTGGTGGCAGTGTGACCGCCAATGCGGTCTTCGCCTTCAAAAACGGTCACCGCGTGATCGCGGCTCAGTTTATTGGCCGCAACCAGGCCGGAAATGCCTGTTCCCACTACTGCTATGCGCACATTCTTCTCAATCAGTGTTAATCAAGCAAGTACGGTGCACATGTCTGCTGCAGATCACCTGACCGGGTTTATTCCTGTAGTGATCCAAACCAATACACTGGGCGTAGTAAAGGTCATATACAATGAAGGTCATGGATATGGCAGAAGCACAACAACTCGCAGGCTGGCTGGATGCAGTCGCCGCAGAGCAAGACAAAACGGCGTTTAAGCAACTTTTTGATCATTATTCCGGCAGAATCAAGGCCTTTGCGATGAAATCGCCTGGTGTATCGGGTTCCGCCACGCTGGCCGAAGAGATCGTTCAGGAAACAATGATCAAGGTCTGGAACAAAGCTTCTTTATACGATCGCTCCAAGGCCAATGTAGACGCCTGGGTATACACCATTGCCCGAAATGTGCGTATCGATATACAGCGTCGCAATAAGAAGCACGACGCTTGTATTGAAGTTGACGAAATTTGGCAGGAGAGTGATGAGCCCGGCCCGCTCGTTCAGCTAAGGCAACGGCAATTGGCCGATAATATCCGCGCCGGTCTTGAAGAAATCAACCCTGAGCAAGCGCTTGTACTCAAGAAAATGTATCTCGAGGGCAAATCACAACGCGAAATTGCGGAAGAGTTCAGTATTCCACTGGGCACCGTTAAATCCAGAACACGTTTGGCTCTTGCACGCCTAAGACTGTTGCTGCAGGAGAAGGAACTATGAGCCATCACCCAAGTGAACACTTACTGACTGAATTCGCCAGCGGCACTTTGGAGACGGGTGCAGCCCTATGCGTTCGAACTCATCTTGAGCAATGCCACGATTGCAATCGCGTTGCCGAAGACCTTAACGTACTCGGCGCCGTAATGATGCGTGGCAGTGACGAAGCCGCGTGCAGTGATGATTTGTTTGACCGCGTGTTGGGCCAACTGAACTCACAACCCGCACCAGAGCCTGTAGTGAGCGACACACAAGATCGCAGCGCATTGTCGTCATTGATTCCTGGTGGCATCAAATCTGTGCCGTGGAAAAAGATCGCTAGTGGCATAAGCAGTTATGAACTTCCCGTTAACGATGGCGAATACAACGTTAAGTTACTGCGTGTTGAAAAAGGCCGAAGCGTTTTCCAACACACTCACTCAGATACTGAGTTAACTGTGCTGCTGCAAGGTGGCTACTCCGACGAGCTAGGCAGCTACACCGCTGGCGATTTCGTAGAATGTGATGGCAGCCATGTGCACAAACCCGTTGCCCACCGCGATCAAGACTGCATTCTGCTAACCGCTGTTTCCGGCAAACTGCGCTTTACGGGTGCTATCGGTCGACTACTGAATCCGATCGTTAAATTCTGACCGCACCGCAGCCGCTTAGCTTATGGCACGCTCTCTGCTGTGGTTCCGACAAGACCTTCGCCTAAGCGATAACTCGGCTCTTGAAGCGGCGATAGATCTTGGTGAACCAGTATGTGCTGTTTATATACTCGACGATGAAAACCTGCGCGAATTAGGTGGTGCCAGTCGCTGGTGGTTGCATCACAGCCTTGCATCCCTGCAGCGAGATCTCGAAAAATTAGGTGGAACCCTGCATCTGTTTCAGGGCGACTCACGCAACATTATCAGTGATTTATGCGCAGCAGAAGATCTTGAGTCTTTGCATCTAAACCGTTGCTATGAACCCGAGGCAGCCGCGCTGGAACAGCGCGTTTACAAAAGTGTGCAATCAAACGTTGATGTGCATCGGTATTCCGGCACATTATTGTTCGAACCAGAACTCATCGTAAAAGACGATGGCACTCCCTATAAGGTTTTCACACCATTTTATAAAAGCTGTTTAAAGCATCCGTCGCCCAGTCGTGCCGTTGTCCAGATAAGCTATAGCAATTGGCATAACGAAGCCCTGGCGGGTTCGTGCACATTGGCACAAATGAACCTGCTTCCGACAAAACCTGATTGGTCAGAAGGGCTGCGTGATAGCTGGCAGCCCGGTGAACAAGGCGCACACGAAAAACTTGATATTTTTCTAGGGTCAGCTGTTGCAGGCTATAAAACAGACCGCGACATTCCCGCCATTGACGGCACATCGCAAGTGTCACCTCATCTGCATTTTGGTGAGATCAGTCCCAGAGTCATCTGGCATCAGGTGGAACAAGCCGCGCAAAACACACCTGCGTTTCAGGAAGGCGCCACCGCGTATCTGCGCGAGTTGGTGTGGCGTGATTTTGCGTACTACTTATTGCACCATTGGCCCACGCTACCCAAAGCACCGTTTCGTCCCGAGTATGTCAACTTTCCATGGCAAGACAACGCCAAACTGCGCGAGGCCTGGTCAAAAGGACAAACCGGTTACCCTCTGGTTGACGCAGGTATGCGGCAACTTTGGCACACCGGCTGGATGCACAATCGCGTGCGCATGGTGGTGGCCTCATTTCTGGTAAAACACTGCTTGCAACATTGGCAACACGGCGAGGCCTGGTTCTGGGACACACTGGTTGACGCTGATCAGGCCAACAACACAGCCAGCTGGCAATGGGCCGCCGGTTGCGGTGCAGATGCTGCCCCCTACTTCCGTATCTTTAACCCTACGCTGCAAAGTCAGAAATTTGATTCACAAGGCGATTATATTCGCCAATACGTTCCTGAACTGGCGGCACTGCCAGCCAAGTATATTCACGAGCCGAGCAAAGCTCCGGCACAGGTGCTTGAAGACGCCGGCGTAGAACTAGGTGCGACCTATCCGCTTCCCGTTGTAGAGCACAAGATGGCACGCGAGCGGGCGCTGGCCGCGCATAAAGCCATGCCGAAATAATCTGGCTGATTGCCTGACGGCTAGGTATGCTAGTGTTTGGTTGCTGCCATTTTCAGACGCAGCACATTTCATGAGATTCACTTTTTGTTACTAGACCGAGTGTGCGCAGTGGTTGACCTTGAAACCACTGGAACCAATGCAGGCAGAGACGGCATAACCGAAGTCGGCGCATTACTGCTAGACACCGATGGCGCCGAGCACGAATTCCAAACGCTGCTGAATCCCTATATCAGCATACCGCCCTACATTTCGTCGCTTACCGGCATTACCAATGCAATGGTTAGCGACAGCCCTGGGTTTGAAGACATCGCCCCACAGCTTTGGTCGCTAATCAACGACACCGTATTTATCGCCCACAATGCGCGATTTGACTATGCGTTTCTAAAACACAACTTTGCGCACTGCGGTTATCGTTTCCGCCCTAATATTGTATGCACCGTAAAATTGGCCAGGCGACTCTTTCCGGAGTGGAGTGGCTACAGCCTTGGCAAAATAATCACTCGCATTAATTATCACGCAGACGACCGGCACCGGGCCATGGCCGACGTACAAGCAACCCGTGCCTTTTTGCAGTACGCCATAGACAAGCATGGCTTGGATGCTGTGAATGCCGCGGCGGCTGAACAGTTAAACACCGCAAGCATTCCCAGCTATCTGGACAACAGCCTGGTGCAATCCATACCGGATTCACCCGGCGTTTACTATTTCTACGGTGAAGACGAGTCTTTGTTATACGTTGGTAAAAGTAAAACCATGCGCACCCGGGTTAAGTCACATTTTGGCGCGGACGTGCGCGAGCCCAGGGAAATGCGTATGGCGCAAGAGGTTCGCAACGTAAATTATCAGGTCTGCGCTGGCGAACTTGGCGCATTGTTGTTAGAGAATCACGATATTAAAAGCTTGCAACCGATTTATAACCGTCGCCAGCGACCAATGAAAAAATTGTGGACTATAAAACTCATTGAAGACGCCAACGGATATCTGCACAGCCAGGTAAAAGACCGATTGGTTGAGCAAGCACCAGAAGGCATAAGCTACGGCATTTACAGCTCTAAACGCACTGCAACAAATGCGCTGCGCACATTGGCAGACGAACACAGTTTGTGTAAAAAGCTACTCGGCTTGGAAAGCGGCAAAGGCGCCTGTTTCGGTTTCCAATTGAAGAAATGCCATGGTGCTTGCACTGGACAGGAAAGCACCGCGCAACACAATGTGCGCTTGCAACTGGCGCTTGAAAATAAACGCGTAGACAGCTGGCCCTATGAAGGTGACGTGCTTGTTTGTGAAACCAACACTGAACAAAGCATCACCGATATACACGCAGTATCTAACTGGGCCTATCTCGGCAGTTGGCGAATAGAAGAACCCATTTCCGCCGACCAGCTGAACACAGAATCTCTGGAACAATTGGATAAGCGCGGAAGTAAGCTGACCAAAATATCACTGGGCTTCGATAAAGATACCTACCGCATCCTGCACAAATTCATGATTCGTGAGCACTGCGATAAGCTAACACTTAAAACCTTGCCTGCTACTGAGCTTGAAGAGAGTCCAGCGGCAGCTGGTTAACGAGCTAGTAACGCTCTACCAAGATATTGCGCGGAAACGGATCCAGGTAGTACTGGGATTCGGCGTATTCGTTAGGATGATTTAGCAAATGGTGCTTGAGTAACGTCATCGGTGCGTGGCGAGGCAGTTCACTGTTGCCATACGCCGAAATTGCATCGGCCAATTCTTCACGCTCACGCGGCTTAAGCGCGTTTTTCACATAGCCCTGCAAGTGCATCAATGTATTGCAATGCTGACCTTGCGTTGGTACGTTTCGCATGCCCGCCATGAATTCAACGATGTATTCTTCGGCGAGCGCGCTGATATCTGCCGTGGCTAAATTGGCCAATTTTGGGCCAAGACTTCGGTACGCATTCTGATCATGCGCCAATAACAAGAATTTATGCCGGCGGTGAAAATCAAGCAAACCGGATGCCGTAAAACCCTGGCTTTCCATAGCGCGCCAGCGCTGCAGGGCAAACACTCTGGTGAGAAAGTTCTCGAACAAGCCCCGGTCATTTAGGCGTCCATCTTCCTCAACAGGCAAATACGGTAAGCGTCGAACAAGTTCGGCGGTGAACGCACCACTCGTGTCGTGACCAAGCACGTTGCCTTCTTCGCTGTAGCGTTTAACCCCTTCCATGCCGCACGACGGCGAGCCCTTACACACAATGAAGCCACACATCGGCGAGCTGTCTTCAATAGATCGTGCCACGCGAACTGCGTATTGTTGTAGTTTGGCCGTTACATTTAATGTGCCGTCGCTTTCAATCACTTGTGGATTGTGTTGCTCACCCACCAAACGCAGCGTTTTACGCGGAACGCCAAGGCCTATAGCAACCTCAGGGCAGAATGGTCTGAACTCAAATGTCTCTTGAAGCTTTTCGCGCAACTTGAACCGTTTACTGGCCCCGTCGTAGCGTACCTCTTGCCCGGCAAGGCAGCCGCTCAGTCCAAGTACCAATTTGCTGTCGCTCATTAACTATTCCGTATGACGTTGCTGTTCTGTGCCACGCCAACACTAAAATCAGGCGGCGGCACCCGTTACTTGCTGATCTTTGAGAGCGGCTAACAAGAGATCGCGTTCTTCTTCCGACTCCTGGGTTCCTGGCACCAGATAAGGGTCTCGTGGCATCCTATCCAAAAACAGTTCCCCGCTCACCAGGCCAGCCTCTGTGGCCGCAGCTAACCATACTATGGTATCAGCCCCTTGCTCCGGCGTGCGCAAACCTTTTTTCATCAGTGAGTAAAATTCAGGCAAAGCACTTTCAACACCGGGGGTGTCGGCCCAGCCCGGGTGCATGGCGTTCACCTTGATATTAGTATCTTGCCATTCGTGCGCCCATTCCTGGGTGGCTATCATCAAACCACGCTTCGCTTGAGCGTAGGCCACGCTGCCTGAGAACCCTGATGGATTGGGGTTATACAGTTTGCCTACCTGCAATTTCTGCGTGTACATGCCACCAGACACAACGTTAACCACTCGTGCGCCTGCAGACTTCTTAAGCAAAGGCAGCAACCAATTAGTCAAGTTGTAAGGGCTTAGCAACAGCAGCGCTAAACTTTCATCATAGCCTTCCTGAGTATTACGTTGTTCATCAAACAATGCACCCGCATTATTAACCAATACGTCAATGGCTTCTTTGCGCCGCCTAAGGCGCTTTGCCAAGGCCTCGGTTTCAGACAACAAGCTAAGGTCAGCAAGCTCTACTCGTATATGTTCATTACCCGAATCACTGATCAGCTGTTGTGACACCCTTTCCGCTTTTTCTTCGTTGCGCATCACCAGAGTCAGTTTCGCACCGCGCCTTGCCAGCTCTTCGGCGGCCGCCAAACCAATGCCAGAAGAGGCACCGGTAATAAGCATGTGCTTATCTCTCAAGTCGGCGGTTATTGGTGTGAATTTCTGTCGCGACGATTTGTAACCCAGTTTCGAAAACTGAGCCACGCCCGGCAGCACTAGTTTGTCGCCCAGCGACGAGCCGAACGTTTGGGTAGGCGCTGGAAAGTTGTCTTCCAGAGCCTCCTTCAAGCCTTGCAGGGCTTTGCGCCCCATTTCTTCCATACCTGACGGAAAGGCCGACGCCATTCTGGACGTGAGGGATGAGACCGCACCGGTAAACGTGAAGGCCGCTGTGTAGTGAATACGAGTTTCGTTCTTCCCTAGCTTTTCAAGAATAATGGTGTCTAGCACGTCAAAAAACGCGCTAGTGCCCGTTAAAACCAACTTTTTGTTGGTCTCTACCACATCCAGGGAGTAATTGAGTTTAATCGAGCCAACGGGTAATGCGCATTCAACCGCAAAATGAGAACCTTCTTTGCAGGGCCCTGATTGCAACCGCCGTGCGCTTACCACGCCTGGGTCCCACTCCTGACAGCGTGAGAAATCAAGCAAATAGTTAAAGCATTCATCAATGCTTCGCGGTACATCAATAATTTCGTTCAGGGTGGTCACGGATTCTCCTGGATCAACGGGGTGCAATGAATATTTCGCTTGCTCCTTGTATACGCAGCGAACCCAGCAGCGGATTAACCGCCCGTTGCATTCATTTCGCCGTTTCCTGCGTATCAGCAGCGTTCACTGCTACTGGCAAGTACCACGAGAAGACACCGACTCCGCAGTGCTTACGTCCAACACGTACCAAAGGTAGCAGCGTGAGAAGACGCCATTGAGTATTAGAAACAGCGCCACCACCCCAGCCATCGCATCGGCAATAGTGTAACTGGGCTGTTGCCACAGCCATAATGCCAGGCACACGCCGAATACCAGCCGTACAATTCGTTCTACATTCCCCAAATTCCGTTCAATCATAGCGTTTTCTCAACCGACAGCGGTTTAATAAATCAAGAGCAGCAAGCTACGCGGTGTATTTGCATTCAGATCAGTTTGCCCATCATAAAATGTTAGATATGGGTACTACAGAGCGTTTTTGTGATCCAGCAACCCTGTTACGGCGTAAATTCCACGACAAAGCAAATAGAACGCGATAAACACTGCTAAGGCTGACCATGATTTCTGAAGACGCAATCGCTGTAAGAACGCAGCTAATCGAGCGTGGGCTCGAAACTCCCCGTATTGATAACGGTTTAAGCAATGACCAAAAATACGATTTGATTCGCGGTCACATGACCGAGGTGATGGGTGCTCTCGGTCTGAACCTGGAAGACGACAGCCTGCAGGAAACGCCACACCGCATTGCAAAAATGTACGTGCACGAATTGTTTGGTGGTCTGGACTACGAAAATTTCCCCAAGCTCAGTGTGATAGAAAACAAAATGGGCGTAGAAGAAATGGTGAAGGTACGCGACATCAGTGTGCTGAGCACCTGTGAACATCATTTCGTAACAATCGATGGCACAGCGAAAGTGGCCTATATTCCGGGAAATCGCATTATCGGTCTTTCGAAGATAAACCGAATGGTGCATTTCTTCTCGAAACGCCCACAAGTACAAGAACGCTTAACACAGCAAATCTTGGTGGCACTGCAGACCATATTGGAAACTGAAGACGTAGCCGTTAGCATTCAAGCCGCGCATTACTGCGTTAAATCGCGTGGCGTTATGGATGTGAACTCTGAGACGGAAACTACTGCCTTGGGCGGCGAGTTCAAGTCCAACGATAGAACACGAGCGGAGTTTCTTGCCTAGCACCGCGGGCACGCTACGCATCGTTCTGGGCGACCAGCTCAACCACAACAGTGCGTTATGGGATGATTTCGATGCCAGCCAAGACATTGTGTTTATGGCTGAGGTTCTCAACGAATCGCTGGTGGTCGCATCCAGCAAACAACGCACAGCCGTATTCTTCTCAAGCATGCGGCATTTCGCAGCTGAGCTACAAAGCGCCGGCGCTGAGATAGATTACTGTTGCATCACCAAGCGTACTCAAGCATTGGGGGCTGCTCTTGCAAGCTCGGTTAAACAGCATAAACCGCAGCAAATTGTGTGCGTAGTACCCGGTGATGTCAGAGTACTGAATGAACTCACTGCCAGTTGCAAAGACCTGCAAACCCCAATTACCTGGCTGGAAGACCGGCACTTCTATGCAGAACCCGGTGAGTTTTCAACGTGGGCTAATCACCGCAAGTCACTGCGTATGGAGTACTGGTATCGCCATGTGCGTCGCAAACACAACTTATTAGTGGAGAGTGACGGAAAGCCTGTTGGCGGTAAATGGAACTATGATGCCGACAACCGCAAATCTTTCACCGCGGCAGGTCCTGATCTTATTCCCTCGCCGCCAGAGTTTGAGCGCGATGACATTGACCGTCAGGTTATTGCCGATATTCAATCCGTGCTTCCGGATTTAGCCGGCAACATTGACTCATTCGTTTGGCCAAGCACGCGAGCCCAAGCCTTGAGCGCGCTAAGCGCATTCATCAATGAAAAACTGCCAATGTTTGGCGACTATCAAGACGCCATGTGGACAGAGCACACCACTTTGTATCACTCGTTATTGTCGAGCAGCCTCAATCTTAAATTGCTTGACCCCAGAGAGGTCGTTGACGCCGCTATTGCCGCATTTGAAGAAGGCAAAGCACCACTCAATGCTGTGGAAGGTTTCGTGCGGCAAATTGTAGGCTGGCGTGAATTCATTCGTGGGGTGTATTGGCTGCGTCGCAATGACTGGCTTGACTTCAACGCCTTACAGGCGCAACACACTCTGCCTGAAATGTACTGGACAGCTGATACCGAGATGAACTGTATGCGCCACAGTCTTGATCAGGTACTTAGCAGCGGATATGGGCACCATATACAGCGTTTAATGGTCACCGGTTTGTTTTCCATTTTGTGGGGTGTAAAGCCACAAGAGATTCATGAGTGGTACCTGGCGATGTATGTTGACGCTGTCGCATGGGTGGAAATCCCTAACACCATTGGCATGAGCCAATACGCCGACGGTGGCATTGTAGGCTCCAAACCTTACATTGCCTCGGGTGCTTATATCAACCGCATGTCTAACTACTGCAAAACCTGTAAGTACAAACCTGGTGATGCCAAAGGTGATAATGCCTGCCCGTTCACTACCTTGTACTGGGGCTTTGTGAATACGCATCGTGAATTACTTCAGAAAAACCCTCGTCTGGGCATGCAGGTGAAAAACTGGGCCAGAAAATCAGATGAAGACCAGCGCGCAATACTCGAGCGCGAGAAATGGTTGCGAATAAACGTAAGCGAGCTTTAGGTTTGGATGTAAACTAACTAGCCCGAGCGAGCCTGTTGGCTGAGCTCATCAAGAGCAGCAAGCGCGCGCTCTGCTTTGTCAGTCTGGACAAAAATATGATCATGATAGTAGCCCGCAATAACATTCGCGCTAATTCCATACTCGGTCAACTTGCTTGCGAATGCCGCTGTTAAACCGACCGCACTAAGACTGGAATGTACTTCCAAGGTAATCTGTCGATACGTTCCATCATAGGCGAGCCCAACACTGTCTGCTTCCACAACAGGCAGAACCAGAGTCAGACCTTCGCGTTCCCGAAATGTAGCTACTGGGGTTAAGGCATTGTAAGCGGTCGTATCCTCAGGAACCGTACAAAACACGAATTCCCCATCCTGCATGTCTGGCGACATTGAAGCCAGCAGTTCATTAAGGTCTGTAATACCAGTCATGGTGCAGGCACGACTAGATCATTGTTCACTAATAACTTCTTCGCGTTTGCGGGCGTACGAATCGTAAGTCTCAGTCACTTCTTTCATACACTCTTCGTATTGATTTTGCGGCAGCTTCTGACAGTCTAGCTGCGCATCGTGTCTGGACGCGTCATATATCTGCTGGTTCGAGCAAGCGATTACGCCTAAGCTTACAGTCAATACCGCAACTACTTTCATCATAACAACTCACCAATCATCGACTCATTCTCATCCACTGTATAACTGCGCTTTAAAGATCTATCAAACAGTTTCTCTTCGTCAACTGCAATTTCTTCAGCAACAGTCGGCTCATTGAGTTTCACCATGCACGCCTGCAAAGCTACTTCGTCTGCAAACCATATTTCAAGCAACACATCGAATTCAGGCGCCAGAAGTTCACCGAACTCATCAGGCACTGGGTTCAGGTATCGCCGCACGTATCTTGATGCGTAGCCCTTAAGATATTTTTCGCCTATCAATCGATGGTGGTTTTCATAGTAGGCTCGAAAACGCTCTGTTGACATGCCAGATTTCTTTTTTAGCGTTGTTATCATTTTAATCATTGTTGTTACAGCGCCCGCCGACCACGAATAAGCAGTGTGATCACAACTAAAAAACTAAGCGCGCCAATCACATTTATTAAAAGACCCGCTACTTGCCAAAATTCCGATGGCCATGCATCAGAACTGTTTGTCATGCTTGAAAACACAGCAGACAGTGCTAGCAAAGAAACCACAGCAGCTAACAATACATAAGCTAATTCCCAGCCAGAATGTAAGGAATACGCTAACAAAGCCACGAGTATCACCGCGCCGGTAATAACTACAGTAGAACCTGTTGGCCCAATAGGCTGAAAACCTGCGTGCATTTGAAAAATAACCACGGCATTCCAGACTATACACATCAACGCATACAAAGCCTGCACTTTCATTGCGGCAGAGTATTTTGTTCGCAGCATCAATGGTTGTGGTTTCATTGCATCGGGTTTCGTGTTTGCTTCCATTAGCGACTGCTTGAACTTCGCAATTATTTACGCCTCACAGCCAAACAATAATCCCTATTACCAGTAATGCCAACAGAAACAACAATGAAATTCCGAAAAGCACGGATCTAAGCAACTTCACATTGCCGTAATAACACACTGCATACCCTACTCTCGCCGTAACGAAACCCCAGGCGGCGTAAGCGGTATGAACAGGTGACGCATTTGAATAGATACAAAACAACACTGCAAGTATGAAGATTGCGATGCTCTCATTGGTGTTTGCCATTGTGCGAGTAGCGCGGAACAAGCCACTATTGTGATCTGACGGAACCGCACTACCTGGTGGATGCTTCACTTTCACACCCACCACATCCGCTACTATCAACTGTATGAGCATCAGCACCGCCATGCCTCCCATGGCCAGAATCGTATTTTCATAATTCACATTCATTCTCCAGCAATCTCTAATATCCGCGCCTTAATAGTTCACAACTGTATTGTGCACTCAAGCAATACGCCCTTTCATTTCACGAATGGTCTCAACCATGTCTGCATGCTCAGGATAAGTGCCTGTTTCATACTTCGAATAAATAATGACGTCATCGACACTTACGTCAAAGATTCCACGGCCCTTGGGAATAAGTATGCATTCGATACCAAACGCTGTCTTAATAGTGGCCGCCAAACTGACCGCCCGAGGTTTGTAGTTTCACTGCGCACAATAAGTAATTGATATGTTCATCTAACCCTCCAGACGCTTATTTCACATTGCTAATATCGCTTATCTTTAATCTGCCGCCTTATGCTCATGACTGATTCTTCGATACAGCACGATAGCGATCAAGGACGGTACAATCTCTGCGATCAGATAGATAAACATGAGATTGTTTGGGCTGCCATCAACAATGATGCCCAGCAATCGTGACGAAGCCATACCCAGCAACACAGTGATAACACTCAGCAGTCCTAGCTTCAAGGTGCTGCTATTGCGAGCTAGTACAAACATCATAAACCCAACAGCGATCGACATGCCGCCATAGGTTGCCCTCATATCAATAAGTCCTGAAGTCGTTGCAGGGTTGTTATCAGTAACAAGGTTTGAAAAAAAGACCGGATACAGCGTAAACATCAGACCATACGCTAGAAAGAAAACGGCCGTAAGCTGAACAAGAATTTTTTCCATTTTAATCACACTAACTCTCAAGCTGTTTATTTGAGAAGTTCCCGGAGCATGCCGAGCTTAGAACTTCATAAGAATGATTAACCTCAACGACCTAGCCAGGCAACAGTCGTATTTTTGCTGAGGGCCACTGGCGTGCACACCAAAAAATGTAGGCGCTAATAGCAAAGTCAACCGCGGCACAAAAATGCGGGTACCAATAGAACACACCGGTGTTAACAAATAATTGCGCATGAAACAGATCGTACGCAGCATGCGAAAGCCAAAGTACGCCGATCAAATAGGCGGACCACTTGAACTCAAATATAAGCCCCAATACGGCAAACAGGAAAAACGGTATTCCAAAGTAGAATTCGTATAGAACAATATTCTCGCCTTCAGATAGCAGACCAAACGCCATGTAGATGAGAGGCAAGAATACTAGAGAAACAGTATAAGACCACGATTCAAGCTTCCACGTCTTCGAAGCCCAGATCAACAACAGCGCAAACAGCACGCCCAAAGAAATTTCTATCATGCCTCTGTGGTCCTACTCGTTGTCTTTGCAGCAAGCTCACCAAGAGGTTCGATGACTTGCTTACTCAGCTGCCTGTATTTCTTCGGCACATAGCGATAATGCCCGGTTATCTTGTAGCTAAACAGAATATCATCAAGCGTTGGACCTGAGCCAATGTTGTGCACAATAAGCGGCGTGCCTGTAGATGCGGCGTAGCTGTCGCTCACAATGCCAATATGCGGTAGGTTGCCTGGCAACGCCCAGGTCACGATATCTCCGGGTTTGTAATCCTGGTTTTTTCTAGTGACGGGCAATGCTTTGCCATGTCTTGAGAAAAACGCTCTCAGGTTAGGTACACGACGATGATCAATATTCTTATCGGTTCTATGCAAGCCCCAAATACGACGTGACGGATAAGCATCAAAATTCTCAACCATATCTTCGTGAACAAGAACCTGCAGATCAGTTCCTAAGGCACGATAAGAACGAATAACAACATCTGTGCAAACGCCAATATTGGCGGGAACGTCACCGTTTGGATAGGCAATTGAAAAATACGACCCATCGTAGCTTATGTCATAACGGGTTCGCTCAAGTGCCGCTTGAACCAAATCAAATTGAAAACTACTGGCAATGCCGTTTTGGGATAGTACAAGAATTGTGACAAACAGAAATTTTTTTTTCATCTTACGCAGCAGCTATTGAATGGCTCACAGAGCTTGAATTAAGAAAATTAACCCCAACAGTACTCTTTATACCAGAGGCAAAACTATGCTGAACCAGATAATCACACAACTTGGCACGATGGTCTTGGGTCTTGTGCTCATAACTCTAATTTTCCAATGGCTAATATGACTGCGCAAGAAAAAAACAAACATCGCATTTTGGGCAACTTTCTTCGAAGGCATTACGCACAAAACACACAATCTTGACCCTGTAAAGGAACCAGAGATATTTGAAGAGAAGCTTGCAAAAAGAGACGGGGAAGATAAAGACCCTCTGAGTGGGCGCTAAACCTGAAACATCAGTTTATAAGCCAGAAAAACCAAAAGACCTATCAGAATAAAAACCCCCAAGGTGAATACTTTACGTCGTAGCGGAACGAAGTTTGACCCTGTATGCACGAACATATGCACAATCCTGCTAACAACGAAAACCCAAGCCGCAATATGTACAAAGGTATTAACTGCACCGATAGCCCATAACATTCCAATAACAACGTAGAACAACACCGGCACTTCGAACTGGTTTCGAATACTGTTATTGATTTTGAGCACGCTATCAGGCCACGCGTCTGCATGCAGAGCTCTTCGCTCTTCATTCACTTCGCCTCGTTCTACAGCTTTTGATTTCGCATTTATCAGGGCGATGTAAAGCCAAATTGTGAGTGCTACTTGAATAACAAGCGGCACGAATATTAGATTGTTTTCCATATCATAACCCTGTGAACCCGGCCATAGAACTTAACACAAAAGGGCTTGCTCACTAGAGTCTCTGCTTTCTGCAGAAATGCATATTCGAGCTGCAGTTTGCATAGCATGTGAGCTTGACCGTTCTTTTAGGCATCTTTACGTCTGATGAACCGTATTATGGCCAAGCAGCCGAAATACCTTGCTAGACCGCCTTGATGCATCTCATGGTTTATCACCTCGAATCTCGGTAAGAAATTGAACTGCCAAGGCTTGGGCTGCTTTTGCATGCTGATCAGTAGTGTCGCCCCACTTTCTGCAGTACCAGCATAGACGAGCAGCAATGGTATCTTCTGTCTCGTCGCCTAGTTTCTCCCTAAGCGCCAGTATTTGCCTGCCCAACTGTATCAGCGATTCTGTTTCGGGGTCTGACCGGTATCTTAGCTCAGGAAAAGGAGCAAACTCTGCCGTACAAAAAATAAGATCATTCTTTCCATTCGCGGCACGCTCCAGATGAGGAATTATCCTTCCTTCCAGCTCATCTTCTTTTATATCCAGTTGCGAATACAGCTTTGCTTTAGATACCACTACTAGCGCCCAAGAAATTGGTTACCGGGATACTGTGAGTCTTTGCTGCGAAACGTGACATAGAGGCAAACAAGTGTAATTGCCCACACCGTGCCTTTTAATATAATTGAATTGACGTCGGTATGTATGTGATCGGCCCTGAATGTAGCGTCACGCATAAAGGCTTCCAGATGCGCGAAAAATGGGACAAACATAGCACCCGCTGCATACCCCCAAGCCAGCAACATAAATTTGGGAGCACTTTGGCTAGCTTTATGCCACGTCCACGCTGCGATCATAAAGAGTATTGCTGCGGAGTAGTCTTCAAGCATAGTAGTCGCGTTAATCGAGAAATACCCTATGCCGCGTCGACTTGTTTCACCAAGCGTATAAAGCAGTATCATTGGGTAGGTCATGTAATAGACTAATTTCACTGTAGAACCTCACTTATTTTTTATTGTGGCCAAGTCGGATAACGCCTTATAGACTAACCGGCGCTATCGGCTTCCCGCAAATGCGCGACGCTGCGAACCGAACGGCTTCGCTGCTTTTTTTATGCATTTCGCCTGTAGATAAGAATATTGTCTTCATAATCCTTTATGGAGAATTCCTCACCGCCAAACTGGCTTTCGCTGATTGAACTTCTGAAAATAACACCCTTCTCTTCGAGTTTACTGAATTCAGCCTCTAACCCGGAAGTTTCAAATACTACGATATTACTTGCAAAGCTTTTCTGCTCGCGGTCTGACACCAAATAAATTCGCGCCTGCTCTTTTTCAAGAACAGCATAGTCCGGATTCTTAATCGAACTTTTGTGCACACAAGTGAAGCCAAGAAAATGCTCATACCACTCGATGCTTGTTTCTATATCACAAACTCTTAGGCCGCATGAAGATTTGATCATTAGATTGAAGCCTCAGATCGCGATAAAGGGAACTGTTGCACAGTACTCTACGGCTCTTCGGCAAAGAAACAAGCAACATCTTTATGTATGTTGCGCCGGCACAACATATTCTTTAAGCCTTGTAGAGATTCTGATGTCTGTTGCCTGTATTGCGTGCTCCCTGAGATCAGCCAACTCGATTAAGTCGCTGTCTTCCCGGTAGCTGGTAAATTCGTGTTCATTTTGGAACTGCAACAGGTGAATTTCTTCGCCCGTTCCGTCGGCAGCGCGACTTGTTTCGAAAGAAGATAGAAGCCTTCCTCCATACTTTGCCATTATAACCAGAGCCTGATTTTCGTATCGCTCTAGCAGATCAAAGTTTTTTACAGTCAGCTCAACAAGAATTTGAATCATTACGCCTACTCTGAAGAAGTAAGGAACGCAATCATACTCGATAGCTAGCGCCTCAAGAAACGGTGGCCTAAGCATCCGCTTCTTGACGTGCTATGTGCTGCAGCCTAGACAGCTACAACCTTATTTGCACAAGGGCCCTTTTGGCCTTGGCCAACTTCAAATTCAACAGCCTGACCGTCATTTAGAGTTGCGAAACCACCGCCCGACTGAATCTCTGAATGGTGAACAAATAGGTCTTTACCACCATCTTCAGGTGTAATGAAACCGAAACCTTTGTCGGCGTTGAACCATTTAACTGTACCTTTACTCATTTTCTTTACTCTTGATTGTTGGTGAAAAATGAAATTATATCCGAATTCACCGGTTCGAACATAAATCTGAAATTATCGAGAAGCACCCACCGACTATTCCATAATACTTGAAGTGACACGTAACGTCGCGTTAAGAGGTGCTGTTTAGAGCGATTTGACCGCCTTGTTACCAGTTTCAGCGTGTGTGCCTCAGCACTACAGCCCATAAAGCATGTCTTCCATGGTGTCATATAGGGATATCCTTTAATGAGGTTGGATGCCTAACCGCGCTGTAAGGGGCGGAGTTTAGCGCAGTTAAAGGCCCTCTCTAAGAGCTCAGCAAACTACTTCACCGCCTTGTTATGTGTGTAGCGGATACTCATTGCCCAACTATTTTTAGAGCAATATATGGTACTAAGTTGAAAACGAATATGGCTAGTTTGTAGTTTGCGAGAAAATTGAAATACATGGGATTTAGATTTTCTGTTGGGATACTAAATAGCTTACTGTGAATTCCTTTCGCCCAGTTCCCCGTCTTGGTAACAAGCATAATTGTGGAGAGGGTTAGAATTCCATAGTTTAAGACTGTACACCACCCGAGGAATTCAGTAACTGTTGAGATATTCATATTGAAGTACTCCTCTAGTACCAATTACACATAACGTCGCGGTAAAGTGCGCCGGGAAGCGTAGCTTTTCGGCGTGCCAGCGAACGTAGTGAGTGGCTTGACCGCCTTGTTATGCATCGCTGCGCCTAGAGAAGAGTAAATGCATAAGACCTCCCGGGAGATCAACAATTGGTATCAACAGCCAGATTACACTTGCACCAGTGAATACGTAAAACAATACAATAAACGAAAACAACAACATACCCCAACCTTCGTACCTGCCAACCACGATGCTTGGATGGAAGACTCTATATAGCGCCCATATCAACGCTGCACAGGCAAATAGGTTCACGAACATTAGGTACGAAGGACTCGCATCCAACCACAGCCCAGGCAAATGAAGCGAAACATGTAGCCTTCCTAGCAGGGCTAGAACGAGCTCTGAGATATATGGGAGCGCAAAAGGCAGTATGGCTACCGCGTGATACAGGCCAAACCACTTAACCATTTTTAGATAGTTTTGAGTACTCATATCCTAAGATGCATAACGTCGCGGTAAGGGGCGGAGTTTAGCGCAGCTAAAGTGCGTCCAAGCGAGCGACTTCACCGCCTTGTTATGCGGCTGTACTCTCTACTTCCCAGCCTGGAAATACAAGGACAGCGGGGTGGCATTTTAGCGCTCGAGCAAGAACCTTGGAACGCTCAATCCCAAGGTTAATTCGATTATTTTCTATTGCAGAGATTGTAGATTGAGGAATCCCTGTAAGAGCTGCAAGCTCATTTTGGCTCAGCTCCTGCAATTCTCGAACAATGCGTACTGAATCTCCGATTGAGACCTCAATGCTTTTCCTGGCTTTTCGATAATCACTCATGTCAATTTCTCCCATAATCGTGTGGCGTCACCTTCTCTACTTGAACATAAATCTCGTCACGCTCAATCTGGTAGATGACGCGATACTGCAAACTCAGACGAGATGATCGATGACCGCGCCATTCTCCGCGCAGCGCTTCGTCGTTAAACCCTCGTATCGTTCGTAACCCTTCGGGCCCAGATACTCGAACAATATCCTTCCATTTTTCGTAGCGTTCCAGAACCTCCCTGGGAAGCCTCGGCAAGACACGCGCCACACGTCGATGTTCGTAGATTTCCCACATACCATATTAAGTATATATATCTAATATGGTATGTCAATGCAAGCTGACGCATAACGTCCCAGAGAGCGTAGAGAACGATTTCACCGCCTTGTTATGCGCTTATTCTCGAAATTTATGCATATTATGGTGATGCACATAAATGATCGATTGGACGCAGATTGCAGGCTTTGATTGCGATGAAGGCAACGCCCGTAAAAGCGCTGATAAACATGATGTTAGCCAAGGCGAATCCGAACAAGTATTTTTCAACCAACCATTGCTCGTTGTGCAAGACTTAAAACACAGCGAAACCGAGGCTTAACTCCATGCACCTGGAGTTACGGATGCTGGACGTATGTTACATATTTCGTTCAAATTGCGCTCGGATGGATAGTTGATCAGAGTTATTTCTGCGCGCGATATGCATCGCAAAGAGAGGCGTATATATGAGCAAAGCCAATAAGATACCGACGTTTAAATCTGAAGCTGAAGAGCGAAAATTCTGGGAGAAGAATGATTCGAGCGAGCTAATTGAATGGTCCGATGCCCAATCGGTAGCAATGCCTAATTTGAAGCCCTCGACCAAAACCATTTCGCTTAGACTACCTGAGTCTCTACTGGATAGTATAAAAATTTAAGCTAACAAAAGAGATATGCCATATCAATCTTTAATTAAGGCATGGCTGGCCTTGTTATGCGTCTTTATCACTGCACGTAAACCTCTGTATTTCATCAATGGGGGTGATGGACGCAATTTTCCATACGGACGCATCCTTACCCAAGGAGTAAAGTGCCGCGCCGGGTCGCCTAGTCTCGCCCTCAAATACTCGGGCATACGCAACGCCGACTAAGGCGAAGTCTTTTCTGAGCTGACATTGTCGAATCTCCCCAACCTCGCTCCGAATCCAACCTGCCTCTTGTAGCCCGATACGCAGACGGTGAAATTGCTGCGCCAAAGCTGATCTCGAAAGATGAATAGGAGGTTGATCGCCAGGATTGAGAACAATTTCCGAAAACCAGTATTCGGCGCCAACCACTTCCATATCTACCGCGGTGTTAAACGCGGCCAAATAGGCTGAGACTCGCTCGGCTGGAGATTCGTCGGCGAACACGGACCCCATATAGAGCAGGAAAATAGCTGTGACGAAAGATCTCACGGACGCATAACGTCCAAAGCAGAGTCGCGTTTACGCGTCCTGCTGGCTTTGCTTGTTATGGTCACGTTGCTCATCTACAAAGGCAACAAATTTAGGTCCGAAACAGTACTTTCCATTATCCTCCCACCATTCAATAACACCAGGACCTCTGAGCCAAAATCTCAATGTCGCTAGAGACTCAAAATACTGCTCATCGTCCAACAAGCCGCGACTATGTTGATAGTAACAACCAGAGTGGCCAGAAAAAATAAATAGTATAAAGTTGTAAAAGCGTCGTTTTTCACTTTTTTCTATAAATTCGAGACCCTTTCTTCCTCTGTAAATCATTTCATCTAAGTCAGGGTTTTCAAGCGAAAATTTTAGAAAACCAGAATACCAAGCCGTAGCATCAAGCTTAGCGCTTACAGCTGTTGCTCTGTTTCCAGCCCTAACCTGTTGAGCTAAATAGATCAACGAAACTATTACTCCGGTTGCAGCTATAAAGTCTGCGATGGCGCTGATTACATTCCAATTCATATTATTTATCAATAACGTCACGGTAAGGGGTGCCGGGAAGCACAGTTTAACCGCATCCCAGTGAGCGTAGCGAACGACTTCACCGCCTTGTTATGCTTTAGCTTCCTTGCTATCATGTGTATATTATTATTATATATACACATGGAGTTCAAGATGCGAACGAACATTGTAATTGACGATAAGCTAATGGAAGATGCTTTAAAGGCTACAGGACTAAGTACGAAGAAGGAAGCTGTTGAGCAGGGACTTCAGTTGTTGATTAGGCGCAACAAACAGCAATCAATTCGTAAACTTAGGGGAAAGCTACAATGGGAAGGTGATTTGGATGAAATGCGTGGCCGGAAGTGATACTGGTAGATACTAGCGTTTGGATAGACTATTTTCACGGTAAGGATTCAGCGCACACTGCTGTGCTTGACAAAGCGCTTCGTGAAGGTAGCGTGGTCATGGGCGACATGATTATGCTGGAGATTCTACAAGGTTTTAAAAAAGACAGTGACTACAAACAGGCGAAAAAGGCGTTAGGTGAGCTGGAGCAATTTGAGCTTCTTGGTTCAGAGATGGTGCCAATTTGTGCGGAGAACTATAGGAAACTACGCAAATCAGGTACTACGACAAGGCAGACGACTGACGTAATCATCGCGTCCTTCTGTATTTACAATCATCTGCCTCT
>JBGCDE010000224.1:0-7798 GCA_045105115.1 Pseudomonadales bacterium | reverse complement strand
CACCTTGAGCGGCAAAAAGGCGGTATTGGCCTACGTGGGCCCGGTGAAACCCAGCTGGAAACTGACCGGCGTTTGATTCGAAAGCGCATGAACTCGCTGGAGAACCGCCTTGACAAAGTGCATCGTCAGCGTGCCTTGGGCAGGCGGGCCAGGCAGCGCTCTGAAGTGCCTACCATCTCTCTGGTTGGTTACACGAATGCCGGCAAATCAACACTGTTTAATCAAATGAGCGAAGCGCAGGTGTATGCGGCAGACAAATTGTTTGCCACCCTGGACCCAACCCTGCGCCGCCTGGAGTTGAATGATGTGGGTCCGGTTGTGTTGGCAGACACTGTAGGCTTTATTCGTGATTTGCCCCATAAGCTGGTGGAGGCCTTTAAGGCGACGCTGGAAGAAACCATTGAAGCCGATTTATTGCTGCACGTGGTTGATGCTGGCGGTGAAGATCGCGCGCAAAACATGCTTGCCGTTGACGCGGTGCTTGAAGAGATTGGCGCCAGCGATCGGCCAACATTGATGATATATAACAAGATCGACCAATTAGAAGACGCTGAGCCGCGTATTGATCGCAACGCTGAGGGTGTGCCGGTTCGGGTATATGTATCTGCCCTGGAAGGGATTGGTCTGGATTTGTTGGCGCAAGCCATCACTGAGCTGCTGGGTGAGAATCTCATTCACGCATCGCTACCCCTGGCGGCAAGCCAGTCGCGGTTACGTGCACGCCTGTATGAGCACAAATCGGTGGTGCAAGAGCACTACGACGAGCAAGGGCATTGCATACTTGAAGTGCGTGCACCGGAATCGGATCTCAGGCGCTGGCTCAAAGCAGCTGATGTGCCGTGGGATAAGCTGCGCCAACCAGCATAGATTTATTTAGAGCACGCCTTAAATCTGATACACTTCGCTCCCTGAAAACAGAACGTCAAGCCTGATAATAAGACCGGGCCTGGCCTTTTGTTGTGTGTCTGAAGGAGATTTATATGGCCTGGAATGAACCGGGTAATAACGGCAACGGCTCAAAAGACCCGTGGGGCAACAATAATGATGGCCCTCCGGAGTTAGATGAAGCATGGCGCCGATTCAAAGGCAGTCTGGACGGCATATTTGGCGGCGGTTCTGGCGGCAGCGGTGGTTCTGGCGCTGGTGGCAGCGGCTTCACTGCGGGAAGCTTTGGCGTTTTCGCAATTGCAGTGGCCATTATCTGGGGCGCTTCGGGCTTTTATCAGGTAGACCAGCAGGAAGAAGCAGTTGTTCTTCGATTTGGTGTGTATGAGGAAACCAACGGTGCCGGCTTGCACTGGAATCCGCGTTTCATCGACGAAGTGACTAAAGACAACGTGACCAAAGTGCGCTCAATCAGCCATTCGGCGCACATGCTGACCGAAGACGAAAACATCGTGGACGTCTCCTTGTCTGTGCAATACACCGTGAATGATTTGAAAAAATTCGTGTTGTCGATCAGAGATCCTGAGCGCAGTCTTCAACATGCCACTGAAAGTGCGTTGCGCCACGTAGTGGGTGGTTCGGCAATGGATGAAGTACTTACCGCAGGCCGGGAGCAAATTGCCACCCAGGTGCAGGCGCGTTTACAAGATTACGTGGATGTGTATCAAACCGGTATTCTGGTAGCTAAGGTGAACATTGAGGGTGCACACCCACCGGATGAAGTAAAAGCCGCGTTTGACGACGTGATCAAGGCCCGTGAGGATGAAGTGCGTTCGCGCAATGAAGCGGAATCTTACGCAAACAAGATTGTTCCTGAGGCCAGAGGTGCAGCCCAGCGCCAGCTTGAAGAAGCCAACGCTTATAAAGAACAGGTTGTTGCGAGTTCTGAAGGTGAAGCCGAGCGTTTCGAGAAGTTGTTGTCGGAGTATCGCAAAGCGCCGCAAGTGACCCGCGAACGTTTGTATCTGGACGCGGTTCAGGAAGTGATGAGCAAGAGTTCAAAAGTCATGGTTGACGTGGAAGGCGGCAATAACTTGTTGTACTTGCCGCTGGATAAATTAGTACAGAGTTCATCTTCTGGTGGCGGGCAAACCGATCAGATCCGTTCGCTAACCGATCAGGTGGTTAGACAAATTAAAGCCGACAGTCAAAATGCGGCACGCAGAAGAGAGGGCCGTTAGCATGCAAGGTAAAGGTCTAGGATTTACTATTCTATTGCTGATTGTCGCACTGGTAGCGGCAATGAGTGTCTTCATTGTTAAAGAAACCGAGCGGGCGGTACTGCTGCGTTTTGGTGAAATCGTTAAGCCTGACATCAAGCCCGGCTTGCACTTCAAGTGGCCATTTGTGAACTCGGTAAAAACCTTTGACGGGCGTATATTGACCGTTGATGTGCGCCCAGAAAACTTTCTGACCGTAGAGAAAAAAGGCGTTGAGGTTGATTGGTATGCCAAGTGGAAAGTTGCTGATGTTGCTAAGTTCTACACAGCAACCAACGGTGAGGAACGCCGCGCGCAAGGCTTGCTGTCGCAGCGAATCAATACCGGGCTACGTAACCAGTTTGGTGAACGTACACTCAATGAAGTAATCTCTGGCGAACGCGATGAACTGATGACGGAATTGCGTGATCAGATCAATGATATCGCGCAACGTGAGTTTGGTATCGATGTTGTGGATGTGCGTGTGAAGCAAATCGACTTGCCACCAACGGTAAGCGACGCGGTTTACAGCCGAATGCAAACAGAGCGGCAACGCGAAGCCGCTGAGCATCGCTCACAGGGTAGAGAGCTTGCAGAAGGTATTCGAGCCGATGCCGACCGCCAGCAGATAATCATCGCGGCAGAAGCCTACCGAGAAGCTGAGCGAACGCGTGGTGAGGGCGACGCTGTTGCGGCCGCCGTCTATGCCAGCGCCTTTAATAAAGACCCCGAGTTTTATTCGTTTACCCGTAGCCTGAAAGCCTACCAGGAAACGTTCAATAACAAGGGCGACATATTATTGCTTGACCCGGATGGTGATTTCTTCCGTTACATGAACGATTCGCGCGGCAAGTAGCCGCGTCTGTCGTGATGCTGCAAGAATTTATTGTTGCCGGCTGTTTGGTGTTGGTGATTGAAGGAATTATTCCGTTTGTTAGCCCCCGGGCTTACCGGAACGCAGCACTAACCGCCGCTAGCTTGCATGACCGACAATTACGAATGTTAGGTCTGGCAAGCATGGTTAGCGGCACAGCTTTACTCTATTTCTTTAACTGACAGTTTTACCCATGACCAAGACCTCTGAACGCTGGCAATTGCCAGACGGAATCGAAGAGTTGCTGCCTGCCGATGCTGGCCGTCTTGAGCATGTGCGGCGTCAGTTGTTGGACCTGTTTGCGGTCTGGGGCTATCAATTCGTGATGCCGCCACTGCTTGAATTCACCGAATCTTTATTGATTGGCCTGGGCGAAGACCTGGACCTGCAAACCTTCAAGATGATTGATCAGGCGACCGGTCGGATGATGGGTATTCGTGCTGACATCACGCCTCAAGCGGCGCGCATAGACGCACACAGTTTGGCAGTTGATGGCCCACAACGCCTTAGTTATGCGGGCAGCGTGTTGCATGCTAAGCCAACCGGATTGAAAGCATCACGTGCACCGATAAAAGTGGGCGCTGAATTATACGGTGTGGCTGATGTTAAAGCCGACGTAGAAGTTGTCTCACTGATGTTGGAAAGCCTGCTGTGCTTAGGTATCGATGACATTACCCTGGACCTGGGGCACGTTGGTATTTACTCAGCACTGATTAAAGATGCCGGATTGCAGGAAACGCAGCAGCAACAATTATTTGCTTTGTTGCAAACCAAAAGTCAGTCAGAGCTGCAAGAGTGGTTAGACCAGCAGGAAATTGATCCTGGCTTGCGTAGGCAAATCGCTTTATTAGCAGAGCTAAATGGTGATGAAACCGTACTTGATACCGCTGCTCAACTTGGAGCGAATGAAAAGGTTGGCGCTGCGCTAGCTGATTTAAGATATATGGCTACGCAAATTCGAAACCGTTACCCGAAGGTATCGCTTTATTTTGATTTAAGCGAATTGCGTGGTTTCAATTATCACACCGGCCTGGTGTTTGCTGCATTTGTTCCTGGCATAGGTAGAGCCGTGGCAAACGGGGGGCGTTATGACCAAATTGGGGCTGCGTTTGGTCGTGCACGACCAGCAACGGGATTTAATGCAGATTTAAAATGCTTGCTGCGATTGGGTTCCCAAACAGAGCAGCAGGCTCAAGCAATAATAGCTCCAGCCGCTGACGATGTGGCGCTATGGGAGCTAATAAATACTCTGCGTGCAGACGGCGAGATAGTACGCACAGACCTTGACGGGTCTGAGCTGGCAAGCGCAAACAAATGGCTTGAAAAAGCGAGCAATGGGCACTGGCAAGTGCGCGAACGGTAAGTGACAAACAAAGCGAATAGTGATGAATAGAAATCTGGCAATACTGGGTACGCAATGGGGCGACGAAGGCAAAGGCAAAATAGTTGATTTGCTAACCGAGCGCGCTGATGCGGTTATTCGATTTCAAGGTGGTCACAACGCTGGCCACACCTTGGTGATTGATGGGCAAAAAACAGTATTGCACCTGATTCCCTCCGGTATTTTGCGTGAAGATGTGCAATGCCTGATTGGTAATGGTGTTGTGTTAGCGCCAGAAGCCTTGCTGCAGGAAATGACCACGCTTGAAGAACGTGACGTGCCGGTTCGTGATCGTCTGCGCCTGAGTGCGGCATGCCCCTTAATCTTGCCTTGCCACGTTGCGCTGGATAATGCGCGCGAATCTGCGCGAGGTGATGCGAAGATTGGAACGACAGGGCGTGGCATTGGCCCCGCTTATGAAGACAAGGTTGCACGCCGTGGCTTGCGTCTCGGAGATTTGCAACATCCCAACCGTTTCGCTGATCGCCTGCGGGAAGTACTGGACTACCATAACTTTGTACTCAGTCAGTACTTTAAGTCCGCTGCATTGGATTATGAAGAGCAGCTTGAACGCGCTTTATCATTTGCGGATGTGTTGGGGCCAATGACTACTGATGTAACGGCCTTACTGCACGATTTACATGAGCAAGGCAAAAGTCTCTTGTTTGAAGGTGCTCAGGGTAGTTTGCTGGACATTGATCACGGTACCTACCCGTTTGTAACTTCATCGAATACAACGGCTGGCGGCATCTCGACCGGTAGTGGCTTCGGACCAAACTATATTGACTATATTCTTGGTATTGCCAAAGCATACACCACGCGTGTAGGTTCAGGACCCTTCCCGACTGAATTGTTCGATTTAACCGGGCAACATCTTGCCAGTAAAGGTCATGAATTTGGCGCAACTACTGGGCGACCGCGTCGCTGTGGTTGGCTGGATGCAGTAGCACTTAAGAAAATGGTGATACTCAATAGCCTGACTGGCATCTGCTTAACCAAGCTTGATGTGTTAGATGGTCTGGAAGAAGTCAAGATCTGCACGGCGTATGAAACTGAAGATGGTGACGCGCTGCGAGTAATGCCTACTGACAGTGCGGATATTGCAAAAATCAATCCGGTTTATGAGTCGATGCCTGGCTGGTCTGACAGTACGGTAGGGGCTAAATCCATGGATGATATACCTCAAGCGGCGCGCGATTATATTGATCGCATAGAGACGTTAATGGGTGTTCCTGTGGATATCGTTTCAACTGGGCCTGATCGTAAAGAGACCATTATTCGGAATCATCCGTTTAGTTGAGAAGCTTCGAGAGTCTTTCAAACCTGGGCCGGCTCCCATTCGAAGCTCAGAACTATACTTGCCGCCCTTGACCTTCCCAATACTGTGCCCGCAATACCTTCTTATCAGGCTTACCAACCGGCGTACTAGGAATCATATCCACAAAGTCGATCGACTTAGGCGCGTACACTGATCCCTTTGCGTCTTTCACCTGATTGGTAATTTCATCAACCAAGGCATCACTTGCTTCAGCGCCTGGTTTCAGAACAACAACGGCCTTTACTGCCTCGCCCCATTTTTCATCGGGCACACCAATGACAGCCACCTGGGCAACGGACTCGTTCGCCGAGATAACGTCTTCTGCTTCGCGGGGGAATACGTTGAAGCCACCACTAACAATCATGTCTTTCTTGCGATCTACGATGTAGAGAAAGCCATCGTCGTCAAGTTTGCCTACATCACCTGTGTGCAACCAGCCTCCGGCCAGTGCTTCTTCGGTTTGTTCGGGCTTGTTTAAATAGCCTTGCATCACTAATGGTCCACGGACGCAAATTTCGCCGGCTTCGCCTTTGGGTACTTCATTGTTATCGTCGTCAAGCAGCGCCAGCTTCATCCATGGTGTGGGTCTACCGCATGAGGCAAGGCGCTCAGGCTTGGACAAATCATGTTCGCTCTTGCGCATGTTGGTGAGCACCATCGGTGCTTCCGATTGACCAAAGAATTGATAGAAAATTTGCCCCCATTTTTCAATCGCTTCTTTTAGTCGCGCTGGACTGATCGGTGATGCACCATAGAATATGGTTTCCAGGCTTGATAGGTCTGCAGTCTCTGCGCGAGGATGGTCCAGCACGTAATACAACATGACAGGTACTAACATGGTGGCTGTGATTTTGTGTTCTTCAACCATGTCAAAAAAGCCGTCGGGGCTGAAGCCTTGCATGACATAAAACGCGCCGCCTTTTTGCAACACTGGTATAAAGAATGCGGCGGCGGCGTGTGATAGAGGTGTAGCGATCAGCATGCGCAGTTCTTCTGGGAATTCCCATTCGAGCATTTGAATCATGGTCATGTACGAGGCGCAGCGGTAGTTTTGCATCACGCCTTTGGGCTTGCCGGTGGTGCCGCCGGTGTAGGTGAATGAAGATATATCGTCGGGGTCTACTTCAGGGCGTTCCAGCGCTTTGGGTTCAAAACTTTCAGCCAGGGCTAAATAATCGTCGCCAACTTCTGTGGGACCGAAACCTAGCAGGTTTTTCAGGCCGGGTACTTTTTCCTTAAGTTCTTCGGCGCGTTGCTGGAACAGGCTGGAGTCGAAAATCAATGTGGTTATGGAGGCGTCTTCGAGTACGTAGGCGTGATCGTCGAGTGAACCCATAGGGTGTAGTGGGGTTCCTACGCAGCCGGCGATTTGCATGGCGGCTATGTTGGCGAGGACTTCGGGTCGGTTGCCGGAGACTACAGCAACGCGTTCGCCTTTTTCTATGCCTTTTGACTGCAGGGCTTGAACGAGTTGGCTGGTCATTTCGCGGACTTGTTTGTAGGTTTTTACGTCGCCGCCGAGATACATGCAGGGCTCGTCGTTGTAGCGGTTGAGGCCTTCTATGAGCATGTCGGACATTATGGGGGCGTCGTGCATTGGGTCGGCCATTGGTGGTCTCTGGTGGTTTGGCTAGAGTGTGTAGAGTACTTAGGGGTGGGGGAGAATTCTAGCTACTGTTTGTTCATTTAGGGGAGAGGTTAGGGATGAAGCTGTTGGTTTGGCACTTTGTAGCCGCAATGGCATCAATAGGCCTGTTTACTTCGCAACTGGGCCGCTCCGCGGTTCCCTCTTTCTCAAAAATGCCTTTCTGCGAAAGTCATTTTTACTCACTCGGCCTGCGTTTTTTACCTGCGTAAACAGGCCTATTGACGCCATTGCTTGATGCGGTGCGAGGTTCTGCCTCAGAACAAGGATGTAAAAGCGATTGGTAGAGAAAAAATACAGACTAAGTAGCGACTGGATTGTCGCATTTTTGGAGTGAGATCAACTGCACCTAGTGGGTGCAGTTGATCTGGGTGTGGCTCAAGGCCAGCAAGTACTCAGTGAGTTCTCAGTGAGTAATAGTAGGCGGCAATGTTTT
>JBGCDE010000223.1:0-8126 GCA_045105115.1 Pseudomonadales bacterium | reverse complement strand
TCGTCGAAGAGCATGGCGGGCCTGAAGCTTACGTTCTCGCTTGGCTCGACCATGAAGCCGACAGCGCGGCATGGAAAAAACGCGAAGAGGCCTCGCGTCAGATGTCGCTCTTTTAAAGCACACAATACCGGCGTTTTCTCGTTCTATGTTCTTGGAATTAGGACGCGCTTAGGCGACAATGGTCATGGGGGGCTGTTGCTGACGCATCAAGGACCTTAAGCGGTGTATAAAATCAGATTTTGAAATGGTTTTGGTGTTGGGTTAGGCGCAGATACTGAGACATATCGGCATTGCCATCGCATTCACATGCTGAGAACATTCAAGCAATGTTGTTGACGAATCAAACTGGACGAATGGATGCGGGTTGTAACGAAGATTTCTCATGCTGCGCTGGTTGTAGGTCTAACCTGTTTTTACCCAGTCCAGGCCGATGCGCAAAACTTGTTCAAGGATCTTGGTAATAGTATCAAGCGAGATATCCAGAAGATCACTAAGCCCAAAAATAACAACAATAACGCCCCAGGAAAGATAATTGGCGGCCTGGCCGGGGCGGCAATTGGCGCAAAATTGTCTGATGCATTTGACTCCAATGAAGTTTTGGGAACTGTGATCGGAACAGCAGTTGGTGTCTATGTAGGCAATGAAATTCAAAAGTCCCTGAGCCAGCAACAGCAGGACAAAGTGGCAGGGGCGACTGTTGATGCCTTTGTCTCAGGGCAAAATCAGGAGTGGACTGACCCCGAAACAAATTCTCGAAATACCATTCGTGTTGTTGAAACTGATCAGCGTAATCAGCCCGTTTCGATCATGGTTGACCGGAATTCTATGGCGGAAATAGCAGATATTGACTTGATTGGTGAAACATACTCGGTTGTTAAAGGGTCAAACATTCGCGGTGGCCCTGGAACTAATTTTGCCAAGGTTGGAGGTGTTGCGGCAGGCAACAGGATAAATGTCGTTGGCAAGGTACGTGGCGAACCATGGTACATGGTAAGCCGGAACGGGATTGCGTACGGCTACATCTACGAACCACTCGTCAAGCCGCAATCAGCATCAATTGTCACGGAGCCAATCAAGCAGCCACCCGAGACACTCGGTTCTGTAGAAACTGTTGTGGTGGCGGCATCGCAGGAATGTAGGACCGTCGAGCAATCTGTTGCCAGTAATGAAGGCGAAACGTTTACCGAAACCATGACTGCGTGCAAAGGCGGTAATGGCTGGGAAATCAAAGTTGCTGCCGTCGCCCCAGAGCTATTGGTCGAACCTTTACCAGGACAAAGCAATGTGTTGATGTCCGACGCTGATCCATTACCTATTGTGCCCCTAACTATTGTGCCTGCGTTGCCGGTCGTTGATGGCGGTGAAGCGACCGCCTTGCCAGCGGAGCAAACAATTGCGACATATGATATTGCCGAGAATAAAGATGGCTATTTGAGTACAAAGATTGGTGTCTTTGAAATTTTAAGTATGGTAGGCGGCTCTGCTTGGTGCGGCAGGCACGTCGCTACTCGGATTGATTACCCTCAAGGCGCGTTCGATCTTTTTAACGCACGATCAGCACCGTCTGAAGCGACTGAGTTTGCGCGCGCTGCTAAAGAACTTTGCCCTGAAATACGCAGCATTCAGTTCAGCCACAACCCAGATCGAGGCGCAGGTGAAGAATTGTTCAGTTATGCCGATATCCAGTGGCTAAGTGCAGCGGACGACTTTACTAACCTGACCACATACAAACGGATTGAAGAGGCTCTGCCTGCTGAAAAAGCTAACCGCTGCGATGAACTGGCAGCTATTCCGAATGATCCTCGAAAGCCTCTTGGTGTCGCGCCGATCCCAGACGCGCAATTCGCGCCTGCAGACGAAGCGAAGAATGCGTGCTTCCAAGCTGTGTTGCTGGATGCCAACGATAGTCGTCACTTAACCCATCTTGGACGTGTTTTGGCATTTCAAGGGGATTTTGAGGGCGCAGTTGCGGCCTTGACTAAAGCTAAGGCCATGGGCAACGGTAGTGCTATGCAATACTTGGGAACCCTTATGGTGGAAGGCTGGGGCACAGCGCCGGACATGCGTGGTGGCAATGCCGAATGGAACCAAGCCAAGCTCTATGGAGAGGGTCTTCCCAATAATCCCGATGCAATCTCTAAATCAGCGGGCGTCGAACGCCGAAATTAATAAAATAATTGCCGGAGGCGGTATGCGAAATTTCATTTACCTGATTATGGCCCTTGTCATTGCTGTTACCTGCTGGCCTACGGACAGCTTTGCTCAAAGCAACACTTGGCACATGCTGAACCAGCAAAGGATGAACAATCAGCGTATGCAGGACCAACAGCGCCGCAACAACGAAATGCAGCGCCAACAACGTGAGTCTCAACGTCGTCAGCAAGAAACACAGCGGCGGCAGATGCAGCAACAACGAGAACGTCAGCAGGCCGTGATGCAGCAGCGTCAGCGTGATATGCAGGTCCGCAAACAACAGATGCAGGCCCAAAGGCAAAAAATTGCTGATGAGCGGCGCATTCAACAACAAAAACGTCAGCAAGAAACGCAGCGCAAACAAGTTCAACGCCAACAAACAGCGCAAAAAGCAACCCAGCAAACAGCGCGTATCGCCAGAGACCGAGCGGTACAGTTGCAGCGTGACCGCCGCCTGCAACAACTCCGGCAGCGTACCCGGTTGCAGCAACAACAGCAGCAGACCCAAAGAACATCACAGCAGACAAGCACGATTGCATTGCTATCTAGGACAGCCAACCGCGCAACGGCTATTAATTCTCAAAGCTTTACACAAAAACGCCAGGAGGCCGCGCAGCGCTTCGCAAAGCTCCGAGCCTCACGACCTGCCGTCGCCGCAGGTGGCTCTGGGAAAGGGAATGGTGGGGCAAAGAACGCTATTATTATAGCGAACAAGCAGTTTCAGCGGCAGAAGTTGCAAGAGTTTCGGAATCGGCAGGCGCTGAAAGGCCCGAAGGAGACGAAGCAGGATGCCGTAACGAAAAACACTGGAAAAGAAGTCACGCCCGTTGTTGTTAGCCAAGCTCCACCGCAACTTAAATTCAAGCCGACAACTGGCATAAAGATCAATACGAAAAAGAATGTTACGACAACAGTCCTTGGAAACTACGAAAAGGATATTCGTCATATAGTTAAGGAACTGAAATACCCAAAAACATTAGACTTTCGAGCAAAAAAAAGTGGCTACAATATACTCAATACACCCAACACATTGTACAAATCGCCAAAGCAATTTTGGGATAAGTATAACAAGCCATTTCTCGACAAGGCTATTAAGAGGGGCGACAGAATTCTCCTCGCCTCAAAGCCCACAGATGTCAATAACTTGAGGCGCGAAAACCTCCAGACTGGTCAGGTGGAAAAGACAGGGTTTGCAAAAGAAATTGAGTATCTTAGAAATAAGGGGTATAAATATGACCCGTTAACTTCATCTATGGTTCCTAAATGATCAGCGTTTACAAAGAGTTTGAGAGTAAAATTATCCAAAGATTGACCACCATTGGGTTCAAAGTTCTTGAGAACCGTGACTGCTATTTGGAATTGCGGCGAGACGATGGAAGTCGTTTCTCTTTAGAGGGGGAGAGATATAATGGCCCTGTTGGAATAATGAGATTTCAACTTGCAGGGTCTGAATTCGAAAAATCGATAGGAGAGGCTATGGATGATCATTATGATGGTAAATCTCCTTTGAAATCTTTTGATAATCAAATGGACTTTTTCTGTGAGTTTGTAGTGAATTCTTATACACCCTAGAATTCTTTCTTTGATCCCCAGCCCGATGATGTTTTTGTAAATTTTATAAACTGTGTCTGGGATGACAGCGTTGCACATTCATTTTTAATCTTTTGCGGGTTTGCCACAGCTCGCCCGATCAAATCGAAGATTGTATCTTGATTACCGCCGAAACGGTCTGTGCGGTCAACCCTTTCATGTTCACATCGGTATGCCACGATAAGCTCGCATGAAAACTCTTTCTCGGAAGTTTGAAAACAAGATTTTCTTTTTATTGAACGGGCAGAAACATGCACTTTTGCCCCTACAAAATTATGAGTTTTTGGCTTGAACGCCGTATTGATCATCTCTCGATCAGTCGGAGGCGGCAAGGGCCGGTAAAGCTCTTGTCCTTCTGGCAACAGTTCTTTCAGTTCGGTCTTGGAGGGGCCGTATCCAAGCTTGGCTGACACCTTCAACAGGTCGATTGCGTCGAAGTAAGCATTATCATCTTCACGATATGTCAGGATACTGAACGCTTGGAGATGAATCGCCGGTGCATATTTCCGCGCCGCCGCGACCTCAGCGTAATGCGCCGCAGCCTTGGTATCTCCCAAGAACTCTAGAATACGCGCCAGTTGATACACTTGGCGTGTTTCAGATGGGTCGTACTCCACAGCGGCAATACAAGCCTCAACGGCCCGGTCGAAATCATAGTCGAGGCTGACATCTTCGAGGACAATGCCGTCTGTTCGCAATGCTTGATCATTCGGATCACCTGCCAGAAGATCACATTCAGTTACACCGTTACGATCAGGCTTCCCGTTGGGGGGCGGAGTAATGAGCGAACTCATTTCATCATCCCAAGTTTCTGATGAACCCCAGAATGTTCTGCCTTCGCCAGACGCAGCGATCTCAAACACGAGCTCATTTTCGTTGTTTTCTAACAGTGAAATGGAGCCGGAAGCACCATCTCTGGCGAAAGATACATCAGTCAGCAAATGCCCGTTTACATACAATGAGCATGCAAGGGGTTTAAGGGACAAGGACTGCTCACCCACAAGTACAGATATGCTTTGATTTTCTGGGTTCTCAATATTACTGGCAACTACAGCGCAGGCTTGTAGCTGACCAAGCTTTACGCCTTCTTCAATGGCTTCGACGTAGTCGGAAAATCCAGGGTAGTCTTGCGATAAGTCAAAAAAGAGGTCTGCGTCTTGTTTATAATAGGCGACGCGTTCAAGCGTCATGTTTTCTGCCAGCATTTGTCTTCTATAGGTGTCTAGGCCATCAGAAATAGCGCCTTCTATACGCGCTCTAGCGAGCTCAAGAAGATCATCTGCTTCTGTTTTGAAACCGTACTTCAGAAATTCGTCGTGAAGGGCTAGACCTGTTTCAAGAATAAGGTCAATTTCCTGGTATGTGTTACCTGAAGTTTCGATCAAACTTTGTGCTTCAGCTAAATTTTCGGCTAGCGTCTCTTCAGACAGCGCCTCAAACCAAAAACTAGCTGTGTCCATAGCGGTATTTGTTTCGGGCAGCAGCACTTGTATTTGTGAAGTGCCTACACTTTTCACAAATTCTATATGTGCCTGGGCGCTATCTAGGTAGTAGCCGTCATTCTTAGCTTCGTGTTGCGCTATGCGTTCCTCAACCCATTCGGCAAGCTTGGCATCAATTTCCGCCAGAGTTGTGGTGTCAGGTGTTTTTGAACTTAGATGGTTATGCATATCTGAAACAACAGCGCTGATGGCTGTATTCCGATTGGTTGCTTGCTCCAAAACACGAAGCGCAGCAGATTTGAGTACTGCATTTTGTATTTGTGGCGCACGCGCTCTCAGATTTTGTGCGGCCTGTGGTGCGTAGAGTTGAATAATACCAAGCGCAGCTTCAATTTTCTTTTTCTGTTCTTCCTGCTCTAGTCCGAGCGTAGCGTCTTGAATAAACGTATCAAAGTGTGTTGGATTATTCAGAAGACTTTGAACGGCGTTCTGGGACGCTTGCGCAAAAAGGGTATAGCCGGATGTTTTTGCAATTCCTGGAACGGATCGAAATGGCGCGAAGATAGAGAGCATTTTTTCTAGGTCATCGAAGGTCTTTATGCGGTCGGATATACGCAAAGCTTCTTTTGTAAGGCTCGACTGCTCTAACCTCAGTACCCATCCGTCCGACTTCTTCGAGTGACCTTTGATGACTTCGACTGAGGCTGTTTTGCCATAGACGGTTACTTGGCTTAGCGACGGGCATCTGGAGGATAACTGCGAGAGCGCAGCGCCATACATCATGCCGAGATCATTCAATCGCACTTCAAAGAAGCTTGCGTCGGCAGTTTCAGCGGTAATGGAAATGTTTGGTGAGCATCGCCAATTTTTTGCAGCTGTGATCTTTGCAGATTTATCGCTCAGGACAACAAGATCGGTTATGTTGGCTGTCACGGGCGTTGCAATCAGGCAAAATGACCCAAGCGTCAGTGAAACAAGGTGTGCTCTTGTGAACATTTTCAGAGTCCTGCATGCGCAAAGATGAGTATAAATTAACAATGGTCGAATTTACTACCGCCTCGCAAGCTGTTTTGCCCCCCTCGACCTTGCATGCAGGGCTATTTACGATAGTTTTTTGATGGCCAGCTCAAACACGTCTTCTAGGCAGATTATACCTCGACGTTTCATTAGGCATTGAGCTGGCGAGAAAAAAACACCGCGCCAGATTTTGCTTTTTAGGACATATCTTGCCAAAAGACTTCGTCCTGTGTCCTCGGACATGGGACACTTGATTTCATTGTAGGTGCAGATTTATGATCTATTATTGTATATCAAAGAGTCCTACCGATTTATACTTATAGATCATAACTTGCTTGGTGTGTTGAGGGTGTGATACATTATTATATATAAAGAGTGGTTCTTGATATGTGAAGGTAGATCAAAATATGAGCTATGCTAGTGAAACCATCGCCGCTTCCCTGAAGTCGGCACGTAAAAACAAGGGGTTAAGCCAGAGAGAGCTTAGCGCTCGCTCAGGCGTGCCGCAATCGCATATCTCAAAGATCGAGAGCAACGCAGTCGATCTGCGGCTTTCAAGTCTTACTTCACTTGCCCATGCGCTCGATCTTGAACTAACGATGATACCAAGAAAATCGGCACCGGCAGTCAGATCGATTGTGCGCAGTACGGGCAGTCACAAACCTCACAGCAACAACGATGCACTGCGCGAGCTCGCGCGCGCGCAACGTGCACTTGATACATTGCCCAAGGCTTTGCATGAGAGCCTTGCGATGGAAACGCTGCAAAGACAGTTTCAAGAAATGAACAACTTCCGCAATATCTTGCAGGAAACTGACGCGATCAAAAATATGCGCAGTGCACTTGAGGCTGTCGAGAATTCTGGAGGTCTAAAGAACCTCGAAAAAATTGCTAAAGATGCTCAGCGTCTCCGCAATATGTTGGCGCACAGTGTGCCGTCACACATGATCAACGAACCAACCAGTAGACCGGCCTATAGTCTGGACGAGGATGACAGTGATGGCTGATGTTTCTGTTCTAAATGTTGAGCTTTATGGGGAAGCTATCGGCACGCTGACACGCGTCGCGGGGGATCGCAGTCTGTTCGCGTTCAACGAAGAGTATATCGAGAACGCTGACCGCCCAACACTTGGCCTGTTCTTCAAAGATGAATTCGGCGAGCTGCGCACGGAATTTAAGCCTGTCCAAAAGCAGGTCATGCCGTTTTTCTCCAACCTCTTGCCGGAGGGGCATTTGCGTAAATACCTTGCAGAGCAAGCAGGGGTGAATGCTGAACGAGAATTCTTCTTGCTTTGGGCGCTAGGGCGCGACCTTCCTGGCGCAATAACAATCAAACCTGCGGACGGCGAAATCTGGCCACCAGAAGCCGCGCATATAGATGGCGAAGACGCGCCAAAATCAAAAGACAACATGCTTCGGTTCTCTCTTGCGGGTGTTCAGTTGAAGTTCTCAGCCGTTGAGGGCGCGAGTGGTGGGCTGACTATCCCCGCATCGGGCGTCGGCGGTGATTGGATCGTCAAGCTGCCTTCGCGGGAATACATGGGCGTTCCCGAAAACGAATTCTCGATGATGCAGCTGGCCAGCATGCTCGGCATGGACGTGCCTCGCATTGATTTAGTCGATATCGACAGTATCGCAAATCTGCCAGATGGTACTGATCGCTTTGGGACCAAGGCCTTCGTGATTGAGCGCTTTGATCGCCACCCCAGTGGAGAGCGCGTGCATATTGAGGACTTCGCTCAAGTCTTTGGCGTCTACGGCGAAGACAAATATAAAAAAGCGAGCATGCGCAATATTGCTGGCGTCATTGCAGCGGAAGGATCAGATGAAGACGTTCGCGAGTTCATACGCCGCCTGACGTTCAGCACGCTGATTGGCAACGGG
>JBGCDE010000222.1:0-8241 GCA_045105115.1 Pseudomonadales bacterium | reverse complement strand
AGCGCTGATTTCCACTGGCAGGCAGCAGCGGTGAGTGATAGGTTTCCGCCAGGTAAATCAAAATAGCACCGGATTCAAAGATGGGCTGGTCAGATCCAGCGCCATTGTGGTCAACAATAACGGGTACTTTGGCGATGGGGTTTAGTTTTAAAAATTCGGCCTCAAAATTCTCCCCATTCATCACGCCCACACGGTGACTGCGATATTCAAGCCCTAGCTCTTCGAGCAAAATCGCTACTTTGAGTACGTTTGGACTGCCCATCCCATAAAAGTCGATCATTGTGTTCCCACAGCGTGTCTGATTCGCCACAGAGTTTAACAGCTCTTGTCTCAATGGCGCAGCATGTGGGCAGATTGCTTAACTGCGTTTAGAGCAAGCCTGTATTATTTGTCGAATAAGGCGTCAACAGATTCCGACTCATCTTCCTTGTCCTTACCTTTGCCGTCGCTTGCGGTCGGCGCTTTCTTGGCCATGATCGGCAGCGGATCAAAGCCAGCCCAGGTGGGCAATGTACTCATCATTCCCGCCAGCAATGTGCCGCCGCTAAACATCCAACTGATCACGCCTACTGAAGCAACAATGCCAGAGGAAGTTATTAGCTGCACGGTTTTCTCATCCATCGTGGCATCACTTCGCAGCGAGTGTTCCACTTTTCTAAACGTTTCGTTCATGGCGTCGCTGGCAAACAAGGCCTCAAACTGTCGCAATTCTTGCTGCAGCATTGCTGTGCGTTGAAATTCAAATTCAGATCGCTGATATCCTGCTGAAACAGCTAAGTCATTGTTTCCAACCAATACATTTTCCAGCTGTGGTAGCTGGCCGGCTGTACTGCTGCTAAGTGGTGTCGAGAAGCCGGCGCTTACTGATGTGAATGAAGTAAGCAATGGCTTCGAGAAAATGGCAGATGCACTGCGCGCCAGACCGGGCGTCATTGTGTCATCTTCGGCTTTGGCTTCTGTGCTTTTTTCCTCACCTAGTGGCTCAGGTTCGGACTCGGGCTCATTTGCAACTTCCTCTTCAATCTCAGCAATCGGTTCACTTTTTTCTTCTTCAAGTTTTTGCTCGGCAATTTCCTCAGTTTTTGTTTCAGTTTTCGAAAGTGGCTCGACTACTTTTTCTTCTGGCGTGATGGTTTTTACGGGTGCATTTTTTGCGTTCCCCAGAATCGCAGATGCGTTCACCGCCAATTCAACAGTGACTATTTCAGATAATTCCTGACCATCGCTAACCTGATAGCTAAACGAGTCAACGCCGAAGAAGCTCGCATCAGGTGCGTACTGAAACCCGCCATTTTCGTCAATTGTTAAACTGCCATGTTCCGGGCCGTCAACCAGGACCACGGTCAAGGAATCCTGGTCTTCGTCGCTATCATTGGCGGTTAGCGAGCTTGCATGCACAAGTGTCGTGGATTGTTGAAGTTCGAATTGCTCACCAGTGGCTACTGGTGCGTCATTGACATTGTTAACAGCCCATTCGAACGTGGCACTACTGGCGTCGCCCACGCCGTCATCCACGGTGACACTGAAGCTGTCAGTGCTGGTTTGACTTCCGTTATGTGTATAAGTAAGCAAACCTTGGTCAATATCGAACTGGCTGAAGATCGCGCTTGTGAATAATGGTTCTCCATCAAGTTGCAATTGGCCGTTAACAGGTAGTGTGTCTAAGGAATACATTAACTGTGCCGCGCTGTGGTCTACGTCTCGCCCATCCAACATAGCGGTAGTGATGACGATACTTGCACCTTCGTCCACTTGGCCCTGGGCATTAACGAGAACTTGCTCGTCATTGATGGGCAAAATATCCACGCTAATCGAACCTAAGGTTTGATCTGCTCCACCACCGATTCCAGAGTTTCCATTGTCATTGATTGAGAGAACAAGGATATCGCTGGCCAGACCATTAAGATGTTCCGTACTGTGGACGTAAGACAACACGGTAATGCTGTCGAGATAGTTGTTTATCGTGTTCGAAGTTCCACTGATTGTAAGAGTTCCACTACCGTTACCACCTAAAACAACATCGCTATCGTTGCTTGCCGTGAGTAAACCGCCAGTTGATGTGGTTATTGTTAGAGAAAGGCTTCCGCCGCTTGCGTCTGCGTCTACAATCTCAAGCAATGACAGATCTAAGTAACTATCGACGTCTTCTATTGCGCCAAGTTGGCTTGGAAGAGAGCCTGCGTTGAATGGGTCATTATTCACGCCGGTTAAATCGATTAACTGACTATTACTCCCTTCTTCGCTGCTGCTGTCACCGCTAATTCCAGGGTCGCTGCCTATATTTCCAAGATCATTGACGGTCACTGTGATCGTTGTTGACGGGGAAGGGTTTAGCGCGCTGTTTACGTATTCTATGGTGCCGGTGCCACTCCCTTGGAGTAGATTGTCAATTTGCTCGATGCTGCCCGATAGAGTAACGAGTTCGCTGTTATTACCATTAACGACGATAACGCCTGAGTTGCCAACAGAAACGCTGAGGAGGCCTTCTCCCACAGAGAGAGTCGCTTCTGCTCCTTGATTAGTTTCATCAACATCTGTCACAGCGAAGCCAACACCGTGCACTGCCAATATAGTCTGTTCAACAGCTGACAATGGCTGATTCGGTGCGCTGACAACAGGTGCGTCATTAATAGTATTTGCAATTACTCTTGCAGACACTTCCGATGTGTCGCCGTATAGGCCTCCACCAAGATCAACTGTTGCTGTCGCCGAGATTGATTCGCCATCATAGACCGTATTCGCCAGGCTAACATCAAAGAACAGATTGCCGTTAGTATCAGTTGAACCTGTTGTGAAGCCAAGATAGTACTCCGCATTAAGCTCGTCGGTGTCATCAGTGGTACTACTCGCGTAGAACTCAATGCGATAGTTAGTATTCGGATTGCTGTTCAGCTGGCCGGATATATTGACCGTATTCGGAATAACCGCATTGGCGTAATTCAGGGTGGGAGAGTTCTGCAGATTGTTGGCCCCTGTATCGCTGTCGCCTGCATCGTTACTTGTGAGGCCGTTGTCACCAAGATCTATTCCCGCCTCGCTGTTCCCAAACAGCGAATTTTCTAACAGGGAAATTGATACTGCGTCCACAATGCTAATACCATTCCCGTCGAAGCCATTGATGCTCAGGCCGCGAACGCTGCTGTTTGAACTGCCGGAAATAAATTGCAAGCCAGTATTGTTATCATCAAGATCGTAACCAGTGATTTCAACAAGTGGTAAATCGCCAAAACCGAATTGGGTGCGTGCGTCGATAATGAGCGCGTCTGAAACTGCATCCAGAGGCGTTTGCAAATTGATAGTCCACAACTCGTTTCCGTTGCCGACAATAGTGTCTAAGTCACTGAAGTTTGGGTCATCTCTTGCAAGGTCAAAATGTATCTGGTCGGCGCCACCAATATTGGGGGTGTTGTTGGCCGCTTCGATAGCCTCACGTAAGCTGATTAAGTCATCTGCACCACGGTTAGTATTGAGTGCCTCAATACTGCTAGTGTCGCCGTCAGTTATATCACTGGTCGTGTCAACAAATACGCGGTCCACATCCACCATCCGGATCACTGAAGTGCTTGTGGTCTGCAAGTTTCCACCAACACCTTGTGCACCTGTATTGCCATCATCTATCAACCATTCGAGCTGAATAAAGTTAGGCAAATCGGTTGAAGTATTCCGGTAGGTTATCGAGCGCATCATTTCATTGACTAAGTTCTGAGTCGCGTTACTATTCAGTTCGATTTCTAGTTGACCCACACCGTTAGTCAAGACGCTGCCGATAGTAGTGCCGGAAACCACTACGTTGCCAGAAGTAAGTAGCGGGTCAAGATTGCCGCTGTTGCCAAATACGTCGCTACTGTCTGCGCCTTCCAGACGTGCAAGAGTCACGAGGCTTCCCGCAAAGTTGTCTGTATCAGATAGTTCGAGGTCAAATAAGATTATGTCACGGTCAATGACAACCTCAGGGCCGCCCTCAACATAAATTGGAGCACCGTAGCTGGTGTCCAACACGCCGTTACTGCTTAAGCGAAATACGGTTATTCTAAAAGGCCCACCGTCATTCGAATGTCCATTTATAAGGATTCTTCCATCGGCTTGTATCGCAATATCAGAAGCAACGTCAAGATGTCTGGCAGTGTCCACTGCTATCACACCACCATTGCTGGTACCGCTATTAGAAAAAAAACTGTCGTCCAGCGAACCATCTGTATTGAAGGTTGCAATGAACATGTCATCGGAAGCGCCGGCTGTGTTGCCTACTGCGATTATCTTTCCATCATCTAGCAATGTGGCCGAGGTTACGTTCGAGGTGCCTGCCCCTACACCGAGATTTTGCTTACCGTCGACATCAAAACCAGTATCCAGTGAACCATCAACGTTGTAGCGGACCAGTCCGATCTGCGCACTGAAAACCGTAGCATCACCAACCAGCACTATTTTGCCGTCTTCCTGAATGAGTACTTTTTCTGCGCCATCGGCGTTATTGAGGAAATCGGTTTGCGCAATACCATCACTATCAAAAGAGGTATCCAGAGTGCCGTCGCTATTCAGTCGCCATGCCGCGAAGTCAGTATTTGCTCCGTTGTGTGCGCTGCCGCCAACAACAATTTTTCCATCTGTTTGTAGTGCAACACTTTCTCCAATATCGTCGCCGCTGCCTACATCCATGACAAATATGCCGTCACTGCTAAAACTAGTGTCAAGACTGCCATCGCTGTTGTGGCGGGTAACCATCAAGTCGTAGTCATTGCCATTGTAAGTGGCGCCGACCATCACTATTTTGCCGTCATCTTGCAGAACTATTTCATTGGCGAAGTCGGTATTGCCGATTACATCAAAGTTTGCTATTCCATCGCCACTGAAGCTTGTGTCCAATGTACCATCGCTGTTGTAGCGGACAAGCACACTGTCGTAGCCAGGTAGATCAGCGAAACCCGTCAGTAAGATTTTGCCATCGGTTTGTATCTTTACGTCTCGAAAGACGTTGTCTCCCGTTCCGATATCCAGGAAAGCAACACCGGTTCCATTGAACGTTGTGTCCAGGCTGCCGTCTTGATTGAATCGAAGCACACCGGCCTGATAATTAGGTCCGTCATATGACTCAGCCGCAACAACTAATTTTCCGTCGTCTTGCAGGGCTGAACCTCTGCTGACGTCGACTGACCAGGCTATATCTTCGATAACAACCCCTGCGCCCTGAAGAACTGCTGGTTCGTCGTTCGCGAGTGTGAAACTAACAGTTGTTACCCCTAGAGTTGAAAGTGCGCCGCCAGTGCCTTGCTCGCCAGAATTTTGGTCGTTGAAAGTCCATTGTATATCTACGTTGGGGGGCGCGGTATTCGCATGGCTGGTTGTATTGCTGTACGCGATCTGTTGCATAGCGCTGTTGATCAAGGCATTGGTCGCATTTGCATTGAAGCTAACGAACAAGAACCCGCTGCCATTGAGAATAATGCTTCCAATGTTCACCGAGTCAACAACGAAGCTTCCTCCGGACGTGAGAGCATCCAATGTGCCGGTGGCACTGAAAAAGTCGTCAGCATTAGCGCCACCAGACCGTGACAAAACAAATTGTGTGCCATCGAAGTTGTCTACAGCAGACAGCTCCGCGTCAAATATCGTTACGTCGGAATCGAGTACAACTGGGCTTCCACGCTCCACTACAGTGGGTGTTCCATCCAGATCAGAAAACACTGGGGCTGTGTTTGGCGCCAATATGCTTGATTGCTTGAAGACAGACGCGGGCAATGAGGATTCATCAACGGTGATATGCTGAGTAAGCTGCGCGCCTGTGGCTACACCTACCAACCCTTCAGCACCGCCGGAGAACAGTATTCGTGGCTCCAGCTCTTCCATGCGGAAATGGGGCGGCTTGATAATTGGTTTGTTCGGGCACGCAGGTGCTTTATACCAGCGGCGACCCTTCCTGGTTCGCATACAGCAGCAAGCCCTTCCGGCCAAAATAAGAGGTGTCAGGCTTTGCGTGAGTCATGACGCGACAGTCGCCATAGCTAGCTAATAAAAGGTAGCGCTGCCTAACCTCTAAAGTTTAGTGAACACGGCCAAAACTGTTCCGCAAAAGCGTGATCAAGCGCACAGTATGGTGCCGTGGCAACAGGTTTCATTGTGTAAGAAACGAGCAAGTATTAAGCAGGAATTTTGCTCATTGATTCCATTCAGGTGCGGCGCAATAGCCTTACTTTGAATAATGCATTCAGTCCGAAAGCCGTCACTTTATTATTGGCCGATACAGGCGTTATGCCGGCGATGTTTCTGGCTTCAAGCCGGAAAGACCCAGGTGGAAAATAGGCGTGCCATTGGCTCGCATTGCAGGCTCTATCTCTTCGTACAAACGTCGGTAGTTGTAGAAGGGCACGCGGGGAAACAGATGATGGATGGCGTGATAATTCTGAAACAACCAAAGCCACGTAACCAAGCCATTACACCAGGCCGGGGCAATGATGGCTGATGTGTCTACGTAACGGCCTGACGTTTCATGGGGTCTGTGTACGATGTAGGCAAACAAGTACATTAGTAAGGCGACGCCGCCAATGCCGCCTACCAGTATCATAACCATGCCTTCAAACCAGTATCCCTGCGCCATAAACAATACTCTCGCGCCGACTGCGGCCACAATTTCGGTGCAGTACTGACGATTTTGTTTTGAAGAAGCATTGGCCCAGCGATTGACCATGTAAAAACGAAATTGAACGGCATACACTCGCGATGCCGCACGTGCCGCGTGCAAAGGTGATTGGGTCATATCGGCAACTACATGATCCGGGTCTTCTGCGCCGTTATTGGTGTTGCGATGATGAGTCAGATGTTCGTGGCGATGCGCGGTAAGGGGAATCATCAGAACAAACGCGGCACCATACCCCATCCATTCGTTTACCCATCGTAAGCTACTTTGGCTGCCGCTGATGGAACCATGGGCAGCATCGTGTAACACGGTGTAGGCCATGTAGGTGAGTACTATCATAATGCTGCTGCCCAGCCAAAGTGATAGTGCGCCGTTGACTACGAGCAAGGGTGTGGCTACGTAAGCTGCAATGACTGTTAGCCCGAACAAAACAGTAAACCATGCAAAATCGCCCTGATACGCTTTAGCTTTTTGCACCGCGTCTGCGTCTAATTGCTCGTTAATCATATAGTTAGCCATTCTGTGCGGTTAATGCCTTCGGTGCGATGTATTGTGCGTTAGCCATAAGCGATGAATAAGTGCACTTTTCGCCATCGGGGTGTCATAATACGCCAAAATGTCGGGTTTTAGCATGCCAGTTATCAGTCCCGCTTACGCTCGGATAATGGTCCGCCATCTACTTGAAAAAGGCGCGAGTGAAGGTCAAATTTTTGCAGGTACTGCCAGCACGTACTCGAAGCTGTGGGACAGTGATGATCTGGATCTCGCCGTATTCCAACGCCTGCTTGAAAATGGTGAAGCTATTGGCACCGAACCCTCCGTAGGGTTTTTGATCGGGCAATATCACAATACCCTTGCACTTGGGCCAACAGGCGTTGCCATGGGTTGTGCACCCACACTGCGCCACAGCATTCAGATTTTGGAGTCTTACACCCAGGTGCACGTCAGTTATGTGAAAGTGGATGCGGAATCGCGGCTGAACAATATGACTCTGCGGTTTGAGCTCGAAGGCCTAACTGGGCATGCGCTTCGTCACCATGTTGAGGCAAGTTTTTGCTTAATGCAGCGCTTTGTAGAACTGCTGACTGGCGAGTTTCTAACAGACGCCAAATATTGTGTAAGTTTCGACAAGCCTTCTAACATTGCGGAGTACTCACAATTTCTGCGCAGTCCTGTCAGTTTCAATCAGAGAGAGATTTCGTTGCAATTGCCCAAACGGGTATTAGATTGTCCTTCCCCTTATTATCACAGTGAGATGTGGCGGCAGTCGCAGATTCAATTGTCGACCAGACTGAGAGAATTGGGCTACAGTGACCGCGGCGTATTCCGTCGTTACGTTGTCTCTCGTTTGCGCAGCTATGAACCGCCACTGCCGAAGCTGGCTCAAATTTCGGATGATTTGCATACGTCTGAGCGAACGCTGAATCGACGGCTGAAGGAAGAAGGCGCGAGCTTTAGGGAATTGCGCAACTCGGTGCTAAATCAGTGGGCGCAACTGTATTTAAAGCAGAGCGACGCCAGTATCGAGTCGATTGCGGCAAGTCTAGGGTATCAGGATGCCGCCAATTTCCGCAGAGCGTTTCGTGGCATGAACCAGATGACGCCTGGGG
>JBGCDE010000221.1:0-3859 GCA_045105115.1 Pseudomonadales bacterium | reverse complement strand
TGGGTTGGCTTGCTGCCCCGTTTGCCGAGCAATATGGTGGGCTACAGGCCAGCAGTGCCGACATCATGGTGATTACCGAAGCTTTGGGTAAGGGCTTGATGAGCGAACCTTTCTTGGCACCGTCGTGTGTTGTGGTGGGTTCCTTCGTAATGCGGGTAGCGAAGAGCAGCAGGCACGCTATGTGCCCACAATTATTGATGGATCAAAGCAGTGGGCATTTGCATTCGCAGAATTGCAGAGTGGCTACAATCTGGCAGCTATTGGTCTAAGTGCTGAAGGTGGTGGCCCATATCAATTGAGTGGGGAAAAAATCGCTGTAGTAAACGGTGAGGCGGCTGATTATTTTATCGTCAGTGCGAGAACGTCTGGTAATGCAGGTGACAAGAGCGGGATTAGCTTGTTTGTTGTTGATGGTGCTTCAGAAGGTGTGAGTCGAGAAGCATTTACCACGGTAGATGGTAGGCGTGCTGCAAATATTCGTTTTGACAATGTGGCTGTGAGCGCAGATTGTCTGCTGGGTGCGCGTGATCAAGCTTTTGATATTATCGAATCGCAGATTGATGAAGCCATTGTTGCCATGGGTGGCGAAGCAATTGGCACGATGCAAATGCTGCTGGACGCAACGGTTGAATACACCAAAACACGTGAACAGTTTGGTCAGCCCATCAGCAACTTTCAGGTACTCCAGCATCGTATGGTGGATATGTATCTGAGGCTGGAAGAAACACGTTCGCTGCTATTTGATGCCGCGATTCAGGTGGATAATAAAAGCGACAGTGCCGCAAAAGCGTGTGCCGCGCTTAAAGTGAAGTTATGCGAGGCCGGCCGTTTCGTGTCGCAGCAAGCACTTCAACTGCACGGTGGCATTGGTATGACCGATGAGCTGGGTGTCAGTCATTACTTCAAGCGCTTGCAAGTGCTTGGAATCATGTTTGGTGATGAAGACTATTATCTGGAAAAGTATGCCTCACTGAATTGATCTGTTGAGCGGCCTCTGGTCGAAACCGCCCAACATTGCTCTGTTAATCTCAGAACGTTCCAGATATTTGCAAGCCGTACTCGCGACCACCAGCCACACCGGCAAAGGCAATTGTGCCAGGAATGGTAACGGCTGAGCTGAACTCAACTTTATCCGCAAGGTCGCGACCAAAGGCCGTGATCTTAAGTGTTCGATTTTCAGACCACTCAAATTCGTACGAGAGATTAGCATCAACAACACCTCGACTCGGCAGCAGGCCGCGAGGGTCATTAGAGACTTCCACCCAGTACTCATCGGTATAGCGATAACCGAGGAAAGCGCTTAGCGTTCCAGCGCCTATCTCAGTGCTAAACACGCCGTTAATACCACTCGTGAGGCTTGGCACGCGACGGAGTTCGAGATTGCTGTTATCTGTTGCAGTGCCATCTCCATTAAGGTCAGCCAGGTATTCGTCATATTCTGCTTCAAGCAAACCGAAATTCGCATTGAGCGTGAAGTTATCTGAAGCTACCCATGTGAGCTCGCCTTCGAGACCGTAAATGTCAACGGTGGCTGCATTTCTAACGACAGTGTTGGATCCACCAAAGCCATCTGCTTCAATGATCTCTTCCTGCTTGTCACTGTAATCAGAGAGGAAAGCGGCAAGATTAAGTCGCAAAGTGTTATCGAAAAAGTCACCTTTCATACCTACTTCGAAGTTCTCAACAAACTCTGGGTCAAACGGCCCGATGTTTGCCGGGTCACTGTTACGACCATTAAAGCCGCCAGAGCGAAAACCTTCCGAGTAGCTGATGTACGTTAACACCTCATCATTGATGCGATAGTCCAGGCCAATTTTTGGCGAGAATTCAGTCCATTCTTCCTCTCCGGCTGCTTGGCTAAGAGGCACAAATATTGGCGTGCCGAACACATATAATTCGTCGCTAGGCGCACCTGGTAAATAGCCTGCAATGCCGCCACCGCCAATAAAGTTGCGACCACTCAGGCTTTTTTCCTCTTTCGTTAATCGTCCACCAATGGTCAAGTTCAGCTTATCAGTTAGCGAGATGTTCGCTTCACCAAATGCGGCCATTGCATCACGCTCGTGATCTGCAAACGGGTTTTGGAACACTGCACCGCCAGGGCCTGCAAACGCAGCAATAGAAGTGCGCTGTTCTAACTGATATTCATCTTCCAGCCAAAACAATCCGGCAACGAAATTCCAGCGGTCGCTGAATTCACTATTAGATGCGAAGCGCAATTCAACACTAGTTTGCTCTGAATCCTGAATACGGTTTACGTGAAAGAAGTTCAAAACCGTGGCGTCGAAATCAGTTCTGACTTCTTCTTCTGTTTCCTGTCGTCCAATAATGGCTGTGATGGTACCTGGGCCAATATCCCAATTCATATTTAGCGTATAGCTTGTCCAGTCGAAATCGATCGGCCTGATGTAGTCTTGAGTGATGGACTCAATATCAGTGACGTCATCGCCACACGCCATGAGAAAACAAGGTGTTTCAGGTGCCGGGTTCACCGGATTGGTTGGATTGAATGAAGTAATATTCTGAAGAATGATGCCGTCTGCTTTGTCTTGGTAATTTACGTAAGTGAACAGGGCGTCAAAATTCTCACTAGGCGTCCATAACAAAGTAGCATTAAGCTCCTGATTGTCAGCATCGCCTAAGCTATCGCCGGTAACAGCGTGAGTGCGTGGACCGCCATCATCCTGTGAGGCGTAACCCAGTTTACCTGCAAGAACACCATCAATAATCGGGAAATTGGCGACAGCTTTGAGATCAATGCGATCATTCGAAGCACCGGTGAGCTCATATTTCAGGCCAAGTTCACCAGTTGGGCGAGTTCGTGTGATGTTGATTGCGCCACCCGTTGTGTTACGACCAAACAAGGTTCCTTGCGGTCCGCGCAATACCTCAAATGCAGCATAATCAAACGTGTTAGACATTGAGCCATTTACAAAAGAAAGCGGTACACCGTCAATGGTGACACCTACTGCCGGGTCAAAGCTTCTTTCCACTTCTTGAGTGCCCACGCCGCGTATGTAGATCGAGGCACCGGCTGGCGATACGCTAACAGCATCAATCACTAGATTAGGAATAAAACCTTCTGTTTCGCGAATATCACGCATGATCAGATCGTCGATGGTTTTACCGCTGAACGCAGAAACAGCCACAGGTACATCTTGCATCGATTCATCAATTTTTCGAGCCGTAACAATAACCTCTTCTAACATTCCCGATGCTGAACCGGAGGAGCCCTGCGCCAAGACGGGAGAGGTGTATCCAATTACGAGGCCTGCCAGTGCCAGACTGATTGCGGTGCGACGTGGTGTAAACGACTTGGTTCTTACTTTCATGGTATTCCTCGTATCTATGTTTCTGGCTTACGTAAGGTTTTTGTATCTTACTTGTAAGTAGTGCATGGAAACCGATTGGCAACGATTCACCGCTACGGAGTGTACTTAGAGGAAAACTCAGATACAACAAAAAAACCGACCATACGGCTTTTTTGCAGAAGTGTAATCAGTGTTTTGCGGACAGCTCAGGTCTTGAGCGGTCTTTGTTAGCCATGTGCTTGCCGCGCGCGACTCATCAGCCATCGACCGGTGGCATTTTGATTTCTAACGCAGGACAATGATCGGGTTGGGGCTGTAGTGGGCGTTTTTTGATCGTCCCAATCAACTCAAGGAATACACCATCCGGGTCCATCATGTGAACGATACCTGTCTCGTCATCACCTGTTCCTGAACAACAGGGCGCAATCTCAGACAAAAATTCAACGCCCTTGGCTTTAAGTATGCTTACGGCTCGATCAACATCGGGCACCACCAGCGCAATACGATTGATACCGATGTGATTGATGGGTGGTGGATACGCAGGCTCC
>JBGCDE010000220.1:0-10412 GCA_045105115.1 Pseudomonadales bacterium | reverse complement strand
CTTGCAAGCGATTTAGCTTCTTCAACATTGTCAGTCAATAAGCAGCGAATGCCTATCGACATATCTTCCATACGCCCTGCTGCGTTCAATCGCGGACCCAGAACGAAGCCTAGGTCGCCAGAGCTTAAGTTTTTATGATCGCGACCTGCGCACTCAAGTAAGGCCAGCACACCGGCACAAGCGCGGCCGGCTCTGATTCGACGCAAGCCCTGCTCTACCAGAATACGATTATTGAAATCCAAAGACACACCATCAGCCACTGTGCCCAATGCAACCAGATCAAGTAAGCCCGCAAGATTGGGGGCTTGCGCGCCATTTTGCTCGAACCACTGTTCTTCAATCAGCGCTCTGCGCAACGCCATTAGCAGATAGAACATTACGCCAACACCAGCGATGGACTTGCTGGCAAAGTCACAGCCTGCCTGGTTTGGATTCACAATGGCTACGGCTTCAGGCAAGCCGTCACCTGGCAGGTGATGGTCAGTTACGATGACATCAATACCCAGCTCGTTCGCGTGCGCAACACCTTCTATAGCAGCAATGCCATTGTCTACAGTAACTATTAGGTCTGGGGAAAATTGTTTCGCTACATCGACAATTTCAGGTGTTAGACCATAGCCATATTCGAAACGATTTGGCACCAGAAAATCCCCATGCGGAAAGCCCATGGCCAATAGACCCCGCACTCCGATTGCGCAGCTGGTCGCACCGTCTGCGTCAAAGTCACCCACAATCAGTACGCGCTCTTCCATTGCAAGAGCGGCCAGCAAGCGTTCCGTCGCTGCATCCAACCCAGCCATGGACTCTGGCGGTAACAGATGTTTCAGTTGGTAATCTAACTCTTGGTCAGATGAAACACCGCGGGCTGCATAAACGCGTTGTAGCACGGCGGGAACAGCATCGGAGAAGCGAGTATCGGCACCGGGTGTTCGGCGAACAACGGTCAGTGAGTTACTGATTGTCTTTGTCCTCATCGGAACCGCTTGTGCAGTGTTCAGCGACGTATTGCTGCACCGCCGCTATATCGTTTGGCAACACAGTAAAGCGTTCTTCGCGCTCAAACAGGTCACTCATATGGGCCGGTAGATCAACACCCGAGGCAACCCCAGACTTCCTGATGGCTTCCGGGAATTTGGCCGGATGAGCGGTTGCCAAGGTCACGACCGGGCAACCTTCAGCATTTGATTTAGCGTACTGTTGCGCCGCATACACGCCGGTAGCGGTATGCGGATCTAACAAGTAGCCAGTGTTCTTATGACAATCCGAAATAGTAGCGCATGTCTGTTGGTCGTCAGCGCGCGCACTGGAAAACAGAGCTCGGGCTGCCTGCAACGCCTCATCGCTTAAGCTCATCGCACCTGCATCCGCACTCATCAAATCGGCAATAGCAGCACCGTCACGCTGATAGAGATCAAACAGCAAACGCTCAAAATTACTGGATACCATGATATCCATACTGGGTGACAAGGTGTGTTGCAATTCTTGTGGCTTGCAGTCATTTCTGTTCAGCGTGCGATGCAGAATATCATTTCGATTGGTAGCAATCAGTAAGCGTTTAATCGGCAAACCCATCTTGCTTGCGAGATAGCCTGCAAAAATATCTCCGAAGTTACCGGTAGGCACAGAAAAGCTGATCTCTCGCGCCGGCGAGCCCAATTGAAATGCCGCGTAAAAATAGTAAACGATCTGCGCCATTATGCGCGCCCAATTGATCGAGTTTACGGCGACAAGCTGGCGGCCATCTGGTAAAAAAGATTGATCCGCAAAGCTCGCTTTAACAATGGCCTGGCAATCGTCAAAGTTGCCTTGCACAGCAATATTAAATACATGGTCGTCCAACACTGTCGTCATTTGCCGACGCTGCACATCGGATACTCGCTGATGTGGATGCAGAATAAAAATATCCACGTGCTGGCCGTGCCGACACCCTTCAATTGCGGCCGACCCGGTATCACCCGAGGTGGCGCCCAGTATCACTACACGCTGCTTACGTTTACTGAGTACGTGTTCAAACAAGCGACCCAGCAACTGTAAGGCAACGTCTTTGAATGCCAGAGTTGGTCCATGAAATAATTCGAGCACCCACTGATCGTGGCCTAATTGCACCAGAGGTGTGACTGATGGGTGAGCAAATTCGGCGTAACTGTCATTGATCATGCCGCGTAACGCATCGTCTTCAATTTCGCCATCAACAAAAAGCGACAGTATTTCGAAAGCAAGTTCCGCGTAGGATAACGTTGATAAGCGCTCAAGATCATTTTCAGTAAAAGAGGGCAATTTTTCAGGCACATACAAACCGCCGTCACTGGCCATGCCTGCCAGTAATACATCTTCAAAACCAAGGACTGGTGCCGAGCCGCGTGTACTAACGTATTTCATTGTATGCTTATCCGAGAGTTTCTACGCGTATGCGAACAATAGGAGCCGCGTTTTCAGTAAGATTTTGCACACCATCAATGGCTTGCTGCAAAGTATGTTGATTGGTCTTGTTCGTCAGCAAGATCAACGGAACGGTTTTTTCGCCATTCGCCGGTTGTTTCTGAATCACGGCTTCGATACTAATTCCGACATCTGAGAACTGGCGAGTAATAGTTGACAGCACGCCCGGTTCATCCAGTACGGTCAAGCGCAAGTAGAATGCCGTTTCAACTTGCTCTATCGCCAAAATGGCTGGCGATTCGAGAGAGGCCTGTGACACTGACAATGGCGGCACCTGTAGACTTGCCTCGCCGTCAATTACCCGAGCCACATCAACAATGTCAGCAATAACGGATGATGCTGTAGCGTCACCACCGGCACCAGCGCCGTAATGCAAGGTTGCACCAACAGCGTCGCCTTTGATCAGTACCGCATTCATTACACCGTCTACGTTCGCGATCAGCCGCTTCTCTGGAATTAGAGTTGGATGCACACGCATCTCCACACCTTGCTCGGTTTTTCTGGCGATGCCAAGATGCTTTATTCTGTAACCGAGTTCCTCGGCATAAGCAACGTCAGCCAAATCAAGTGCACTGATACCTTCCGTGAACGTTTTGTCAAACTGCAGCGGCATTCCAAATGCTATCGAGGCCAGGATTGCTAGCTTATGTGCGGCGTCAATGCCTTCAACATCAAAAGTAGGATCTGCCTCGGCATAACCCTTTTCCTGCGCTTCTTTCAACACGTCATCAAAATCGCGCCCGGCAGACCGCATTTCGGTCAAAATAAAATTGCCTGTGCCATTGATAATTCCGGCCAGCCATTCGATACGATTTGCTGATAAGCCCTCACGCAGGGTCTTGATAATAGGAATACCGCCGGCAACAGCGGCTTCAAAACAGACTTGCACGCCTTTGACGCTGGCTGCGGCAAAAATTTCATTGCCGTGCTCGGCAATCAGGGCTTTATTGGCGGTAACCACATGCTTACCATTGTTGATCGCGCGCAACACCAATTCTTTGGCAAGTTCGGTACCACCGATTAGCTCGATGACTATATCTATATCAGGGTCTTCGACCGGGGCGAACACATCGCGACTGACGCGAATGCCTTCCAGCGAGCAAAGCGGGTTGTCGCGGCGGGCGCCGACGTGCGTTAGTTTCAGTGGTCTTTGCGTACGTGCGCTGATTAACTCGCCGTTGCGCTGCAGTATGTTAACCACCGAGCTTCCGACCGTGCCAAGACCACATAAGCCTATTTGTATTGCGTCAGTCACTGCTCATCGCCCTCTCTGTGGAAAGGCGCGTATTCTATAGCATTAGATTGTGGGGGGAAATGTTGGCAAGCTTAGTACGTGCCTTGCCGCTCAGCGAGTATCTCTAGTATTTACCCGTAATTCAAACCTACCGCCTTGGCTAGTTCGATACGACGCCCAAAGCTTCCGCTAAATTCGCCGCAGGCATATAACCTGGCAACAATCGGCCATCCGATGTGATCATGGCGGGCGTGCCCTGGATACCCATTTCCTGCCCCATACGGTATTGACGCGCAACCGGGTTAGCGCAGCTTGCACTGGGAATCTGTTCACGATTCTTGAGACGGGTCATGGCCGATTGTTGATCATCTGCGCACCAGGCCGATACCAGCTTGTCAAACGAAGGCGAGCCTACACCAGCCCGAGGGAAGGCAAGATAACGGACCTCAATGCCCATCGCATTCAGTTCGGGGACTTCACGATGCAGTTTTTGGCAGTAGCCGCAGTCAACATCGGTAAATACGGTGACAGCCGCCTTCTTTACTTGTGGTGAAAATACGATCATTTCGGACTGTTTGATATCGGCCAACAGCTCAACACGTTCAGATTCCCGTGCTGCTTCAGCCAGATTCACCAGGCCTGTTGTGCGTACTTCGAACAAATCTCCGGTCAGGAAGAAGCCGCCGTCTTTTGTAGTGTATACAGTCGGGCCGTTGGTAATAGTAGCCTGATAAATATTGTCAATCGGTGTGGCTTGAACGCTGTTTACCACCAGATCGGGCCTTGCCTGCATGATGCGCTTGCGTATTGCGTCAACAATTTTCGAATCAACCGTTTTTGAAGTGGCCTGGCCTGCAGCCGGCGCTTCGGCCTGGGCATTGAGCACAAAGCTGGTCTGGGAAACTACCAGCAATGCCAGCAAGAAATAACGAATACGGTTGATCATGTTTGATTCCAAAGTGTTCACGTTCAGTGGTTTAGACGAAATACCTTCAGCATAGTTCATATTGCCTCGCTATCAGGCCCGCGGATGATGCACATTGTGCAATTCTTGCAAACGCTGCTTGGCTACATGGGTGTAAATCTGGGTAGTAGACAGATCACTATGCCCCAACAACAATTGTACCACCCGTAAGTCAGCACCATGGTTGAGTAAGTGCGTCGCAAAAGCATGTCGCAAAGTGTGTGGCGACAGCGGTTTCTCAATGCCCGCGCGAATCGCATATTGCTTTAAACGGTGCCAGAAAGCTTGCCGTGTGAGCGCGTTGCCTTTTCTGCCGGGAAACAGGAATTCGCTGGTGTCACCATTGAGCAGCTCTGGTCTGGATTTTTCGAAATACGTCTGTAGGCATTGCTGCGCCGGCAACCCCATGGGTACCAGGCGTTCTTTACCCCCTTTGCCTGTCACCTGCACCACGCCTTGCGCGAACGAGACCTGGTTAATGCTCAGTGTGACCAATTCGGTGACACGCAAACCACAAGCGTACAACACTTCCAGCATGGCTTTATCACGGTGTTCCAGGGGTTTTTCTTTGTCTGGGCAAGCCAATAGAGCTTCAACATCAGCCTCGGTTAATGATTTGGGCAACGGCCTACCGATTTTCGGACTGTCGATCGTCAGTGTTGGATCGGCCTTGATGTGCCCTTCGCGGAGCTGGTAGCGGTAAAAGCCGCGTAAACAAGACAATACTCTGGCCGCTGAGCGGGCTGATTGGCCGGTTTCCATTAAATGGGCAAAGTACTGTAGCAGGTCAGCCTCATCTATCAGCAAGGGTTCACGCGCTGACAGCGACAACCATTTCACATAGCTCTGCAAGTCTGTGCGGTAGGCGTTCAGCGTATTCTGGCTGAGGCCTTTCTCAACCCAAAGAGCATCAAGGTAGTGATCAACGATGGAAAACATGATTTCACAATAACAAAAGGCAGCCGGTCTGGGCTGCCTTTCGAAATGTGCAAAAGCCACCTATTGTGGCTTTGCAGATGACTAAGTCTGTTACTTAGTGAGCTTTTCTTTAATACGTGCAGCCTTACCGCTGAGCTCACGTAAGTAGTAGAGCTTGGCTTGGCGGACATCACCACGACGCTTTACATTGATTTCTGCAACCAGTGGGCTGTAGGTTTGGAACGTTCGCTCCACACCAACTCCGTGCGAGATTTTTCGAACTGTAAACGCAGAATTCAGACCACGGTTTCGCTTACCGAGAACAACACCTTCATAGGCCTGTAATCGCTCACGGTTACCTTCTTTCACACGAACCTGAACAACCACGGTATCGCCGGGTGCGAAATCGGGAATGTCCTTGCCCATCTGCTCTTCTTCAATCGCTGCGATGATCTTGTTGCTCTTGCTCATTGGTCTTCACCCTTCGTTTGTTGCCGCGCTTGCGCGAGCATTTTACTCTGTTCTTCATTCAACTCGAACCCGTTTTCAAGCAGGTCTGGTCGCCGTTGCCAGGTTCGAAGAAGCGCTTGCTCCGCTCGCCACTGACGAATTTTCTCATGATCACCGCTCATTAAAACCGCGGGAACCTGACTCTCACCCACGCGCTCCGGGCGAGTGTAATGAGGGTAATCCAACAGGCCATTCGAAAATGAGTCCTGCTGTGCTGACTGCTCGTCGCCAAGTGCGCCTGGCAGCAAGCGAATCATGGCGTCCATCAGTAACATGGCGGGCAACTCTCCGCCGGACACCACAAAGTCGCCAATCGACCACTCTTCATCGACATGCTCTTCTATGAATCGCTCGTCAACGCCTTCATAGCGCCCTGCCACCATTATTACGGCTGGCATGACACTGAATCTCTCCACTGCAGACTGCGTTAATCGCTGGCCTTGTGGTGACAGGTACACAACGGGTGCGCCTGCCGGCATTTGCGTTTTTAAGTGCGCCAGGCTGTCGGCCAGTGGCTGCGCTTTCATGACCATTCCCGGGCCGCCGCCGTAGGGTTTGTCATCCACCGTTCGGTGTTTATCCTTGGTGAAATCTCTTGGGTTCACCACTGTCAGCTCAAGCAAACCGCGCTCAACTGCTCTGCCGCTGACACCATATTCGGTCAACGCTGCAAACATGTCCGGGAACAAGCTCAACACGCCTAAATGCATGCTAAAACTCGGGGTCCCACTGCGCTCGTATGCAACCTTGCTCCAGATCAACGTGTTCAATCACGTCACCTGGCAACCAAGGTATCAAGCGTTCCTGCTTGTCTAGCGCGCCTTCAACGCCTTTGCCGCGAACAACCAGCACATCATTTGCGCCCGTTTCCAGCATATCGCTGACCACGCCCAGCAATACAGGCTTGCCGTCTTGCTCTGCCATGACCTGCAATCCCTGCAGTTGATGCCAGTAATACTCGCCTTGCTCCAGCAGTGGTAAATCGTCCATGCTGATCGCTATATCGTAACCCGCCAATTCTTCAGCGCGATTACGGTCTGTGCTGCCTTGCAAACGAACCACTAGTCGTTTGCCCTGCCAGCGCAACTCATCCCATTCAACTGCTTGCCAATCACCCTGCGCCTCGCGCCCCTGGGATGGCTTGATAAACCATTGCTTGTAATCCGCAATGTTGTCAGGCACCTCAGTGAATGCCTGTAATTTATTCCAACCTTTGATGCCGTGAGGTCCGTGCAACCGGCCGATAATCACTTTATCGCCCGTTTTTTCAAACACTTCTGCACTGGCCATAGCTACCGCACCTGGCGCTGTTAGCGCCAATCACCTGCTAGGGTGTTTTAGCTAGCGGCCGCTTCGCTTCCGCTTTCAGCTGGCATTGCAGCTGCTTCTTTAACCAGCTTGGCGACTCGATCTGATAGTTGCGCACCGTGGCCCATCCAGTAGTCGATGCGTGCCTGGTCAACCCGAAGCCGCTGCTCCTGGCCTCGTGCAACAGGATTGAAGAATCCAACTCGCTCAATATAGCGGCCGTCTCTGGCTCTTCGGCTATCGGTCACCGTAAGGTGATAAAAAGGCCGCTTTTTGGCGCCGCCGCGTGACAATCTGATTGTAACCATTGCTTTCTCGTAGTGGTTGCTGGCAGCAATACCAGCTCAGGTGCAAATCACACCCATTACGGCCATGCACAACGGCACAACCCTGATTTCAAAGGCGGCGTATTGTACGGTAATCTGCCTTTGTTTGAAAGGGGTTTGATCACCTTCCGGGGAAGCCGCCCCCGCCAGGCGGCATAGCACCGCCAAGGCCGCGCATCATGTTCTGCAAACCGCCTTTTTTGCCCATTTTCTTCATCATTTTCTGCATCTGCTTGTGCTGCTTCAGCAGACGGTTCAAATCCTGGATATTAGTGCCTGAGCCCTGCGTGATACGCCGTTTTCGTGAGCCGTTCAGCGCGTCTGGATTACGCCGCTCGCCCGGGGTCATGGAGTTGATTATCGCCTCCATTTGCGAAAACACCTTGTTATCCACCTGCTGCTGCGCCATTTGCGACAGGTTGCCCATACCCGGCATTTTATCCAGCATGCTGGTAATGCCGCCCATGTTATTCATTTGCTGCAACTGATCGCGGAAATCTTCCAGATCAAAGCGCTTGCCCTTCTTGATCTTGCGAACCAGCTTGTCCGCTTTTGAGCGGTCAATTTTGCGCTCTGCTTCCTCGATCAGCGACATCATGTCGCCCATACCTAGAATGCGCGACGCTATTCGCTCAGGGTGAAACAGCTCCAGAGCGGACACTTTTTCACCAACACCCATGAATTTGATGGGTTTGCCAGTAATGGTACGCACTGATAAGGCCGCACCACCGCGCGTATCAGCGTCCGCTTTGGTTAACACCACCCCGGTTAACGGCAAAGCGTCATTAAATGACTTAGCCGTATTAGCCGCGTCCTGCCCGGTCATGGCGTCTACCACGAACAGCGTTTCAGCGGGCTTGATGCTGGCATGCAACTGCTGTATTTCGTCCATCATGTCGGTGTCGACATGCAGACGGCCGGCAGTATCGACAATCACCACATCGAGATGCTTCTTGCGAGCATGGTCAATCGCGCCTTCGGCGATACTGACCGGCTTTTGATCCGTGCTGCTTGGGAAAAACTCAACCTGCACTTCGCCTGCCAGCGTTTCCAGCTGCTTTATCGCCGCCGGGCGATAAACGTCAGCGCTCACGACCAAAACGGATTTTTTCAGCTCGCCTTTGATATATTTTGCCAACTTGGCAACCGAGGTTGTTTTACCAGCACCCTGCAAGCCCGCCACCAGAATGACCGCTGGCGGTTGAACCGACAAATTTAAGCCGGGGTTCTCACCACCAATTACTGCTTCCAGCTCATCCTGAACAATTTTCAGGAATTCCTGCCCTGGGCTTAAGCTGGTCGCAACTTCCTGACCAACCGCTCGCTGCTTAACCGCATCAACAAAGCTCTTGGCGGCCGGCAAAGCCACATCAGCCTCCAGCAGCGCCAATCGCACCTCGCGAAGCGTGTCCTGGATATTCTCTTCAGTCAGGCGCGCCTGACCGGTTACTTTTTTAAGCGACGTGGAAAGTCGATCACTTAGAGATTCAAACATATTGGCGAATTCACGCTTTAGACTGGGTCAGCGCCTAGTATAACGCTACACACGATATTCGGCGTATACTTTGCTTATGATTTACGCCACCGGCCTTGCTGCAATTGCTTTTTATCTCGCCTCCAGCGCCGACCTGTTCCGCAGGGTGCGCAAAGGCTTTGTGCCGAACAGACCCTGGGGCTTGTCGGTGGTGTTTGTGTCAATCGCGCTGCTACTCCATACGCTAACAGCCTACCCACAAGTGGTCTCTGAGCAGGGTTATAATTTCAGCTTCTTCCAGGTCTCTTCGCTGATCTTCCTGGCCATTAGCTTCATGGGCTTGTTGACGCTTCTCAGTAAGCAACCAGTTCACAGCCTGTTGTTGGTGTTGTTCCCATTTGCGGCTATTGCCATTGCATGCTCCTTGTTTCTTAGCTCCAACTACACTCCAAGGCTAGAGATGCAGCCCGGTGTTGCAGCACATGTGCTTTTGTCAGTAGTTTCTTTAGGATTACTAACAGCCGCCGCGCTCCAATCCTTATTGCTATACGTACAAATGCAGCAATTAAAAGACCGACAAACACACGGTGTGATTGAGGCGTTACCACCACTTGAAACCATGGAATGGTTACTGTTCAAAATTTTGCTGGCGGGCCTGGTGTGTTTAAGCCTTGCGTTGATTCTTGGCGGCATCTACGTAGATGATTTGTTTGCGCAGCATTTGGTGCATAAAACGGTCTTTTCAATTGCGGCTTGGCTAGTGTTCGCTGCATTGCTCTGGGGTCGCTACCGCCTCGGCTGGCGTGGTCTTACGGCTGTCAAAATGACGCTGACGGGACTGGTGTTACTAACCATTGGTTTCTTTGGCACTAAGTTGATGCTGGAATTGATACTGAAGTAGTATTTTTCCAGATCTCGGTCGTCATTTCCCTAGTTAAGAAATTCATGCAACACCATAGTGTTTTTACGAAATCCGGTGCTGAACTGCTTACATGCTTTCTGGACACGCCGTAAACCCATCCATGGGGGCTTGTGTTCGAGGTCCCTCTCTCACACAGTCCAGAAAGCATGTAAGCAGTGCAGCACCTAAGTGCTATTTTAAGACATCGGGGTAAAAAAACCTCAGCGAAACCCCCTACGCAAGTAAACCGAAGTTTTAGCCAATGGCACTGAGGCGTTAGAGGGAGTATTGGTCAGCGAGACTGTGTGAGGGAGGGACCCCGAACACAAGCCCCCATG
>JBGCDE010000219.1:0-14616 GCA_045105115.1 Pseudomonadales bacterium | reverse complement strand
GAGAACACCTACCAGGGCTTTGCGTTTTACATCCAGCTCTGGTTTCTGGCCGTTAGCACAATCGTTTCCCAGATACTGGCTATTTATTTCATCAAGAAACGTAATTTCGCGCTGCATCTCGGGTTCCAGATGTTTACATTTTCTGCGTTTCTAAACGCACCTATCCAGCGCTACGATTGGCTTGTGTTCGGGAAGATATTTCCGCATTTAAGCCAGGGCGAGGTCAACAACCTGGTAAACATTCTGACCTTCTGGCAGTGTTTACTAATAGGTTATATTTTGTTTGCGTGGAATCGGGCAGCAGCGCCATTACGCCAGCCACCGATACAGATCGCGCCGCAATCAATTGGTCTTAAGGTTTTTCTGGGCTTCGCAGCCGCTGCAGCAGTTTGTACTTCAATTTTGCTTTTTGTAGCCTCGCCGGGTCTTGGTAGCTGGACTGTGGCACAAGCGATTGCCCCGGCAAGCACGCTGGCCGCTGAGGCCATGATTTTTGACGCTCACCCGATACAAACTTCGCTCTTTGGGATAGCACTTTCAACCGCCATTATTTCCGGTACCTGGTTGATGATCTATGACGAAACTTCACGAGTCGCGCGCACCCTATTTACTGTCAGCGCATTGGTCGCCGGCGTGCAACAAATGCTTTGGGGGTATCAATTGGGTGAGCCAAGCATGGCGGTAACCGCTGGTGGGGGCTTCTATATGGTGTCTGGCTTATCGCTGAGCGTGTTCACCTTGATAGCCGCCTACTTCCAGATGCGCGAGCGCAACCACCTGTGGCATGAAAGCATGATTTTCGCGCTCGGCTTCGCCTTCGCACCCGCCATGCTCTTATGGGGTCATGGATTGTGGTACACACTGGATGCAATCCCGGCCTTCTATATAGACCGTGGTCACGGCTACGTTCTTGCCGCAGGTGCTGCCATCCTGCTTGCAACCCTAAATGGTTTCATTTGTATGATGACAAGTCGCGAAACACAATCTCGGGCAATCAGCTAGGGCTTTGAAATGCCTCCCCGCAATGAGTAGCTAATCTGCGTTGTTCAAGAATCAAAATTTGGGTCCAGAATTTCAAACGAATATACGATTGCGGTTTGGACGTTCCGTGTGGAGATTTTATAGACCTAATAGCTTTACAGCATTGTCCTTGATTATCGCTTGCAACACATGCTCCCTGAAGCCCGCATTTTTTGCAGCCTCAATCCATGCATCAGGTCGAATTAATGGAAAATCCGAACCAAACAGCATTTTGTGACTAAGTTGGGTGTTGGCATAACGAATGATCTGCTCAGGAAAATACTTCGGCGACCAGCCGCTTAGATCAATGTAAACGTTGGACTTATGCAATGCCATCGAGAGACTTTCATCGGTCCACGGCCAGCTGGGGTGAGCGAGAATGAAATTCATGTCCGGGAAATCTACAGCCGCATCATCAACCAACATGGGTTGACCGTATTTCAACTTAACCCCTCCGCCGCCTTTTAAACCTGTACCCATGCCAGAGTGGCCTGTATGGAAAATAGCGGGTAATTTGTATTCGGCAATCACTTCGTAGATGGGGTATGCCATTCGGTCGGAAGGGTTATAGCCCTGCATTGGCGGATGAAACTTAAATCCTTTAACGCCCCAGTTTTCAATCAAGTCTCGCGCTTCTTTAGCGCCTAACTTACCCTTGTGCGGGTCTATTGAGGCAAATGGAATCACTATGTCGGCGTTTGCTTTCGCCAATTCTGCCACTTCCTCATTGCGGATTCGCTTCGCACCCAACTCAGACTCGCAGTCAACGGTGAATAGGCAGAAGGCGATATTCTGTTGCCGATAATAGTCGATGGTTTCCTGTATCGTCGGGCGCTGTCGCGGCGCCTTGAAATAACTGCTGGCCGCATCGAAGAACTTCCCCATTACCGGGTCTTCAGGGTCCGTACACGACACTTCTGCGTGAACGTGAACATCGATGGCAGCGAGTTTGTCCGATTGAATCAAGGTATGTTCCTGTTAGCTTACCCTGCGCAATACAACTTGCGCAGTTCATTCCACATTAACTCGCCTGCTTCATTGCGCGGCAAGGAGTCCAGCCACTAGTTTGCTTTCAGATTTTGTATTACGCAAGCCTGAGCGACAAACAAGCCTCTACCTGGTCAATACTTATCTCACCATTTTCCAGCACATGATAGTTTATGCCTTGCTCAGCATGGAATCACCGGCGAGCAAACTGAAGTGGTATAGTCGCCCTTTTTTTACGTTCATAAGAAACGAAGGAGCTGTGGCTATGGAAGTGACTATCATTGGCGGAGGCATAGCCGGCCTCTCCACCGCGCTAATGTTGCACAAAGCGGGCATTCCCTGCAAGATTTTCGAAAGCGTCACTGAACTGCGCGAATTGGGTGTTGGCATCAATCTGTTACCGCACGCCGTAAAAGAACTAACCGCGATTGGTTTACTGGATGAACTGCGCGCGATGGCCATTGAAACCTCTGAACTATGCTACTTCAACAAGTTTGGGCAACAAATATGGCGCGAACCGCGTGGCCTCGAAGCTGGCTACCAATGGCCGCAGCTCTCGATTCACCGCGGTCAGTTGCAAAACCTGCTAAAAAAAGCCGTTGTAGAACGCATAGGTGCAGATGCATTGCGCTGTGGTCACCACCTCCAGGATTACGAAATTGTTGGCGATGGTCGGGTGCGATTGCATTTTATTGATAGGGCCAGCGGAGACACCGTAGCCGAACATGTAGCCGACTGCGTAATAGCAGCCGACGGCATTCACTCCAGGGTACGTGCAATGCACTATCCCGATGAGGGCATGCCGAAATGGAACGGGGCTATCCTTTGGCGCGGAGTCACAGAATCAGAAACCTTTCTTAGCGGACGCTCGATGTTCATGGCTGGTCACCAGGACCAAAAGTTCGTGTGCTACCCGATTAGCGCACAGCACCACAAACGTGGCAAATCTTATAGCAACTGGATTGCTGAGCTGCGCTATGAGCCAAAGCAACTGATGGATCGTGAGGATTGGAGCCGACCTGGAAAGTTAGCTGACTTCCTGCCACAGTTCGAATCTTGGCAGTTCGACTGGCTCGATATCCCACAGCTGATACGAGAAGCATCCTCGGTCTATGAATTCCCTATGGTGGACCGCGATCCTGTGGCCACATGGGCCTTCGATAAAGTGGCGTTGTTAGGCGACGCTGCGCACCCCATGTACCCCATCGGATCAAATGGCGCTTCCCAGGGTATTCTGGATGCGGCCAGTGTGACCCGCATGTTGCAAGTGAATGAGGACCCGGCGCAAGCTTTTAGTGCTTATGACGCTGAGCGGCGACCGATGGTCTCACCCATCGTGCTGGCCAATCGCAAAAATGGCCCTGAGCAGGTAATGCAAATGGCCGAAGAGCGGGCACCCCAGGGTTTCGAGCACATTGATGACGTTATCAGCCACGCCGAGCTCGAAACCATTGCGCAAAGCTACAAGCAGATAGCGGGGTTCGACAAGAATAGCCTGAATCAACAACAGGGAGAAAATCAGTGAGTATCTGGCATAAACGACCTACCGCAGAAGCCCTGAACGATATCCACGAAGGTTGCTCCATTTCTCATTTGCGCATCCGCATTACACAAGTGGGTGACGATTCCCTGACCGGCACCATGCCAGTCGACTCGCGTACCACGCAGCCCTATGGGCTGCTACACGGCGGCGCGACCGTATTGCTGATTGAAACTCTTGGCAGTGCGGCATCCTATGCCTGCATCGACGTGGAAACCCGCTTTGCTGTTGGTATCGAGGTCAATGCCAACCATATTTCCAGTGCGCGCAGCGGCTTTGTTACCGGCGTTTGCAAGCCAATCCATATTGGCTTTCTCACTCACATCTGGGAAGTGCGGGTATACCACGAAGACAAGTTAATCTGTGTATCACGCCTTACCGTTTCTGTTGGTCAGCTAAAGCAGGAGCGAAAAGTCACTGGCCTTCTGCCAAAAAACTATTAGTGAAACTATGACTGCCTACGTAATTTTTAATTATTTACAAGTCCACGATGAGCAGAGAATCATCGCGTATCGACAACAGGCCCATCCAACTGTTGCTCTCCATGGGGGCCGGGTAATAATCAGACCCGGAGCACTGGATAACCGCGAAGGTGTGCCAAGTCAGTACCTAATCGTTACCGAATTCGATGACTTGACGGCGGCGCGCAATTGGTATGATTCTGACGAGTACCAGCAGGCTCGCAAACTGCGTGAGGGTGCCGCCGATGTGCAGGTGATTATTACCGAGGGCGTTAACGCCAATCCATCCCAATAGACAGCATCCTGCGCACGAATCAAAAAGTTTTCCGCGTTATCGTAGGGCATTTCATAGAGCGTTATCCAAAAATTAACGTGGTAGATGCAAACTAAACACTCAATCCAGCCTTAATTATACCTGCGTGAGCTAGGTAACGAGGCAGAATGCGTTTGATATAAAATTCAGCGGTTGCTATTTTATCTTCGTAAAATTCGGGGTCTTCGTTTCGCTTCTCAACTGCAAGTTTGGCCATCGCTATCCACTCCCGACCAAGGGCCACAAGACCAAATAGTGCTAAATAATCGGTAGCTGTTTCAGCCTTCTGGACCGGGTTTGCTTTTTGAATATCTTTTGTTTGGTCAATGAGTGTTTTCAGAGCTGTTTCAAGTTTGTTAGCTAATGGAAATAGTTTTTGCGCGGACTGTATTTCAGCTTCGACTTCTTTAAAGTAAGCTTGCGGCAATACCCCCTCTTTCATCGAAAGCTTACGCCCAACCAGATCCAATGACTGAATGCCATTGGTACCCTCATAGATTGCCGCGATACGTACATCTCGCATCCATTGCTCAACGCCCCATTCACGAATGTATCCGTGACCGCCCAAAATCTGCACCCCTAAGCTCGCAGCTTCATTACCGGCGTCAGTTAAAAACGCTTTGCAAATAGGCGTTAATAACTGAACAAAGTCTTCATTAGCGTTTCGCTCTTCTTCTAACGCAGACGAGATACTGAGATCATGAGCGAGTGTGGTTCTCAAAATCAAAGCGCGTCCACCCTGTGCAAAGACCTTCTGTGTGCGCAACATTCGCAGAACATCGGGATGGCGGTTAATAGGGTCAGCCTCAGTTGACGTTGAGAGAGGAGCCTTACCTTGCACTCTTTCAGCCGCATAAGCTTCGGCAATCTGAGAAGCCCCTTCTGCCGCACATACACCTTGAGAGGCAACAACAAGTCGAGCAGCATTCATCATTGTGAACATTGCTTTTAACCCGGAATGCGGCGCCCCAATAATCCATCCTTTAGCCCCGTCATAGTTCATCGCACATGTCGCTGAGGACTTAAGCCCCATCTTATGTTCAATTCCCGAACAGGAAAGATCGTTACGAAGCAACTCACCCGCCTCACCTTCATAGAATTTAGGCACGATAAACAAACTAATGCCTCGGCTGCCTTCAGGCGCATCAGGCAACCTGGCTAAAACTAAGTGTGGAATATTCTTCGTAAGATCATGTTCACCACCAGTAATAAAAATTTTATTTCCGATAATGGAATAGGAACCATCATCGTTTGGCACAGCCTTCGTTCGAAGAAGCCCTAAATCGGATCCGGCATGCGATTCTGTTAAATTCATAGTGGGCAATAAATCGCCACTTGCAATTCCCGGAAGAAACCTGGCTTTCAACTCATCGGTTCCATATTTCAAAATCGTACTGTAGGCGCCCTCAATCAACCCCCTATACATTGCAAAGCCTGGATTTGCTGTAGACATGATCTCATTTACGATCGCATATAGAGTATTCGCTAGGCCCTGCCCTCCATAAGCGTCGTCAAGGTTGAGCGCAGGCCAACCGCCAGCCTGATATTGCTCATAAGCCTTCTTGAAACCGCTTGGGCAAAACACTTCGCCGTCTTCAAACCTACACCCCTCTTCGTCTCCCGGTCTGTTTAAAGGTGCTAAAACCTCTTCAGAAAATTTCGCAGCCTCTTCAGTAACAGCATCAAATACATCAACCGTGCTCTCCTGAAAATAGTCAGTCTCAGAAAGCGCTGACACATTTAAAACATCGTGAATCAGGAAATGAAAATCTTTTAAAGGCGCTTGATAATTCATAGTAATTTCGAGCAATTACGCTCAGTAGTTTAGAATCAGGAATGTCGGCTTCAAGAGATCGGAAACAAAACTATTTTGCGTCCTTACTCTTGTCATATGCGCCCAAACCCGGCTTAAACTCTTTCTCATCGATGAACTGACGCGTTGCCTCTTTACGGCCCTCTCCATCAAAAAAGTTTGCCGCCTCTTGCGCACGAAGTTGATAGTCCAGCGCATTGTCGTAGGTCATCTCACGAACACGGCGAACAGCAAATTTTGTTGAACGTAAGGCAACGGCATTTTTTGCGAGAAGAACATTTGCAACTTCTATCACACGCTCTTTCAATTTGTCAGTCGGCAATGACTCATTGACAAGCCCCTGGGCAGCAGCGTCCGGGCCCATAAGATTTTCACCCATCATGGCGTGATACATGGAGTTCCTGAAATTTAGGAGTTCAGCGCCCACTTTTGATGCCCCGCCACCAGGGAGAATACCCCAGTTGATTTCTGACAAGCCAAATTGAGCATCATCGGAACAAAATGCTAAATCGCATGCATATAACGGCCCGTATGCCCCGCCAAAGCACCACCCGTTAATCATGGCAATTGTCGGTTTGTCATACCAACGTAGACGCTCCCACCACAGATAAGCCTCACGTTGAGCGTTACGCACCGCACCCAGACCTTTATTCTCATTTTCCCGAAAATACTCTTTGAGATCCATTCCGGCTGACCATGATGTTCCCTCTCCTGTCAGGACAAGCACGCCAACATCATCTCGGAATTCAATTTCATTAAGAACTCTCAGCATCTGACGGTTTAGCTGCGGGCTCATACAGTTCCGCTTCTCAGGTCGATTGAATTTCACCCAGGCAATACCGTCGGCAACAGAATACGAGACTGTATCTTCTTCAGCGCGCTCAACTTCTGTGTTTGCATTTGTCATCTTTCTATCCTTCTATATCTTTTTACTAATTAAATTGGGAAGTGACCAGCTTGGGTCTCAATTGTGATCCAGCGCAGCTCGGTAAATGAGTCGATGCCGGCCTTACCACCAAACCGCCCATGGCCGGATGACCCAACGCCGCCGAATGGCATTTGGGGCTCATCATGAACTGTCGGACCATTAACGTGGCAAATTCCGGACTTTATTTGTCGTGCAACGCCAAGTCCGCGAGCGGTGTCCTGGGTATACACGGCTGCGCTGAGGCCATATTCGCTGTCATTGGCGATGCGGATAGCGTCGGCTTCGTTTTTTGCACGAATGATACTGACCAAAGGGCCGAAGCTCTCTTCTGCATACACAGTCATATCTTCGGTAACATCGTCGAGCACTGTAGCCGCCATAACGACGTTTTCGCCTTTCGCGCCGGCCACGATTTTCGCGCCTTTGCTAACCGCATCATCGATCAGTGCATTGACGTGACCAATTGACTTCATGTCAACCACTGCACCAAGCGGTGTTTTACCTTCGCGCGGGTCTCCAGCAGGCATGGACGCCGCTTTCGCAGCGAATTTTTTCGTAAATTCGTCCGCAACAGAACCGACAACGATAATGCGCTCCGTGGACATACAAATCTGTCCTTGGTTCATAAAGGCACCGAAAGCAGCGGCCTTAATAGCTTCATCCAAATCGGCGTCTTCAAGAACAATCAAAGGTGCCTTACCCCCCAGTTCCAGCAAGCACGGTTTTAAGTGCTCTGCTGCCCGTTTGGCAATAATACGTCCGACTGCCGTAGAGCCAGTAAAGTTAATACGCTTGACCTGCGGCGCATCAATCAAAGCACCAACGACGTCGCCGGCATCTTCAGGGGCGTTGGTTACGACATTAACAACGCCTTCCGGAAAACCGGCTTGAGCAAAGGCCTCGACAACCAGAGCGTGTGTGCGGGGGGAAATTTCGCTGGCTTTCAAAATAACACTGTTGCCACAGGCAAGCGCTGTCGCGATAGCCCGTACAGCCAAAATAATCGGGGCATTCCAAGGCGCAATCCCCAGGATAACACCCACCGGCTCACGCAGAGCCATGGACAGGCAGCCAGGATTGTCTGACGGAATAACCTCACCGCTGATTTGTGTCGTTAGAGATGCAGCTTCGCGCACCATACCAACCGCAATACCCATATTAAACATGGCCCAGCCGGCCGTCGCACCGATTTCACCCTGCATGGCTTCGACAAATTGAGGACCCCGCGCCTCTAATGCGTCAGCTGCCTTTGACAATATTGCGCGGCGTTCTTTCGGGCCGGTCGCCGCCCATGCAGGAAAAGCAGCTTCGGCCTTTGCTGCAATAGCCTGCGCTTCTGCTACTGTCATGGCCTTTTCCGTTGACGCGACTTCACCTGTCAGTGGATTTTTACGCTCAAACTGCATGTTACTCTCCCGATGCTATCAAGTTGCAATGTTATATAGTATAGCAATCCTGAATTGTATAGCAATATAGCATTGCTATACAATTGCGCTCTTCCTCAGACTTGTTGTATTGACGCATGAACCATAGCCTAAACACCTTGCCTGGGTACCTGCTGCGTCGGGTATCCGCTGCGCTTTATGACGAGTTTTCGGAACTGCTTCAGGATATCGGCTTTCGGCCGGGCGAGGCCTCTGTTTTGTTTTTGATTGAGGCCAATCCCGAAATCACCCCCAGCGCGCTGGGAAAGTTACTCGGCATACAACGAGCAAACATGGTTCCAATCATTGCGCGACTAGAAAAAAAGGGGCTTACCCGCCGCGTTAAGCTTGATGGCAGATCTTTCGGTATGAGTTTTACTGATAAAGGCTGGGAAGCCTATGCAAAAATCCACAGCATTATTGATGAGCATGAAGAAAATATACTGTCTCGCATACCCGAAAGAAGCCGCAAGCACTTTGCGATAGCGCTTCAGGCACTCTGGTCGGCTGAGTCTGAGCATTAGACAAAGGGTTTCAAGGCGCAAAGGCCAAACCCGTTCAAATAGTCGTCTTTGGCGCTAGTTTCTGTTTTCCTTCAAAAAGTACAATAGAACAGCACCACACAGCGCGCCGCTGGCCATAACAATGGAGACGGTCTGTAACCCTAAGCCAGCCTGAAAAAGATAACCAGCCGCAATCGGTGCCAGTACCGCCCCCCCTCTGCCCATGCCAATAGCAAAACCCGTACCTGTGGCGCGAACGTGGGTGGGGAAAACCTTGGCGAACAATGAGTACATGCCAACAACGCCTGCGTTAGTAAAGAAGCCGGTGATACCAACTGCTACCGTGAGTGAATGCAGGTCGCTGCTACCACGGCCAAACCAGACAATCATTGCCGACGCTATCAACAAAGTAACGATGGTCAGTGGCCGCAGAGCCATACGCGTTGCGAGATAACCGAACACCGCTCCTCCAATGGCGCCGCCAACATTTACCCAGGTAAGAACAGCTGCTGCGCTTCGTGCTTCGAAGCCCATGTCTACTACAATTTTTGGTATCCACTTGATGATGTAATAAAAGCTGGTGATGTGCGCAAAATACGCCAGAGTAACCAAAACTGTCACCATCATTAGACCCGGCTTAAAGATGTCAGCGAGGGAGGTTTTTTCTGCAGATTCTGGTAGCGAACTTAATTCAGTAGCTTCTTGATGCCCAAATCGGGCCAATATTGGATTGATGCGCTCCAATGCTCCCGGCGCTCTGCGGCGGTCATAAAATACTGGCGATTCGGGCATAAAAAACCACACTAAGGGAATGAACGCAGCAGTGGCCCAGGCACCAAACATAAAAATATCCCGCCAACCGCCGGCGCCCAGAATATGCTGCACACCCAACCCACCAAGAATTCCGCCTATGGGGTAGCCTATAACCATTGCAGCCATTGCCAGGCCACGCCAGCGCAGATTAGAAAACTCCGATGCTGCCGCGTTGATTGCGGCTAACATACCCCCAATGCCGACACCTGTCAGCAAACGCCAAAAAAGCAGGCTTTGCATTCCATTTGCATAAGCGGCACCCGCCATGCCGATAGTCATAGCGACAAGGCAGAACAAAATGGTGGGGCGTCGACCGACCTTATCAGCCACAGGACCTAATGTGATGGAGCCAATAGCCATACCGAAAAGCTCCATGGACAAAATCCAGCCCAATGCGGCGCGATCTATACCCCAATCGCTGGCGATACCGGGTGCGGCAAAGCTGATCGACAATACGTCGAAGCCATCCAGTGCATTGAGGCCAACAGTGACCAACACGGCGGCCCACTGCCAGCTATTCATAGGGTTGTTTTCTAGAATCGCCTTGGGATTTTTATCCATTGCTTAAATGCCTGACAGTGTTGAAAGTAGTGAAGAGCTACCGATGTTTTCGCTTTTCATTCAGATGTCCATTGAACTATTTTTGTAATCACCTACTTACGCTGGATTCCCTTTGTGTACCTTTGTGTACCCTTCTATCCATTTCAGTGTATTGCCTAAACCGCCAAAGGGGTAGAAGTGCAGACGCACCCGACCATGTTGTTTATCAAAGCCGCGAGCAAAAGCATCAACCATTTTGTCAGGGCCGGTAGAACCGATAAGTTTGCTAAGGGAAATACCGTATTTGCCCATTACAGACGTGGAAGCTTCGACGCCACAGCGAGCGGCAAAACGTACCAAGGTTTTGACGCTGGCAGGCCCAGGGACACCTATACGTACTGGGGCATCAATACCCTGCTCTCGAATTACCTTTAGCCATTGCAAGAACTCATCCGGATCGAAGCCAAACTGTGTGACTATTAAGGGCTTCATGCCGCGGTCGTGAATCATTCTGCATTTGCTGCTGAGTACAGAATAACACTCATCTTTTGTCATATGTGGGTGCCCTTGGGGATGGCCGGCAATCCCGACGGCGACAATGCCATTCGATTCAAGCAAGCCAGTTTCTATCAATGAGCTAGTATCAGCAAAAGGACCTTCGGCCTCCGGGATGTCGCCTGCTATGGTAAAGCAACGTTTTACGCCCGCTTCCTGAACCATTCGCTCGACCATTGTTTTGAATTCGCTTTTGCTTTTTATTCGCCTGGCGGAAAAATGCGGCATAGGTTCGAAGCCCAATTCTCGAACAGTTTTAGCGGCGGCTAAGCGTGCCTCCAAAGATTCACCGGGAAGGAAAGTGACTGCTACGGGCGTTTCTGGTGCCAATTGTGTGGCAATCTTTCTAAACGCATTGCTGTCTTTGGCAGTGATTTCTATCGAGTAACCTTCGGTAATGGTTTCAGGCTCCCTATCCCAAGCGGGATGTATTTGCGCATAACTCATAGTGCGGCTACTCCTCTTTTTGGTCTACCATAATGCCTTTGTCGCGAATTCTCGAGTACAGACTGTGGCGTTGGGCGTTGCCATGCTCTCTGAATATCGCTTCGGCTCTTGATCCATCTCCTGCATTCAAGGCCTCGACGAGATCATGATGTTGGCCATGCGCGCGAAACAGGGTTTCAAATGCCTGATCCAGACCTACCTGATCAAACACCACTACCGAAGGCCCAATAAAGGGCTTTTTGTTCAAGCTTTCGATCATATTAATCAAAGGTTGTGAGCCGCAATGTTCGACAATCGTTTGATGAAACCGGGCGTTCATCGCACCGTATATCTCCTCATCTTCCACCGTGAGATAGCGCTTTCTAAAGAGCGCATCCCCGGCATCAAGACATTCTTCCAATGCCGACAACACCTGGGAGCTTATTCCCCTGTTGACCAGGTATCTCGCGGCAACACCTTCCAGCGTTGCGCGCAGCTCAAGTACATCCAATGATTCCTGCAGGTCAAACTGTTTAACCGCAAATCCGCGTTTACCCACCGCTTCAAGGTAGCCTTCTGATGCTAAAACTGGCAGCACGTTGCGAACAGGTGTGCGGGAGACGCCCAGCGTTTCAGCCAACCCTAATTCGGTAATGCGGGCACCCGGGCTAAGCTCGCCTGACAGAATCATTTCCCTGATACGCTTTAGCAGCGTTGTATTACTCATGGATTAATTTTGGAACACGATAGTTTTTGAGCCATTCAACAACACCCGGTCTTCCAGTAGAAGCCCTACCGCTCGCGCCAGCACTCTTCGTTCAATATCACGCCCTTTGCGGACTAGATCCTCCGGTAGACTTACGTGAGTGATTGGCTCTACGTCCTGCTCGATGATGGGCCCTTCATCCAGGTCTGCCGTCACCAAATGTGCAGTCGCACCGATCAGTTTTACGCCACGCTCAAATGCTTGATGGTAGGGTTTTGCGCCCTTGAACCCCGGTAAAGAGCTGTGGTGAATATTAACGCAGCGACCCGCTAGATAGGCAGAGAGGTCGTCTGAAAGGATTTGCATGTAGCGTGCCAGCACAACAAGTTCTGCCCCGGTGTCTTCAACAATTTTTTTAATTTGGGCTTCTTGTTGCGGCTTAGTCTCTGCAGTCACAGGTAAGTGGTGATACGGAATATCATTCATCAAGGATACATTGAGCGCCGCAGCGGGATGGTTGGAAATAATGCCGACCACGTCCATTGATAGTTCGCCTATGCGTTGTCGGTAGAGAAGATCACCGAGACAGTGGTCCTGCAGAGAGACCATGATGACCACCTTTTTACGTTGCCCACTGGGTCGCAACTGCCAGCTGATGGCGTAACGCTCGATAGGCTCTTGCAGATTCTGCTCAACAGCCGACAGTGCTTCAGCCACGTTTGCGATGCTACAGGTGAATTCGACACGCATAAAGAAGCGCCCGCTCATCTTGTCATTGAACTGCTGAGCTTCAACGATATTGCACTGCGATGCATTCAGGCCTGCCGACACCGCAGAGACAATACCGGGCTGGTCCTGACAAGTGATGGTCAATATATAGCTGTCGTTCATGCTCTGAAAGTCCTTACTGAGCAAGACAGAACATCTGGGATATTGCACATTTGGTCTACCTCGGCTTTTTATTGGATCCAATAACTATCATTTATTGATAATTCGCTCGATATTTTACACGATTATTCCCATACTGTATCCAATATGATATTCTCATTCGAAATAGTAGTAATCAAATAGACAGATTGAGCTCAGGATTTGTAATGACAGAGAATAACTTAGAAGACGTTTTAAATAGCGGTGTTAATCCCGTTGAAATGCTGCGCAATTCACAGGTGGGTGCTTATGTATACCCGGTTGTGCCATTTGAATTCAGTAACTGGCGCGATGAGCAGCTAGCATGGCGCAATAGCTGTGTGCTGTTTGATCAGTCTCACCATATGGTTGATCTAATTGTCGAAGGACCGGATACCTTTGAATTTCTGTCGCGCCTAACCATCAACAGTTTCAAAGGGTTTGCGCCTGGCAAGGCCAAGCAGATGGTTCCGTGCAGCCACGATGGTTATGTAATTGGCGATGGAATTCTGTTTTATCTTGAAGAAAATAAAATGATGTTTGTTGGTCGGCAACCAACCGCCAACTGGATCCAATTTCACGCCGAGACCAGTGGCTCAGACGTTAAGGTAACTTATGATGACCGCTCACCATCAAACCCAAAAGGTAATGCCGTTAACCGCATACACTACCGATACCAGATTCAAGGCCCTAATGCGGCTCAGGTGATCGAAAAACTCAATGGCGGCCCTGTGCCTGAAATCAAGTTTTTTAACTTCGACAAAATCAAAATCAACGGCACAGAGGTGAACGCCTTACGCCATGGTATGTCTGGCGCACCCGGCTTGGAAATTTGGGGGCCGTATGAAGAACGCGAGATTATTCGCGCTGCCATCGTGGAAGCAGGCAAAGAATATGACATCGTTGAAGTAGGTTCACGAACGTATGCCAGTAATACACTGGAATCTGGCTGGATTCCTTCGCCACTGCCGGCTGTCTATACCGGTGATGCGATGAAACCCTACCGGCAATGGCTGTCGGCTAAAAGTTATGAAGGTGCTGCTGGCGCTATTGGCGGCAGCTTTGTTTCCGACAATATTGAAGACTACTACATGACGCCTTTTGCCATGGGATATGGCCCATTCATAAGGTTTGATCATGACTTTATTGGTCGTGAAGCATTGGAGAAAATGCAGGATCAGCCGCAACGTAAAAAGGTAACCTTCGCCTGGAATGGTGATGATGTTCTTAAGTCCTACGCGTCATTGTTCCAAAAAGACAAGCCTGTGCACAAGTTCATTGACTTGCCGGTCTCCAACTACACCTCTGCCGGCCACGATAAAGTGGTGAATGCACAAGGTGAAACGGTTGGTCTGTCCATGTTCACTGGTTACAGCTTCAATGAACGCACCATGTTGTCTTTAGGTGTCGTGGATGCGGATGTTAATGAGGGTGATGAATTGACGCTTTATTGGGGCGAGCCAGATGGCGGCACCGATAAAATCACGGTAGAGAAACATGAAATGTTGGCCGTTCGCGTCGTTGTCAGCCCTACGCCCTACTCTGAAGTAGCGCGAAACACCTATTCTGAAGGCTGGCGAACCAAATCTTAAGCATCCAGCGCGGAGCTACACGGAAGGGAATTGTTCGGTATCAATTTCATTCTGCGTAGCTTCAGGGTAGCGCGGGCCGCTGACTGTAG
>JBGCDE010000218.1:0-25649 GCA_045105115.1 Pseudomonadales bacterium | reverse complement strand
CATCACATCAGAAATTCGACGTGTGTCTGATTCTTTTTTAACGAATCAGCTGAGAGCCGATACCGAAAAACACGCAAGTTTCGAGACGTTTGTTGGTTTCGTCGGTCAAATGGAAGCCCTTCTGGCAAATGAGTCCGCAGGATTGGCCACTGCAATGCAGAGTTTTTTTTCGTCTCTTCCGGTCGCCAGCGATGACCCATCATCAATCTCTGCCAGGCAGCAAATTCTGGGCGAGGCGAGTAGCCTTCAAAATCGCTTTAATACCCTGCACAATAAAATACAATCTCAAACTCTTGCGATAAATGAGCAAATCACGAACTCGGTGCAGAACATCAATAGTATTGCCGAAGGAATTGCCGAGCTTAATCTAAGAATCAGCACCGCAAGAGGTCAGGCTGGCGGTGCCGAGCCGAATGACCTTCTGGATAAACGCGACATATTGTTAGGGCAATTATCCGAATTAATCGCAGTTAGAACCACGACACAAGATGGCGACGCCATCAATGTTTTTATTGGCAAAGGGCAGACCTTGGTGCTTGGCTCACAGGTAACCGAAATCAGGTCGGTTAGCAGCGCAACGCGACCGGGTGAGGTTGACATTAAAGTGGGCAACGCAGACATCAGCAGTGCGCTTGAAGGCGGCACACTGGGCTCGCTGTTGAATATTCGACAACAGGTGCTTGCACCAACACAGAACACCCTCGGTCAGCTTGCTATTGGCATGGCTGACTCGCTCAACCGGCAACAAAAGCTAGGTATAGACTTATTCGATCAATTGGGCCTCAATCTGTTTTCGGATGTCAATGACCCCTCAGCGGCCTTGGGAAGGGCTTTAGCCAGACGAAATAATAACCCTGATAGCACGGGTGTTATAAGCGTCACTATAGAGAACGTCACAGACTTACGAAATGAAGACTACATTCTGGAGTTTACTGGCCCTACCGCGCAGGACTATAGCCTTAACCTAGCGAGCAGCGGTCAGCGTGTGGCGTCCGGAACTCTGGCTAGCACAACGCCTACATCGATTGAAACAGACCAAGGCTTTAGCATTACGTTGGAAAGTGGTAGTTTCAATATTGGTGACCAATTAGCCATACAACCAACTCGCAACGGCGCGAGAGATTTCTCCGTGCAATTGGAGCGCCCGGAAGGACTCGCGCTGGGTCAACCAATCCGCACTGGTACCGCTATTCACAACACGGGCACCGGTGCGGTATCGCCAGGTACTATGCTTGCGGTCCGCTCAACCGATGATACAAGTCTTTTGCCTACTTTTGAGACGGCGCAGGAAATTTCTCCCCCGCTGCTGATTCGTTTCACCAGCCCAACAACTTATGACATTCTTGACAACACGGTCCCTAACGCACCTATTGATCTAGTGCCTGCAAGGCGCAATCAAGGTTTTGTTCCGGGGGCGCAAAACGATTTGTTTCCCAGTGACCCATTCGATCCAGGCTTTCGCGGGTATCAAGCATCTATTAATGGAGCACCAAGCGCGGGTGATGAATTCAACATTAGCTTCAATTCATCAGGAGTCGGTGACAGTCGCAATGCCCTGGAATTGGTGAGTTTGCAGTCGGAGAATTTGATGAATGGCGGCGTAAATAGTCTGACCGGTTTGTACAGCTCCTTGGTTCAGGATGTTGCTACTCAGGTGAGTCAAGCAAAAATCGATCTCGATGCGGCTGCATCGTTGCGCGAACAAACGCAAAACTCACTCAATTCAGTGATAGGCGTGAACCTGGATGAAGAAGCGGCCCGCTTGATACAACTTGAGCAAGCCTACAATGCGTCGGCCCAGGTTATCAGTGTTGCCAGGCAATTATTCGACACAATTTTGAATGCCGTGAGCTAATGAGGTTTAAACCATGCGATTTTCACATATTCAGATATTTAATCAGGGCCTGCAGAGTTTCAGCCGTATTCAGAGCGACAACCTGAGGATACAAGAGCAAATCAGCAGTGGCCGCAAGGTATTGACGCCATCCGACGACCCAATAGCCTCTACCAGAATTCAGAAACTGCAGGACGAGCTGGTTCAAAATGAGCAATTTCAGAACAATATTCAGTCAGTCGATCTTCAGCTAAGAGCACAAGAAACTTACATTGACGGCGCAGAGGAAATACTTATGCGGGCCAGAGATCTAACGGTTCAGGCTGGTAACGGTGCGCTGACTCACGCAGATCGCCGAGCGATAGCCACTGAGATCAGCACGATAAGAGATGAAATGCTTTCGATTGCTAACGCACGAGATGGTAGTGGAAAATACGTATTTGCTGGGTACCAAACCAATACGGCGCCTTACGCTGAAGAACCGGATGGTCGCATCGAGTACGTTGGTGATGAGGGCGAGCGTAGTCTGGCCATAAGCTCGACGACATCTCTGTCACTCACAACAACAGCTAGATCTTTGTTTACTGATATTGTGAGCGCAGAGAATACCTTTGCGACCAAAGCAGATGCGACCAACACGGCTGACCCACCCGCGACGATCAGTGTGGGGGAGGTTACTGATCAAGCGACATTTGACAGTTTCTTTCAAAATCTACCGGACGACTTCATTCTTGTATTTCAAAATCCACCCACAGAGTATGATGTGCTGAATCGCTCGGGCGGCACATTTGCCACCTCACAGACCTATGTGTCAGGTGAGGAGATAACGCTCCAAGGCATGACTTTTGCTATCAGTGGCACGCCCGAATCAGGCGATCGTTTTCATGTAAAGTCTCGCTTAACACAGAGTATATTTGAAACCTTTGATAAGTTGCTGCTCGGACTGGAAAGCCTCGGTGATAGTGGTCCTGAAAGCGTTCAATTGAGTGAGGTTCTCGCTGCGTCTCTAGAGAACATGGACAATACCTTAAACCAGATGCTGCAAGTTCGCACGTCGATTGGTTCACGTTTGAATGTTGCTGAAAGCACTTTGAATGTGCATAGGGATGTCGAACTACTGAATCAGGAAATACTGTCTGACATTCGCGACCTTGATTACGAGGAAGCAATTAGCCGCTTAAGCTACCAGAGTTTCGTCTTGGAAGCGGCCCAACAGAGCTTCAGCAGAATTGCGAATCTTTCTCTATTTAATTTTCTGAGATGATCTCCAATGCGAGAACGCAACGACGCAACACGCCGTGAAGCCCTTGTCAGATGCGCAGTTAGATTATTCGGCGCGATTCCTGCGAGTATGCTTCGGCCGCTTCACGCGATTCCCGCAGCTGTTTAGATTGATCAAGCAGACTTGATTGCTGCTGTAGACAAATGTCAATCATTGTCGAATCACGTTCCAGCAAATTGATGATAAGACTTTCTATACATTCGAGCTGTGTCGGTGTGTATTCCAGCTCATGAAAAAACGCCTCTAATTCTTCCTGTCGCCGCTGCAACAGGCATTGTAGATCTTCGGCGTCACTTAACTCAATTTGTTCCATCAATTCACTGGTTTGCTGTTCTATGCTGCTCCAGCGCCGTTCGACGTCTGAGGTATCCATTGTTATCTCCTGTTATTTGTTATTGAGGCGATGCTTGAGAGTTGTTGTGTTAGAAAGTTCTGCGTTGACTGGAATTGCGCGATCAAGGTATCCAGCCCGGTAAACTGGCGTCGAAATCGGGCTTCTATAGCATCCAGCCTCGTTTGTAGGCGTTCGCGTTGATCGGAGATGTCACTGACAGTGCGATCCAAGCCATCGGTTTTTGCTTTTATCACTCCGGTACTACCGACAAAGCCATCGACCAGGTCTTTCAGCCTGTTCATTACGCCGTCGTCGCCTGAGAGCAGATTTGTGATAGCTGGTAGGTCACTGTCAATGGCACTCTGCAATGTTTCACTGTTTAGAGTTAAGGTGCCGTTTCGTTCCGTACTGATGCCAATAGCAGCTAGGTTTCGAAACGTGGCCGAACTGTCACCCACTGACTGGAATAAATTTCGACGTAACAATACTTCGATTGATCGCACGCTTGCATCACCGGTCAATATACCGCCGGTTTGCGTTTCAGTGTCATATGCTGTCAGTGAATCAATCGTGATAAATACCTCGTTATAGCTGGCAACGAAAGCATCTAGATTGGCTTGAATGTCAGCGGCACTTTCCTCGATTGAAATTGACGCTGTTTCCGGGTCGAGCTCGTCCGCGGGCGGCCTAATGGCCGTGATTTCAACGCCTTCTAGCACTTCGCCGAAGTTATTAGTTGGACTGCGAGCGAGAAATCCATCAACGGTGATTCGTGCATCTTTCGCTTGCGAAATCTCCGTCAACTGTGGCGAGTTTTCAGGGTCGTAACTTAGCTGGGATAAACCTTCGTCATTGTTAGTGCTACCATCACTGTCAGCTACCACAACGCTGATCGCGTTTTCTTCGCCACCTTGGTCTGCGCTGAGCACCAATTTTGTAACGGTACCCCCGTCTTCCAGGCCATTGTCGACAGTGATCAGGCTTGCGCTCAGACCGCGATCAACAGCCGCTTCATTAATTGCATCGCGAATGCCGCCAAGAGAATCGTTTTCGCCTTCTTCGATTTCCACATCGCACGTAGTGTTACCAACACTGATTGTGAGTGTTCCGTCACCTACGACGGTAGCTGGTGTTGCGAAATCGCCACTGGCCAGTTTGTGATTGCTGACTAGGTTCAGTACTTGAATATCGTGAGTACCCACTAGCGCATCATTGTCGGCCGATACGCTGACGTAATCGATGTCCGACGATGTAACAGAACGCAAAGAGGTGTTTTCGCCGTCGCTTAAGTTGTCCAATGTAGCACGAAACGCATCAAGCGATGTGCTGAGATTACCAAAGCCTGAGATGGAGGCTTCAGCAGTGGCCTCACGTAGAGTAAGCCGTCGTTCTGTAGGCGCGCGCTCTGCCTCGATGATTTGGCTTACCAGGCCTTCAAGGTCGATGCCTGAGCCTGTGCCAATTGAAGAGATAGTTGCCATAGTTCGTCCTGTTTCCCTGTTGGGTAAAAGCTGGCGCCAAAATTACGTCCTTCCTTCCATGGAAGGATGCAATTTTAGTGCCACTCAGTGGTTGCCAGGAGCCTTAAGGCGCCATCGATTGTTGTATTCTCTTATGCCATGTTTTAGCTAGGCCTGAGTATCAAACAACAAGCCGCTGACATCACCGTTGGATTCCTGCAGAACTTCTGCGAGCTTGAGGGCTTCCTCAGCTGGAAACTGACGGATCAGTTCATCGGTACCACTGTTGAATACCTTGACTACTGTTTTACCACTGCCCTGATCGATGCTGAATGACAAAGATCGTCCAGAATCTTCCAGAAAGCTGTTCAACTGTTGAACAACTGATTCAAGTGGTAGTTCGATTTTGCTGGTGCTAGCTTTCGCGGGAGGCGGCTCAGCTTCAGTGTGCGTCGGTTTTTGTTGTATCGCACTGGCCTGAGCAGAAGCAGCCGGCTGCAGCTTATTGTTAGCTGTAGCTTGCTCGTTTGGGCTCACCAGGTCTCTTACACCATTTGTAACCATTGCTATTTACCTGCTAAGTGCTATGTGACGATGCCGGGGGGGTTGATCCTTCAACACGCCCCCGGCTATCTGTCCCGTAACGCTTACTGGAGTAAAGACAATACGCTTTGCGGTGCAGCATTAGCCTGGGCCAAGACCGACAGACCTGCTTGTTGCAGAATCTGGTTCTTGGTCAGGTTAGCTGTTTCCGAAGCAAAGTCGGCGTCCTGTACTCGAGATCGCGCCGCTGATACGTTCTCACTGATGTTGGTCAGGTTAGAGATCGTAGCGTCAAGGCGGTTTTGAACCGCACCAAGGTCCGCTCGGGTGTCAGTAATAAAGCGCAATGCTTCATCGATGACTGCGAGAGAATCCTGAGAACCTTGGCGTGAGCTGAGATCCACATCGGCTACGGAGCTCAGTGCACTTGAGGTCGAAGTCGCAGCCAATATGTCGGTTCCTGTTGTTTGTACAAGGAAGGAGTCCGATGAGTTGAACTGCAGCTTGCCGCCCACCACAACGCTGTCAGCGGTACCGGCACCGGCTACAGCGGTATCAGCCAAGGTCTCGCCACCAACATCTAGTACAGCAGCGGTAATTGCGCCATCATTGTCGCTGGCATCGGCTACGCCAATGTCATGACCAGTGGTGTTTGACAAATCTATTGTATCGCCGGCAGCGCCCAAGGCGGCGGTAACGCCTGTTCGAGCGGTTTCAGCGTTGATTGCATCACGCAGTGCCGTAAGATCGGTTGAACTGGTGATAACCGCTGATACTGAGCTGGCCGTGCCTACAGCAGCGCCTGTTTCGTCACGTGAACTAAGTTCAAATGAGATGTTACCAGTAGCTACGTTGCTGATAGTAGTAGTCGTACTCGCGGAAGCACTGACTCCTGTATCCGCTGTTGCACCGTTTACCTGTGCAGCAATGCTTGCTGCCGTAGAATCGGCTGCCAAGTTCAAGGTTGACGTTCCTAGTCCGCCGGTGATTACAAAGGCTGTATCTGCGGCTGTACCGTTTCCGCCTGTTGCATCAGCGGCTCCTGCAAGAGCTGCACCAACATTATCTTGCGTTGCTGCACCAATGATTTGATCAGCACCGATAGAGTTTGCGGACGCGCTACCGATTGAAACGCTGATAGTTTCGTTAGCATTAGAACCAACCTGAAACTGCTGAGTAACGAAGTTGCCGTCAAGCAAGTTCTTACCGTTAAAGGTAGTGGTTTCAGCGATTCTGTTCAGCTCGCTCTGCAACTGTATAACTTCCTTTTGGATGTTAGCACGGTCGTTAGCACTGTTAGAGTCGTTAGAAGACTGGATGGCCAGTTCGCGCATACGCTGAAGAATGTTCGATCCTTCCTGCAGGGCGCCTTCAGCCGTTTGTGCAACCGAGATGCCATCGTTTGCGTTTCGAACCGCCTGGTTCAAACCGCGAATTTGTGATGTCATGCGGTCAACGATCGCGAGACCTGCCGCGTCGTCTTTTGCACTGTTGATTCTCAAGCCAGATGACAAGCGCTCCAAGGAGGTGTTCAGGCTCCCCTGGGAACGATCCAGGTTCCGCTGCGCGTTCAGTGACGAGATATTGGTGTTAATTACTTGAGCCATTTCGATCTCCTCTTGCTTCCTTGCTGTCTGTTGTGACTAGAAGCTGGTTTAGTTGTGATGCCGCTTAATGAAATGATTCAATTAATTGGCCGTCAAAAAGGGTATCGACACCAGAATCAATATCTTTAGCAAAAATGTGTGATTCTGGTCACAGATCGAACAGCATCGCACAATAGGGTCTTAAAGCGCCCTTAAAACGTTGCTAATCCCTGTTCAGCAGGTCGCACTTGTGGTGGGTTTGATGGATTAACAAGTGTTGCCATATAAATGAAGCGGTCTTTTGTGCGTAATAAAAACCATTAAAGATGCTCTCTGGTTTGCCGTTAAACCATGTAACCCACAAAACAGCAGTAAGGATATTGCGAATGAACAGCCGAGCAGCCCTACAACAATACAAAGCCGTAAACCGTGAATCAGAAGTAGAAGGTGCAGACAGTCATCGTCTTGTGCAGCTACTACTAGCGGGTGCACTCACTCGTATTGCTGAAGCCAAAGGCCAATATCAGCGCGGCGACAGTGCTGGCTTTGGCGAGTCGCTGGGTAAGACAATAGGCATCATCACTGGTTTACAATCCGCTCTGGACTTAGAAAAAGGCGGTGAAATCGCAGAAAATCTCGACGGACTATACGACTACATGATTCGTACATTACTGAAAGTGCATTCCGAAAAATCCACGCAACCTCTAACCGAAGTTGCCAGTTTGTTGACAGAAATAAAGTCGGCATGGGATACAATTGATTACGAATTATTGGCGGATGTCGTCTAAATGACGACTAAAGCCTTGTAGAAGCCTGAAATCAATAACAAAAAAAATGGCACTTGCAGTTTTTTTAAACGGTTTCCAATACTAAGCGAAATATTACGCAGAAATAGCAGTGTTTTTCACTGCCAAGTATTTGACTCCTTGTCGAATAGTGGTTTTACTTAAGCATGAAGTAACGAAACGAGTTTGTTTGTGTCAATAGTTTGACAGCAGCAAGTTCAAAGTTACTTCGGGAAAGAGAGCGTTCAGAACCTGTGTTCACGTCGTCTCAAGGAATTCCCAAGGAAAGCACCAAAAGGATAAGGATACATGGACACCGAGAACTGGCAAGGTTTATCAATACTACTTATCGATGATGACGATGCGCGTCGGCACGACACGTTGGTCATACTCGACTTCCTTGAAGAAAAAGCGCACGTTATCGGCAGCGCTGAATGGGCTGAAGAACAAACCCGCTTAAAAGCCTCTGTTGCAGAAGGTAACGCGACCGCTGTGTTAATTGGTCGCGTCACGGAACCTCTATCGGTGCACAGCATTCTTGCTGACATTGATGCGATCAGCCCGGCATTGCCTGTGGTGTTGATTGGCGAGACTTATGCCCCAGCCGATTGCGAATCCAAACTCAAAAACCACATCATCGACGAGCTGCCGTTCCCCTACAGTTACAATAAACTGCTTGATGATTTGCATCGCTCGAAAGCCTACTTTGAGCAATACACCCATCAGCAATCACCAGCGGCAGCACGCAGAGACATCGAATTATTTAGAAGTCTTGTTGGTACCAGTCGCTCCGTACAAGATGTTCGAAAACTTATCACTCAGGTGGCCGACAAAGAAGTTACTGTTCTGATTACCGGAGAGTCGGGCACTGGCAAAGAAGTGGTTGCAAGAAATCTGCACTATCATTCGGCGCGCAGAGATCGCCCGTTTGTACCTGTTAACTGCGGCGCCATACCGGCAGAGCTGCTAGAAAGCGAATTGTTTGGGCACGAGAAAGGAGCTTTCACCGGTGCTATTTCAAACCGTGCCGGGCGTTTTGAGATGGCTCAGGGCGGAACCTTGTTTCTTGATGAAATTGGCGACATGCCACTTAACATGCAAGTCAAAATTCTGAGAGTGCTTCAAGAGCGCACATTTGAGCGCGTAGGCTCTAACAAAACCCAGGAAACTGACGTCCGTATTATTGCGGCAACGCATAAGAATCTTGAAGAAATGATTGAACAAGGCACGTTTCGCGAAGACTTGTTTTATCGCCTAAACGTTTTTCCAATAGAGATGCCATCACTTCGTGATCGAGCGGAAGACGTGCCCTTGCTTATAAATGAGTTGGTGACCCGACTAGAGCACGAAAAGCGTGGCTCTGTTCGATTTAATTCGGCAAGCATTATGTCGCTGTGTCGTCACGACTGGATGGGTAATGTTCGTGAGCTGGCGAATTTGGTTGAGCGAATGGCGATTCTTCACCCCTATGGCGTCATCGGCGTTAACGATTTGCCAGAGAAATTTCGACACGTTGAATACGATGAACAAGCACAAGCATCAGCTGGTTCTCGCAATGATGTTACAGCACAGAGTGTAGCCGAAGGGGAAAGTGCCCGGGCGTATAACAACGTAGTGCCACTTGATTTGGACCACCTGAAGCGCAATGTGTTGATACCCAACGAGGGTTTGGACCTGAAAGATGTGATGACAACGCTGGAATCAAATTTGATTCAGCAGGCTTTGGATGACAGCCGGGGAGTAGTCGCCAGAGCCGCTGAGCGACTTCACATACGGCGTACCACATTGGTTGAGAAAATGCGCAAGTACGGTCTTAATCGAGATCAAGTGACGAAAGTTTGACGTGCCCTCGAAACCGATCTCGTAAACATTTCATAAGTCTTTGATGTAGCTCACATTTACCTTCCTTGGTGCGGTAACTGCATATATATGTCTGTTAGCCAACAGGACATCGCATGGAAGCCGATACCAATATTGCTGCAAAGAAGAGTGCTGCAGAAACTACAGACCCCGAGCTCGACTTAAGCGCCATACTTCAGAACGTCTCGCATTCAGGCAGAACGGCTGAGCAATCAGGTGAGAAACTGCAGCAAGCATTCAGCCTGTTCAATGGCATTGCTGATTCACTACAGAAATCATACGCCAGTCTTGAGCAACACACTCAGGCATTGCGGCTTGAACTTACCCAGCTAAAGCGAGAGCAGCAACACGAGCGACTGGAAACCCGCAAAGTCGAGCGGCGTCTGGAGAATTTGCTGCAGTGTTTACCTGGCGGAGTTGTACTGCTGGACACTCACGGTTACGTCGAAGATTGTAATCCGGTTGCTGAAGATTTTCTCGGTTCACCGCTAAAGTCGGAATTATGGTTGGACGTGATTGACCGCGCCTTTAATCCTCAGTTAGATGATGGCCATGAGATTAGCCTGCGCGACGGTCGTCGAATTAGTCTGGCAACACGCTCTCTCGAGCCCGAGCCAGGACAACTCATTCTGCTAACCGATTTAACAGAAACTCGCCAACTGCAAGATAAGCTGCACCACAACGAACGTCTGATCGAAATGGGTAAGATGATGGCCGCACTTGCGCATCAACTTCGTACACCCTTGGCATCTGCAACGTTGTATGCCGGTCATCTGTGCACGCCTGCACTTGAACCTTCACAGTCGCAAAAATTTGCGAATAAAGTAATGGAACAATTGCAAGCAATCGAACAGCAAATCAGTGACATGCTGGTCTTTGCTCGCAGTGATCTACCTGTAACCGAGAAACTGGAATCTACGGAATTTGCGCGACTATTGACGGAGGCAATTGCGCAACCCGTTAAGCTGCATGAGGCACGGGCAAACGTAAGCTGTCATGGACCGGTATTGCAGATATTGTGTAATCGAGAAGTGCTTATTGGCGCCGTGATGAACCTGGTGCTAAATGCACTGCAGGCTGATCAAAGTCCGCGCCTTGATATTGAAATTGACAGTCAAAGTGGTCATTCCTTGATAATCAGTGTGAAGGACGAAGGTCCCGGATTTGATACCGACAGAGAGAAAGTATTTTTCACCAATAAGCCAGGTGGAACCGGCTTGGGTTTGGCCGTAGTGAGGGCAGTTGCTGCAGCTCATCAAGCGCGCTTTGAACTGCGCTCGGCGCCGGGCGAAGGTACAGTCGCCAGTATTGAACTGCCAGCCTTAGCAGCTAACACGGAGCACAGACGGCTTCAGCAAATAAATGCCAATGGAGTTCATTCCTAATGCCAAACACACACACTATTCTGGTCGTGGAAGATGACAACAGCTTGCGCGAAGCGCTGGTCGATACGCTCGAATTGCATGGCTACGATTGCATGCAGGCACCCGACGGAGTTGCTGCGCTGCAAGAGCTAGCCCGCAAGCCGGTCAGTATGGTGGTGTCAGACGTTAATATGCCAGAAATGGACGGCATGGAGCTGTTGAAGAATGTCAGGCAAAAATACCCGCACATTCCTATGGTGTTGTTGACCGCCTACGGCTGTATTGCAAGTTCGGTTGAAGCAATGCGTGCTGGAGCCGCGGACTATATTGTTAAGCCTTTTGAGCCAGGTGTACTGCTTGAGCTGATCGCAGATCACCTCGGTCATCAGTTAGGAGCAGCTGCGGACGAGTCTGTCCCAATTGCGGTCGACCCGCGTAGCCAGAAGCTGCTGAGTCTCGCTGACAGAGTAGCCGGAACCGAAGCCACCATCATGATCACAGGTGAAAGTGGCACAGGTAAAGAAGTATTAGCCAGATATGTTCACTCCCGATCAAACCGGGCTGACCAAACGTTCGTCGCGCTCAATTGTGCCGCTATTCCGGAAAACATGCTGGAAGCCATTTTGTTCGGCCATGAAAAAGGGGCGTTCACCGGCGCTCACCAAAGTGCGCCTGGCAAGTTTGAGCAGGCCAACGGTGGTACATTGCTACTGGATGAAATTAGCGAAATGCATATTAGTTTGCAGGCTAAGCTGCTGCGCGTTTTGCAAGAACAGGAGGTAGAGAGAATAGGAGGGCGCAAAACGATCGCTTTGGATGTGCGTGTATTAGCAACCAGCAACCGCGACATGCAGGTCGCTGTTGCTGCGGGTGAATTTCGAGAAGATCTGTATTATCGGCTCAATGTTTTTCCGCTTCACTTACATGCGCTCCGAAAGCGTCCCGATGACATACTCCCGCTGGCAGAACATCTGCTTGCCAAGCACGCTCGAAAAATGGGCCGAGCCAAGGTCTCACTTGATGAGTCTGCGATGCAGCGCCTCGTGGCGCATCACTGGCCAGGCAACATCCGCGAGCTGGACAACGTCATGCAGCGTGCGCTGATTCTTCAGCCAGAAGCGATGATTAATGGCACTGATATTTGTGTGAGCAGCACAGAATCGATTGGGTTTGATGCTGCGAATGATGATGTAGAGCTGCCGGTGTCAGCCAACGATCAAGTGCTACCCGGCCATAGTCAAAGTGACGCGCCATCTGCCAGTGGCATCTCAGACCTTGAAAGTAATATGCAAAACAAAGAGTTCGAGCTGGTTGAGCAATGCTTGCGCAGTAACAACTACAATCGACAGCAAACCGCTGCAGAACTTGGTGTAAGTGAGCGCACACTTCGCTACAAACTCTCTAAAATGCGCGCACTCGGGATAATTGTCGATCGCAAATCACTGGCGTGACCGGTGAATAGCGCCGCTAGAGCGCGCGAACATTCTCGGCTTGTGGACCGCGATCGCTATCAACTACGCGATATTCGACTGCCTGACCATCACGGAGGTGGCGTCTGCTTCCGGATTCGTCATCCGACTCGATGGAACGGAAGTGAACGAACACCTCTTCACCATTTTCACGGCAGATAAAGCCGAAGCCCTTATTGCCGTTAAACCATTTAACCGTGCCCTGTTCCAGTGGCTCTCCGCTGACAGGTCGAGGTGCACTAGGCTTTTCGGCGGGTTTTTTTGTTGGCTTGGCTGACTTAGCTGGTTTGCTATCGGAACGCTTGGCAGGTTCTTGTTTTTTGGGCTTTTTGCGCGGCTTTGGCTGCGCAGTACTTGTCTGACCGGTGATTGCTGAACGAACAATGGCATTATTGATGCCGATACCTATAAAGCTGATCAAAAAAATCACAATAAAGCTGGCGATAAAGCTGTCGGCACCCGCAAACGCTTGTACGAGAAAGGCACCTAATGCGGCGCCAATAAGGCCGATGACGCTGGCAGAAATGAATGGCATGATGAAATAAACCTATGAAAAAAAAAGAAATTTTAAAACGGGGGCCGAATTGTAGCATGTTTCGCCAATGCGATTGGGTGCGTCGATTCAGTCCATATTCAGTAATTCTGCACTAGTATACGATTCAGCGTGGAGCAGACGTGTGTCAGCTCGCTATACTGCATGCACAGTATGGATTTACAGCACGCATAGGCGGATATTGAAGCATGTTTTCAAGCAAAGCTACATATGGCTATCAGGCGCTCGCGGCCGCGTTACTGCTCTGCGCTGCTCTGCTTATGCCATTGAATGCCAACGCCCAAGGTGATGGTTTTGCCAGTCGCGGAATCAGTTCAGGACAGGCTGCAAATATCGCTCGATCCGCCACTGGCGGTAAAGTGCTGTCGGTGAGCCCGAATGGCGATCATTTTCGGGTGCGAATTTTGAAGAGCAATGGTGTGGTCACCAATGTTCTGGTTGCCAAACAAACCGGTCAGATTGTTCGCTGATAGATCAGATGTGTGGAGAAAGCCTATGCGCGTGCTTTTAGTTGAAGACGAGCCTTTATTGCAGCAGCAATTAACCGAAGCATTGCAGCAACAAGGTTATGCCGTTGATGCAGCAAGTGATGGCGAAGAAGCCCTGTTTATGGGGCGTGAGTACCCGTATGACATCGCCGTTATCGACCTGGGCCTACCGAAGGTCGATGGTATGGCCGTGATTAAATCCTTACGTGAGCAACAACGCGATTTTCCGGTGCTGATTCTGACTGCGCGCAGTAGCTGGCAGGATAAGGTGGCCGGTCTTGAATCCGGTGCGGATGATTACCTGGCCAAACCGTTTCATATGCCGGAGCTGCTTGCCCGTCTGAACGCTCTGCTGCGAAGGCGAGCTGGATCCGCCAGCCCGGTGTTAAGCCATGGCCCCGTTTCACTCGATACCAATACCAAGCAAGTCACAGTGGAACAAAACCCGGTTGAGCTGACCGCGTATGAGTATAAGGTTCTCGAGTATTTATTGATGAATTCTGCCAAGGTGGTGTCGAAGACAGAGCTTACCGAGCACATCTACGATCAGGACTTTGATCGCGACAGCAATGTGATTGAAGTATTTGTGGGGCGCCTGCGCAGGAAGCTAGCGCAATACAATGATGCAAAGCTCATCGATACAGTACGTGGTCAGGGTTATCGTCTAACGGCGCTACAGTAAGTCCATGCCATCGGGCTTTTCACTCAGTAATCGCTTACTGCTGTCGACCGCTCTTACTCTGTTGGTGTTTCTTGGGCTGGTTTACTACGCTCTTGAACAGGCCTTTGTCAGCAGTGTTACTCGCAGTGAAGCAGAGAAGTTAGATTCCACAATTTTGCTCTTGCTTGCCGAAGTTGAAGATGAGCAGCGCGAACTGCGTATGCCTGACACGCTGCAGGAAACCAAATTTAACCAGTTTGATTCAGGCTTATATGGTTTCGTTTTCGATGACCAGGGTCAGGAAGTCTGGCGCAGTTACTCCGCTGTTGCTGTTATGGATTTACCAGCGACACAGGACTTTCGCCGCACCAATATTGGTGGCTCACAATTCGGCCCTGTTGAGCTTCAGCAGGAAGGCTTTCTGTACTCCACCTTAGGTGTTTCCTGGGAGTTTCATCCAAAAGAAAATCGCGCAGAGAAAGGCGGTCAGGATGTATTTTCCAAGCACTATACTTTTTCGGTACTGCAATCGGCTGACTTCTTTTATGCGGAACTTGAGCGCTTTCGTACTGGATTGCAAGTTCGCTTGTTTTCAGTTGGTATTGTGCTGCTCTTTGTTCAACTACTGGTTCTAAGAATGGGGCTATTACCACTTAAAAGGCTGAGTGAAGATGTCAGCAGAGTAGAGCAAGGTGATATTGACCAGCTTGATGGTGTGTATCCCGCTGAGCTGCAGGGACTAACCGACAATCTTAATCAGTTGCTAAGCCATGAACTTGCGCAAAGAGAACAGCACAAAAATCGCTTGAGTGATTTGGCGCACAGTTTAAAAACGCCGTTGTCAATTGCGCGTGGCGCGCTGGTAGAAGGTGAACAAGATCGCGATCTACTGGCACAGCAGTTACAGCAAATGGATGAGATTGTGCAGTATCAATTGCAGCGAGCTAGCCGTGCCAGACCAGCAATATCACAGCGAAGTACGCCTGTCGCAGCCGTGTTGAGCCGTCTCAGTGAAGCGCTAAAAAAGGTCTACTCTGACAAGCAAGTACAAGTAGAACTTTCGCTGGAAGATGATGCCACCTGCAAAATGGACGAAAGCGATCTAATGGAATTGCTGGGTAATATTCTTGATAACGCCTTTAAGTACTGCCGCGCGAAAGTACATGTTGAATTGCGCGCTAAAGATCAACGTTGCACGGTCATAATAGAAGATGACGGACCTGGAATACCCGCCGAGCAACGTGAAGACATATTTGCGCGCGGCGAGCGCTTAGATACCCAAAAGCCAGGCCAGGGCATTGGTCTGGCAGTGGTTAATGACATAGTGCGAAGCTACGACGCAAGCATAAGCTTGGGTGATTCAAATCTGGGCGGTGCTTCTTTTCAGATTCGGCTGCCGTGAGTGTCTAAAGCGACTCTATGCTGACCAGTTGGGCTTTGAGTTTTACAAGCGCTGAATTAAGTTCAGCGAGTTTCTCGCGTTCTTTTGCTACTACATCGGCCGGCGCACGCTCTGTAAACTTCGCATTGGATAATTTGCCGTCAAGTCGGCCCACTTCCTTTTCAACCCGAGCTATTTCTTTTTGCAGCCGAGCAATCTCATCATTTTTATTGATAAGGTCGGCCATCGGCACACACAGTTCCAATTCACCTACCAGCTGACTGGCAACAGCACGCGTGTCGTCGGTACTCATCGCGTCGACGCTCTCGAGCTTCGCCAGTTTACGCATTAGATGTTCGCATTGAGCAAGTTGAGCGGAAGAGCTGGCGTCCAGATTCTTGATGTACAGAGGAATCGATTTTTTGGGTGGTATGTTCATTTCACCGCGGATGGTGCGAACAGCTACGACCATTTGTTTCAACCACTCAATATTGACAACGGCCTGCGAATCAATTTTGCTCTCGTCACTGAGAGGGTAGGCCTGCAGCATGATACTGTCGCCTTTTGCGCCGGCCAGTGGTGCAATCCGCTGCCATATTTCCTCTGTAATAAACGGCATCAATGGGTGAGATAAGCGCAGCGAAGTTTCCAGCACGCGAACCAATGTTTTACGAATACCACGCTTATGCGCTTCTGGTGTGTCGTCAGACCACAGCCCGGGCTTGGACAGCTCAAGATACCAGTCGCAGTACTCGTTCCAGATAAATTCGTAAATTGCCTGCGAGGCAAGATCGAATCGATAGGCTTCTATGTGTCGTGCAACGTTGGCTTCTGTCTCTTGCAGTCTGGATACAATCCAGCGCTCTGGTAAACCAAGTTCAATATCCAAAGAGTCGTCGAGACCACAATCATGCGTCTCAGTGTTCTGTAACACATAGCGAGCTGCGTTCCATATCTTGTTGCAAAAATTTCGATAACCCTCAATACGCCCTAAATCAAAGCGAATATCCCTACCGGTAGAGGCCAGTGAATAGTAAGTGAAACGCAAGGCATCTGTGCCAAAAGCCGGAATGCCGTCGGGATAGTGTTTGCGAGTTTGTTTCTCAATTTGTTTTGCTAACTGCGGCTGCATCATTCCGCTGGTTCGTTTGGTCAGCAAAGCATCCAGATCAATACCATCGATCAAATCGATAGGGTCCAGTACGTTGCCTTTGGACTTCGACATTTTCTGGCCTTCCGCGTCGCGAATCAAGCCATGCACGTATACCTGTTTGAAAGGTACCTCTTTGCGAAAATGCAAGGTCATCATGATCATTCTGGCAACCCAGAAGAAAATAATGTCAAAGCCTGTGACCAGTACTGCGCTGGGGTGAAATGTACTCAGGCGCTCTGTGTTTTCTGGCCAACCCAAGGTAGAGAAAGTCCATAGCGCGGACGAAAACCAGGTATCCAGAACATCATCATCTTGACGCAAACTGCGATCGCCCAGATCGTTTTGCTCGCGTATCTCTTGTTCAGATCGGCCAACATACACCTTACCTTCGTCGTCATACCAGGCAGGAATACGGTGTCCCCACCAAAGCTGGCGACTAACACACCAATCTTGTATGTCGCGCATCCACGCGAAATAGGTGTTCTCCCAATTTTTGGGGACAAACTCTATGTCACCATTCTCTACAGCTTCAATGGCAGGCTGCGCTAGTTTTTTCGCTGCAACATACCATTGGTTAGTGAGATACGGCTCTACAACCACACCGGAACGATCACCACGTGGTATTTTCAGTGTGTGTGGTTCAATTTTTTCAAGCAACCCGGCCGCTTCGAAATCAGCAACGATCTTTTTACGCGCATCAAAACGATCCATGCCTCGGTAGGCTTCCGGTGCCAGGTCGTTAATTGCCGCATTATCATCAAGAACATTGATCATTGGCAGCTCATGGCGCTGACCTACTTCATAGTCGTTAAAATCGTGCGCAGGCGTAATCTTCACACAGCCGCTGCCAAATTCAGGGTCTACGTATTCGTCGGCAATGATAGGAATTGTGCGATCGCACAAGGGTAAATTTATTTGCTGACCAACAAGATGTGAATAGCGTTCGTCGTCAGGATGCACAGCCACAGCACTGTCGCCAAGCATTGTTTCCGGTCGTGTTGTGGCAACGACCAAATGTCCTTCGCCTGACGCGAGTGGGTAGCGAAGATGCCAAAGATGGCCTTGCTCTTCCTCGGAGATAACTTCCAGGTCAGAAATGGCTGTGTGCAGCGCCGGGTCCCAATTAACAAGGCGTTTGCCGCGGTAAAGCAGGCCATCTTCATACAAACTGACAAACACTTCCTGAACGGCCTCGGACAGACCCGGGTCCATAGTGAAACGCTCGGTTTCCCAATCTACAGAAGCGCCAAGGCGTCTGAGCTGACGTGTAATATGCCCGCCGCTTTCTTCTTTCCACTTCCACACTTCATCAACAAACGCATCTCGACCTAGTTCCGCGCGGCTGCTGCCGGCAGCTTCGAGACGACGCTCTACCACCATTTGGGTCGCAATGCCGGCGTGGTCGGTACCCACCTGCCACAAAGTATTGTGGCCAAGCATTCGATGGTATCGAATCAGGCCATCCATAATAGTGTCCTGGAAACCGTGCCCCATGTGCAGACTTCCTGTCACATTGGGCGGCGGAATCATAATGCTGTACGGCGCGCCTTGGCCGCTGGGTGCAAAATAGTTGCGCGCTTCCCATTGTTCGTACCAATGAGTTTCTATGTCGGCGGGTGTGTAGGTTTTTTCCATTCGTGCGTCATTCAAAAGGCGAGCGTTTAATCGTCTGTGCAGTATACAACGGGTGGGGGTGTTAGCGGATTAGGCGTCTGAACCTTCGTGTTCCAAACTCTTGTCAGTCTCACGCTTTGGCAGCTTTCGTGATTCTGCCCGAAGAGCGACCTGCGGCGTAAGTTCGCTGAGTAACTCTTGCTTCAGTGAGCCAATCCGACTCTCAAGCTCATGACGAATAGCAACAGAGTGCTCGGCAATCAATTCGTCTATGATCTGCCTGGTTGATTGATTTAATTGCTCTTGCAACAGCGTGTGTTGATTTGCGGCCTTCTGACTGGTGTCCAGGCCCAAATCAAAGTCTTGTTTTGAGTCCTGAGCATCTGCCGGCGCACGATTGCCGTCGTCAGGAAAAGAGAACACGGCTTTTCCGGCAACACGATCCTGATTCGCTGAGGTTGGTTGTTGGGCGGAATTAGCAGCGTCTGTATCCGTATTGACGGAGTGCATGGCGGGCAAGCCTATTTGCTCATTGTCGCTGTCATCACTGTTTTGGAAGGGTAAACGTGCGCCTTCGATGACCGGAAAATCGGCAATCTCAGTCAGCATTGGAATTGACAGAACCTGCTCTTGGCTCGTGGTGTGCAGTGCGGCACTTAATTTCTCATCTATGTCACGCAGAGTTGCTGAACTCACGTCAACGTCGTACTCCGTTAAGGAGGCCTTGTCTTCCGCTTCATTTGTTTGAATAATTTTGATCAGTAAATCCGCAAGATCCTTTTGCTTGCTCGGCTTAACGATTCGATCAAGAACCGGAATATCAGTTGAGTTATTAACCGTGTCATCGTCTAAGTCAGACATAATTCAAATCACAGTTTGCGAGCTTAGGCATAATTGCGAGTTATCTCGTGTGTGTTTATCGGGAAGCCCCGTTGCTGATAATACTTGAAGCGTTCTCGGCTTGCTGCTCGGGCTTCATCATTAAACACTACGACCTCACAAATCCTTTTAAATCGCGCGCAGTACTCGGGCACACGATGAGACAGGTTAATCAGGCAATCGTCATGAATGCCAGGGCCTAGATTATAATCAATTGCGACTTTGGTAGACACATCTGAAGACCGACCGTGTGGAATAAACCCGGTATTTGGCACTTTCCACAGTAGTTGGTCGATATCTTTCGCCTGGTTTTCAGAACCAACCGAAATCAACACCCGATTTCCGCCTCGAAATGCTTTGTCGGCCAGCAAACAGGCAAAGTGGTCGCCCTGGCTTGGCTCGGACGACGCGCGCAGTAAATAGAAGTCAATCTTTGTCATCTGATTGGGTTATTGAAGCAAATAGTTCAACAATAACGGTACAGGTTTTCCAGTCGCACCCTTGCGCGCGCCGCTATGCCAAGCCGTACCTGCTATATCGATATGCGCCCAGTTATAGTCTTTCGCAAACTGCGATAGAAAACAGGCTGCGGTGATGCTGCCCGCCGGGCGTCCGCCAATATTGGCAAGGTCTGCAAAGTTACTTTTAAGCTGCTCCTGATACTCATCCCAAATAGGCAACCGCCACGCTTTGTCGCCACTGGCCTCACCAGCGGCCAGCAGTTTTGCGGCAAGATCATCATTGTTGCTGAACAAGCCGCTGGCGTGATGACCCAGTGCAATCACACACGCGCCTGTCAGCGTTGCGATGTCGATCACGGCGGTAGGGCGGTAACGGGCGGCATAACTCAACGCGTCGCACAATACCAGTCTGCCTTCAGCGTCGGTGTTAAGCACTTCAATGGTTTTACCCGACATACTAGTCACTACGTCGCCGGGTTTGGTTGCCTGGCTGCCAGGCATGTTTTCAGCAGCCGCGACTAAACCTACTACGTTCACCTTGGCTTTCATTAAACACAGCGCTTCGATCACTCCGAATACACTGGCCGCACCGCACATATCGAATTTCATTTCATCCATGGCAGCACCTGGCTTCAGAGATATTCCGCCGGTATCGAATGTGATGCCCTTGCCAACTAAAACAACCGGGTCTGAATTTTTAGTGCCACCCCGATATTCCATAGAAATCAGTCTGGCCGGCTCTTTACTGCCTCTCGCTACGGACAGCAGTGAGCCCATTCCCAGTGCTTCTAATTGTTTATCATTCAGAATTTTGGTTTTTAGGGATTCGTATTTACGCGCCAGGGTTTGGGCTTGCTTGGCCAAGTAACGTGGAGTGCAGACATTACCCGGCAAATTGCCCAGTTCTCTGGCCATGTTCATGCCGCGACCGGTGGCGGCCCCGTCACTCAGTGCCTTGCTGGTGGCAGCAGATTTACTGCACAGCACAGTCAGGCTTGCAAAGGCTCTCGCCTGAGGTTTTTTACCCAGCGTGGCGTCATAACGGTAGGCGGCATACTCGCCAGCCCGGCCTACTTCGTGGAGCAAACTGGCGGTAGAAAGCTGTTTGTTCTTGCTCTCTTCGAGTAATAAATGCGCCGATTTGAATTTATAGCCCTGTACCGCTGCAAACATTTTGGCCAGCGCTCTGCGGACACTGTCCAAGCTGGCCGAACTTGATTTACCAAAACCAAGTAATACAACCCGTTGCGGTTGATGCTTGCTTGATGGCTGCTTGGCTGTTGAGGGCGGTGTAGGTAAGAGCAAAAACTCACCAACATTGGCCGAAAAGTCGCCACTATTGCGCACCGCACTCAAGCTGGACTTCAGTGCTTTATCCAGCTTTTTGACGGCTTTACTAAATGCTTTATCGGTATAGACTGGTACTATCAGACATTCACTTTTGAGCCCGCTTAAATCAGCGGTAACGTCCTGGACTTTGAATTTCATTCGGTATCCTGTGGTTAATATTTGTCAGCTGGCTGCAGTGCGCGCACTACTCGGAAATCTCTTGTATTTGGACTTGGCTTGCCCAGACCCTAGTGTACGTCTATCGGCACCGGAAGCAACTCGATGTTGATTTTCCGCTATCTTTCAAAAGAAATTCTGCAGGTGATGACGGCCGTTAGCATTGCATTGCTGTTGATTACAATGAGCAGTCGGTTCGTAAAGTATCTTGCACAAGCCGCTGCAGGTGATTTGGCGACTGATGTATTGTTCAGCATCATGTTGTTCAGAATACCCGGCTTCCTTGAATTGATTATTCCACTGGCTCTGTTCATTGGTATTTTGCTGGCCTATGGCCGACTCTACGTGGAAAGCGAAATGGTGGTGCTATCGGCCTGTGGAATCAGTAATCGAAGATTGTTGGGCTACACAATGGTAGTTGCCGGTTTTGTCGCATTACTGGTCGCGAGCCTTAGTTTTTATATAAGTCCTACAGGTGCTGCCAAGGTCCATTCTATTTTCAACGACCCGAAGACCTACGGCCAGGTGAATACTCTCGTGGAAGGCCGGTTTCAGTCAAGCGACGGCGGCAAACGCGTCACTTACGCCGAATCCATTGATGCTGAAGCAACTGAAATGAATAACATATTTATTTCCGAATCGAGTAGTGATCGAGGGTCTTCGGCGATCAGTGTTGTGGTTGCAGACCGCGGTGAGATAGTGCGCAAGCAGGGCAATCGCTACTTACAGCTGGAAGATGGTTATCGATTTAGCGGGCAACCCGGCGAGCAGGTGCTGGAAGTTACTCGGTTCTCTGCCTACGGACAGTTGTTGCAAGAGCCACAGGATCTAGCGAGAAAGCAATTAAAAGTTGAAGCAAGGCCAACCTCCGAACTACTCGGTAGCGACGACCAACGTGATCGAGCGGCTTTGTTATGGCGTATTTCATTGCCCCTATTAGTGCCAATAGTTGCGCTGATCGCGCTTTCGCTGAGCCGTACCGACCATCGCCGTGGGCGTTATGTAAAACTGTTGCCTGCAATCATGATTTACTTAACGTACCTATTACTGCTTAGCGCTGCCCGAAGCGGCCTGGAAGACCCAGACAGTAGTTTTCCGCTAAGCATCTGGGGCATTCATGCGCTTTTCCTGTTGCTGGGCTTGACGTTGTTTAATAGTGCTGCGATAGGCACATTCATTCGCAGCAAAATGACGGGTAAAAAGGTAGTGCAGCATGCAACTGCTGAATAAACACGTTGGCAATTCCGTATTGGCCGCCATTGTGTTGGTGCTGGTAGTTATAGTTGGTTTAGACGTGATCTCTGCCATCATTGATCAGCTTGGTGATCTGGAAGGCAATTACGATTTTAGTGAAGCGCTCATTTATGTGTTGTTAACACTGCCTGGTCGCATATACGAATACATACCATTTGCCGCTTTAGTCGGTTGTTTGATTGGCCTGGGTACATTAGCGTCGCAGAGTGAGCTCATCATTATGCGTTGCGCTGGCATTTCGACTATTCGGATAATCTGGATGGTAATGAAGCCAGCATTGATCCTCATGTTGGCAGGATTGATTCTCAGCGAGTTCATTGCGCCCCCGGCTGAGCAAATGGCCGATCGACGACGAGCCAGCGCTCAGTATGGCGACGGTGTTGTAGCGTCCCGATACGGCTTGTGGAACCGCGAAGGGTTGGAGTACATGCATTTCAGCGTGGTTGAATCGCCTGAACGCCTCAAAGGCGTTACATTGTTTCGCTTTGACGAAAATAAGCAACTTAATGAATTTCTGTTTGCTCAGTCAGCGGCACATACGGCAGAGGGTTGGTTATTTAGCGATGTTGATGTTACCTATGTAGAGGATGACGCAACCCGGAAAGATCATCTTGATACCATGCTTTGGCAAGCCGACTTAACACCGGATCTATTAAAGCAGCTGGTTATTAAACCAGACAACTTGTCCATGTCAGGTTTATGGGATTTCTCTCAATACCTTTCAGGGCAGGGCTTAAGTGCCGGTGAATACAAGCTTTCCTTCTGGTCAAAGGTATTACAACCCCTGGGTACGGCCAGCCTTGTGTTAATAGCGATATCGTTTATTTTCGGCCCGCTCCGTGAAGTAACGATGGGCTACCGTATTTTTATCGGGGTGATAGTCGGTATTGTTTTTCGTACCAGTCAGGATATGTTGGGGCCATCAAGTCTGGTATTTGGCTTCGCGCCAGTGTATGCCGTGTTGTTGCCGATTGTCGTCTGCGTTCTAGTGGGTGGCGTGCTTATAAGGCGCGGCACCTAGAGCCAATTGCACTTACGTAGCCGGGCAAGTATCAGTCTTTCTTAGGAAGCACCACACATTCGCTTTTTGACCAGGAATCTGACCAGGACCCTTTGGCTGGGTTGAACAAAATCACCCAATAACCAAGCCCTAAGCAACACCACGACACGAGACCGGCTACCAAACGCAGCAAGCATTGCTGCACGCTTAGACGACTGCCATCGGTATTACGTACTTTTAGCCGCCAAGCCTGCATTCCCAATGTTTGGCCTTTCCAGCGCCAAAACAAAATGAAGAAAGACACGATCAGCAGTAATAACCACAGTTGAAACACGATGCCATGCGCGGCGGTGTCTGGATCGGCTACTGCAGCATCAGCGCCGCTCATCCAGACTCTGATACCAATAGCCGCTGCGGTTCCTGCCATTATTATCGCCAACACAAGCAAGCCGTCATACACCATGGCGAACAAGCGCCGGAATACGCCGGCAATGGGCAAAGCTTCGAAATTGTTGGTCAAGGGCTTAACTGCGGATTGGCTGAACCCGTATGGTATCAAAGACCATTGAGAGCGTCTCTTGCCTTGTTCGGCAAACGCCTGGAAATTGCCTAGAAGTCGTAGCTCAAGCGCACCTTCACGTCCTCGAAGCCAACACCCCAACCGTAATGCCAATTGCTTTGGCCTATTCGACTGGCGGCGGTTTCACGCTCGGCGTCTTGCCGGGCTCTCTGTGCATCTGTCAGCAGTCTATAGGCTTCACGTTGATCCCATTGTTGCATGTGCTGCAATTGGTCAATACTCACAGCCAGTGGTTGAGGGCCCAATAACTCGGCGACAGAAGCCTGCGGCTTGGCGCTTCGATAACCGGGCAACTCCTCCCAAAAGTGTGCTTCTGGAACACCAACGAACCCTGATTTGGTCTGGGCCTCTGTCAATGGGGACATGGTCACTGTTGATAAAGCAGCGGTGCAATAAAGCGATAGTCCGATGAGTCGTAGAATGCCCCAAGGACTGTTTCGTAGCGGTGTTTCGTTGATCAGGCTGAACGATTGGCTGCGAAGCATGGATAGTACGGTTTGTGATGTTGGTTAAAATATAGTCAGAAATAAGACGGCTTTTTGCTAAATGTTGATGAACGGTATGATCTTGCCGCGCTACGCTTCGTCGCTGTGATCCAGTAGACACTTGTCAGTGCCGGGTCAGTTCGGTTTACAATACAGGGCTACTGGCATCTCACTGAGTGTTACCTCGGCTGCGTTTGCAGAATGTGACATCACAGATACCTTGCGATCAAAACTAGGCATTACCCATGGTTGAAAAAGCAAATAAGCGACCCAGAATCGTTTTACTGGTTGAGGACGATAAGAACGTAGCAGAATTTATCTGCAACGGACTGCGCGACAATGGCTATTTGGTTGATCATGTAGCGGATGGTGACATGGGCTTGCGCCGAGCCAAGCAAGGGCAGTTCGACACGATGATCATCGACAGAATGTTGCCACGGCGAGACGGCTTAAGCATTATCCAATCATTGCGATCGGCCGATATTCAAACCCCGGTGCTAGTTCTTAGCGCATTGGGCGAGGTAGACGACAGGGTAAAAGGCCTGAAAGTAGGGGCTGACGACTATTTAGTGAAACCCTTCGCAATTGAGGAGTTGCTGGCACGGGTGGAAGTTTTGATCCGCCGTGGCGAAGTTGCCCATTCCGAAACGCGATTGTCTGTAGGTGATCTGGAAATGGATTTGCTTACTCATAAAGTGACGCGTGCGGGTCAGGTATTCAATCTGCAACCGCGCGAATACCGATTGCTGGAATACTTGATGAAGCACGCTGGTCAGGTAGTGACACGCACGATGTTGCTGGAAAATGTGTGGGATTATCACTTTGATCCGCAAACCAACGTGATCGATGTTCACATCAGCCGTCTGAGGCAAAAAATTGACAAAGGGTTTGAGACGCAGCTGCTGCATACCGTGCGCGGTACCGGCTACGTGCTGAATGCTCCCGAATAAGCTGGTTGACACCTATCGTGGTGTTTTTGGCAGCTATACCTTCCGGTTTATTTCGAACTACGCTTTCTGGCTGAGCATTTCCGTATTCTTGCTGCTGGGTTTTATCTACTCGCTGTACGCCTACAATGTGTTTGGCAGTATTGAGAAAAATCTGGATGATGAGCTAC
>JBGCDE010000217.1:0-7248 GCA_045105115.1 Pseudomonadales bacterium | reverse complement strand
CGGCCTCAAATACGTTGGCCACTGGTGGCAAGACAAATTGAAGACGTACAGCTTGATCAGTCAGAGGACTGTTATCAGCGCGATAATTACCATGCCAGGGTAAATCAAAGTTCGCGAACGGCGGATTGTTCAGCGCACGATGAGAAGCTTTCATTCCGGACTGTGCTACATACTGACTGCTGCCATCTGGAAGCACTTCTTCCAGCGTAACAAACACACCGGCATCGCTTTGATTGGCTTCAAGCCACAAATCGACGCTTGCATGCCCCACTAATTGCGCCTGTTCATTCAATGTTTCGCTGGTATAAGTCAATAAATTACTGACTAGACCTTGAGTGTCCGGGTAACCGCTTTCGGTCGCGCACCAATGTGCTGCCACCGCGCTTGAACAGTCTTGCGCACGCTCGATCCATAGCCCGCTATTGCGCTGTAGCGTTCCACCCAGCGTAAAATACGGGTCTACGGTGAAAGTGTCATAGGCGCGCTCTGAGGAAATGGCTTCAAGCCCCATGCCGCCGTCGTTTAATGATCTCGCAGAACCACTTGCCTGGCCATTAAGAAAGTAACGTCGCCGCTCGGATTTCTGCTCATCCCAGCTGTCGCCCTGCATCCAGCGCTCCTTATCACCCACCAATAAATATCTCAGCTTTGGTTCGCTCATAAAACCGTTTTCCTGGCCTTTGAGCCAGTAGTCAAACCACCGCACTCTTTCCTCGTCGAGATCAATGCCAAAGTGCTCGCGGTGGTACCAAGGCCCAACAAGTAGTTTCTTGGGATTGCTTAAATTATGAAACATCAGCAGCGCGTCTCGTGCGTACATGTCGAACCAGCCGGCACGCTGGTACACCGCAATATTCGATGCTTTTATCTTGTCGATAAGATGCCATGGACTGGAGGCTATGTGCGGTTTGAGACTGGAGACTGAATCTGAATCATCACGAAAACGCAGCGGACGCACAGTATCTGCGAGATCTCTATTGTTATAATGATCTCGAACAGCAGCGGCTAACAGTTCTCCGCTGTGATCGGCTGATACGGGAGCAACGCCCATCGGTGGAAAGACTCCGTTTGCCAGCGGTGCGTTGTAATCGAGCTGGGCGCGCATGGTACGCCACGCAGCTGGTAGATCAGCTCGGTAAATGCCATTTGAGAAGAAAATGCTGTAATTATCAAACCCGGCCATCTCGGCAAATATAGCCTTCAGATGCGGCGGGTTTTCGGCCGCCGCAAAAAACTGGACGGTGCCGAGATAAGACCGCCCGGTCATGCCAATTGCCCCGGAGCTCCAACTCCGTTCTGCCAGCCATTCGCTAACATCGTAGGCGTCCCGACCTTGCTGTGGGCCTATCCACAATTGACTGGAACCATAAGAAGCGCCACTGCCCCTTACATCGACAACGGCGAACACATAACCGGCATTCAACAGGGCCTGTGCACCTTCAGCCAGCGCTGGCAACTTAGGTACTTTGGGCAATGCGCCATTCTCATCCAGGCGATAACGCAAATAGGGAGTGTGCTGCCATACGACGGGTAGCCTCTTCTTATGCAGACGTCCCTTGAACGTTGGTCGATAATAGTCCACCGCTAGTTTGACACCATCGCGGGCTGACACATATTCAGAGAACCTTAGCCAGCCGTCGTAGCGCTCGGCACCATCGCCGCCCAATGCATGGCAGGCGCATAGTAATATACCAAGGGCTACACAGCGGGCATATCTGGCCATAATCAACGATTCTTTAAGGCGTGTACTTTCACAAAACTCTTTACCCAATTAGTGGTAAAACTGATTTAAGCGCAACATCGCACCGTAAACTATCCGCAGATATCCGAATACCTAAATTCTATTAGCTAATAAATGGGCAAAATGCATCAATCTATCACGCTCATGGTTCTGATCCGTGCTGGCGCCCGAGAATACAGCCATAACCAGGTTTTGCGTCTTGTTAACATACACAAACTGACCCGCGAAACCCCGTGAAGCCATCGCGCCTTGTTCACGATCATAAATATACCAATAGTTCTTGTAGGCCTTTATCGCTCCCAAGGCGGACATATCTGCACCCTGAAAACGCGTATGTTTGGCGAATGCTTGTTGATCTGCGCGACTGAAATTGCGCGTAGCTCCTACCCAAGTGGCAGGAAAGATCTCACGACCGTTTAGTTTACCGTTATCAAGGACCGCAAGCCCGAATCGCGCGGCGTCACGCAATGTAGAGCTCAACCCCCCCGAGGCCAGTACGGTATAGTTGGGATCGGTGTTCATCAAGGCATCGTGCTCAGTTTGCAGCTGAACCCAAACCCTTTCCCGAATGAATTGGTGTAAAGGCATGCCGGATACCTCTTCGATCAGCCAACCTACTACGTCTACATTTGCATTCTGATATACAAAGGACTCCCCTGGCTTAAGCTCAGTAGAGGGTTTAACAAAAGGCAACATCGCGCGAACGCCTCTGGGCCCGCTTTGCGTAGGTGCGCCCGATGCCAAATGCGAATTGGCGAAAATGCCTGCCCGTAGTTGATACTCGTATCGCAGCCCACCCGGCGTCATCGCATTGCTGTGAAATGTATAGTCCAGGGCACTGCGCATGTTCAGTACCTGCTGAATAGTTACCGATTCGAAGGCACTGCCTTTTAGTGCAGAAAGGTAGTTGGCGGGCGACTTGGTAAGCGCTATTTTGCCTTCATTGACTAATATTCCAATTGCCATGCCAATAAGAGATTTTGCTGCTGAGAACCAGCTGTGATGGCTTGATTCAGAGAACCCATCGAAATAGCGTTCATACACTACTTGCCCATCTTTGATCACAATGCAGCCATCAACGCTGGCCGTCGTAAACGCTTCAAGCATCGACACGGCGCGGGCAGCCCCGGGAGCAGTAAATTGCATGGACTCAAGATTCATAGTCTTGCCTACGGGCAAGTCGTATACGTCTTTACCTCGCGCCAATATGCGCGATGGTTTCACGCTGAAATTTCTGCCCATCCAGCGTATATGCTCCGGCTGTGACCAATTGCTTTCAGTAACCGGCTGAGATGGGTGGTCGACGAGCTCGACCAAATTAATTTCTGCTTCTGCAGGAGCCAGCAATGCCAGACTGGCGAGATAAGCCAATGACTGTAGAACTTGATGGGTCCGTTTCTGCATGAGGAGTTGTGGTCTTTCTGTGGTTTTCCACGGTCTGCGAGACCGTCAAAAAAAAATGGCGAGCAGTCTCCTGCCCGCCAATCACGAGGATAAATCAAATGGCGTTAGAATCGATAGTTAGCCTGTAAAGTTAACAATCGTGGAGCTGCAGGGTAGACCATGTCATAGCCAAACAATGGCTGACCACCCAGCCATACTTCTTCATCTGTCAGGTTCTGACCAATCAGCGCCACACTCCACTGGTCATCAGCAGCAGCAACGCCTATACGTCCCGATAATTTTGTCCAGGAGTCCTGAACCAGAGTGGGCTCTAAAGCCCCCTCTACCGGGTAGTCGCCACTGTAAGAAAGCGTAAGATTGGCAACAAAGTTCAGCTGATCCGATATTGGCATACTCAGGTCAGCGTAAACACTGCCCGACGTTTCCGCTGCGAACGGCAGTTGCTCACCACTTAGATCACAAGTTCCAGCTGCTGTTCCAGCCGGTGTTGATCCAGATCGGTTGCACGGACCCGCGGGATAAAAATCGTATTCCGCGTTAAGGAACGCGATGTTCGCCCCAAGAGTCAGCCCATCCGATATCAGCACTCGGCCATCGAGCTCTATTCCCTCACTGGTTGCCGCACCTGCATTACCGATGATAGTAGCAATGGCCCCCGCTCCGTCGACGATACTGCTCTTAACCTGCAGATTAGTGAACTCAGTAGTAAATATTGCTGCGTTAAGTTCTGCGCGGCCATCAAGAAACCGACCTTTCATGCCAATTTCGAACGACTCAGCATCTTCATCATCGTAGATTAGACCTTCTAAAGCGGCCGACCCAGAGGTCGCCACACCACCCGACTTCACACTTTGGGCAAATTTCGCGTACAACATTACATCGTCATTCACATCCCATTCTACTGCCAGTTCAGGCATTAGATTATCTGACGAAATGGTTCCCGCCGTATCCCCTACTGCAAGGCCATTTGCATTCAGAACGGCGCCGCCAATAAATGGGCCAAGGCCGCCATCAGCCGCTTTAAGATACAAGCCTGAGCCAGCAGTTTGCGCACTGCGAGTGTATTTCTTCTCATCATCAGAATAGCGAACACCTGCGGTTACACTGACGCTGTCGGTGATATTCCACGTACCATTAATGAAGATCGACATTAGCTCTGCATCCTGCGCCAAATTGGCACCAGCTAGCTCCCATAAGGGTGGCGCGCCAGTAACTGCAGCATCAACGACTGCTGGTGGCAGTCCTGTAACCAGAGAAAGCAATGGCGTAACATCAATCGTATTCGGCTGATCAGTGAACAATGTGGAGTCTTGATAGTAAACACCGGCAATCCACTCGAAGGTTTCGCCTTCGGGTGAAGCGAGCCGAAGCTCAATACTGGTCTGATCGTATTCTTCGTAGTTTGTTCCAGAATAAATACTGAAAGGCAGGCCAGCAATATTGACGGCAGCATCATAGGAGTAATCAGAGTAGCCTAACAAAGCACTTAAAGTGTATTCGCCAAGACTCCAATCCAGCGCTAAGCTGATGTTGTCAATTTCCTGATCTGCGCCCAAGGGTAGGCGGTAATTGCCGCCGTTGATGCTGTCATGTAACGCTTTGAAGGGGATGTTTTCAGATGCAAAGCTGCGGCCATCGAACTGACCATCCAGACCGCGCAAGTCGAAAGTTCCAGGCTCGGCGGCATTTACGCCGGCAACGCGATCGAATAAACCACCGGGTGCTGCATCCGTCGCTAGTGTATTCGCATTAACAATTTCAGTGATTTGACCCGTGGACTCAGCTTCGTTGTGTTCCCACCGAAAGGTTGCCTTCATTTGATCAGTAGGCTCCCACACCAGAGACAAGCGAACCATATCGTGCTCTAGCACACCTGCATCGCCGGAGACGTTGTTCTCAAGCCAGCCATCTCCGCTGTCTTTTGTTTCCAACGCTAAACGCCAGCCCAGAGTTTCGCCGGCAGAACCACCAGCAACGGCCCTGATGCGCATGCCGCTGTATTCAGCTTCATACTCACCGGTTAAGGACAACTCAAAATCATCACCAGGGTTGTTCACAGCACCGTGCACGCTGACCGCACCAGCCGTTGAGTTAAGGCCAAATAATACGGCCTGAGGACCACGCAGAACCTCTACGCGATCTACATCAAAGAAGGGGGAACGACTTTGACGCGAACGAGGCAAGTAAACTCCATCCTTATAAGTCGAAACCGATTGCTCAAAGCCCCTGTCTTCGCCAGACCCAACACCACGCATGGTAATCTGGCTTACGGTCAAGGAATCACTGACCGAGAAGTTGGGCACTGAAATGGCCATATTCTCGAAATTGTCGATGCCCATCTCATTCAGACGATCGCCGGACACTGCCACCACAGATATAGCAATATCCTGAGTACTTTCTGCTCGCTTTGTAGCCGTAACTACCACCTCCTCAAGAACACCTTGGGCGTAAACGCTGCTTGATGGCAGTGCGATGGCTGCGCTGGCAACCGCAAAGGCCAAGAAGGAAAGTCCTCCCGGCATTAGGATTCGATTAGTGATTTGATTCATGGAATATTCCTCGTTGCAGTGTCAATTGTTTTTGGCATAAGGTTTTTTGCCGTAGGTTTTATAGAACGGATAGTGACTGCTCAAAAGAATGGCCGTCGGTTATTTCAGGCAGGTTGCTGGTCATCTAAACCATCAAATACAATGAATGGCGGTCGATCCTGTTCCGACGGGATATAGCCGGCGTTTATTGGGCCATTACTGGAAGAAAGGAACTGAGATTGGATCGGCGCCTGATGTGTAAAACGACTGCGGCTTCTAATCGGAGAGAGCTGTCAATTTTCCGGTCGGCTGCTCCCGTTTTTACGCCTTTTGGGGAAGGCGTCGAACACGTTTGAGGCAGAGTCGGCATCTAGAAATATATTGATGTCGATATCAATTGTGGCGCGCGCGACCAGTGCTCCATGCCAGAACCAGCTCTCTGCCAAAGGCATGCGGGATAGCACTCGAATGAATTGAGCGATGGACGTGTCACTAGAGTTCTATGTGCTTACACTCAAGCCCCTATCAATGGTGATCAGCTCGCCCTTCATGAAAGCCGCTTAATCTGAGCAAGCAGATACAGCCATGGCACCAACTCTCGCATCCACAGTTAGGGGCCGGTTAAGCAAATGTCTATTTCATTTCGCCATTTCTCAGGCGACCTGTTCGAAAGGCTTCCCAGATTGTTAGTTAGAGCGGCGGCATTGATCAACAGATCGATGCTTCCATACTTTGCCTCGGTCGCTGAAACAACCGCTTGAACATCATCTACAACTCGCTGGTCGCCAGCCATCGCCACAGCGTCACCGCCATTAGCGCACACACCTTGGGCCGTATTGTTTAGATCCCCGGCCGTGTGGGCAATAATCATCGCTGCGTTTGCAACCAACTGGGGCTTGTATGTGATGCTATCCTGGTTACCCAGTTATTTTGCCAGTGTGCACGGATTGTCGGTTACACAAGCTGGAATATATTCTGCTGCACCGTGGCTCACTATGTTCATTGTGCTGAACGTAACTGCATGGTTAGCTGATAGTTTGCTTAAACAGGGTCGCAGTATCACGTTCACGCGCAAGCTAATGCAATGCACCGGTTTAGTTGGAATGGCAGCCTGCATGTTATTGGTAAGCACTGTAGAGTCCAGTCTTGCGGCTTTGTTAACGATATGCGCCAGTCTTGGCTTCCTGGCTTTCTGTTATTCGGGCTTTGCACCTAACGCCCTGGATATTGCACCAGACCACGCCGATGCGCTTTGGGGTGTTATCAATACCGCTGCTACCTTGCCAGGAATAATTGGAGTGGCGGTCACCGGATGGCTAGTTGATGTCAGTGGTACTTATGCAAGCGCGTTCGCATTAACTGCAGTAGTTAATTTGACCGGCGCAGTGTTTTGGCTTTTATTTAGCACGGGCGAACGTGTTATCGACTAAACATTAAGAACTTCGTCCTTTGGCAAGAGAGCATTAACCGCATCTAACGCTTCTAGATATTCGTTGATCATGCGGTAAACAACCCCCTTACTGGATTCAACATGATTGATCTGGCCAATCACCTGGCCGCAGATATTCATCGCTA
>JBGCDE010000216.1:0-4971 GCA_045105115.1 Pseudomonadales bacterium | reverse complement strand
AAAGACAACGATTCGTTTGATGACATTCCTATGGTCGCACCGGCAAGCGACGAAATTGCGTCGTACAACCGCGCGCGTGGCGGTAAACCAGCCGCCAGAGCGACAGCTGCCGGTATGGGCGGCGGAGCGAAATTCTTTTTGTTTATTTCATTTGTGCTTGCGGCGGCTGCGTGCGCCGGTGCTTATTATCTGTTTGAAGAGCTGAAGAAAACATCGGCAGCGCTGGAAAGTTCTACCGCCCGCGTGGAATCCTTGGAGCAGCGCTTATCGTCTACTGATGAAAGCGTTTCCGAATCGGCCACTGTGCAAGGTGTGAAGATAAAAGAGTTAACCAGTGAAGTTGATAAGCTATGGGCATCTGCGTGGCGAAAAAACCAGGCCGAGATCGGTAAGTACAGCAAACAGCTCGCTACCCAGACTGCAAATCTTGGTAAGACCAAGGAATCCTTAAAGGCACAGAAAGAGAGCCTGACAAACTTGCAAAACCAGCTAGGCGAAGCACAAGCCATGAGTGGCTTGATCAAAGAAGTACAGGCCAGCAGCATTGCCCACCAGGCACAGCTTTCCGAGCTGGATGATACGCTGGCGGCGCTGAAAGTCAGTTCATCCGGGCTGCAGAAAAAAGTAAAAGAAAATGAAGAGTGGGTTCAGTCTTTCAATACGTTTCGCAAACAAATGAATTCGAAAATTACACAGCTAGAAAGCTCGGTGCAGTCACAGCTGCGCGGCCCTACTAGTCAATCCAGCCTCCCGTTGCCTGAATAGGGCGGTTATCACCTTCTTTGTCCAGCCACGCGATTAACGCAGTGCGTTCGCGAGTGTGGCTGGATTTAATGTGCGGGAATTGCCACAGATAAAGCTGACCTACCGGGTGTGCCGTTTTGCTGTTCTGCTCCAGCGCTACAAATTCATGATGAAGTGTTTTGCCATCGTTTTCACCCGCGGCGATTTTCGCCACAATGCCAAAGCCCAGAAGTGCGATATTTGCCTTCAGTGCCGACGTCGATTTTTCGCTTGAACTAAAGAAAACGCGCACGCCCTTTTCTTCGTCGATACTCAGCTCCAACTCACCCACATTACTGGCCGCGGGCAAACGTGGCGCTTCACCCTGTCGCCAGATCGTGTAGTCAGCACCGTTGAGGATTACCTCGGGCGTATAAATCGCGTTGGTGTGACCTTGAAACTTGTAGGCGTAATGCCGCTCCTGGTTTCGCTTCATTCCATAGGGATCTTTCCAGCCCAGGTAATCCCAGTAGTCGACGTGGAACGCAACCGGCACTACCTTGGACCAAAGCTTCGGGGAATCCTTAATTGCATTAAGCCAGTTTTCGGCAGTCGGGCAACTGTAGCAACCTTGGGAAGTGTACAGTTCCAATAAGCTGGTTTGTTCTGTGCCGCTTTTGAATACTCTTTCGGCCAATACTGATTGCGCACAAAGGATTGAGCTGAGAAGTAAAATGGAATGAAGGTTTATCTGCATAACATAATTGGGCAAATTGGGCGTATTTAGTTCGGCAAGAATAGCAGAGCATCATGGTTACCCCTACGCCATGTGACACAAGCTGCTGTAGTACAATTACGCATTACACAAACATGCATCATATATACCAACGTTTGAATTTGGCACTGAGGTGTTGGATTTGGGGTTTGCTTGCTGGACCGTTGAAAAGAGGGACCTTTTCAACGAGCCCCCATGGATGGGTTCACGGCGTGTCCAGCAAGCAAACCCCAAATCCGGCACCGGTGTCGAACCTCGGTATGACTTGCTGCTCAACCAAGCCCACGTGGAGTCACAATGACCACCATCCGCCAGGACGATTTAATCGACAGCGTCGCCGACGCACTGCAGTTTATTTCCTACTATCACCCAAAAGACTTCATCCAGGCAGTTCATGAAGCCTATCTCAGAGAAGAATCGCAAGCCGCCAAAGACGCCATGGCCCAAATTCTGATTAATTCGCGCATGTGCGCCGAAGGGCACAGACCCATATGCCAGGACACCGGCATCGTCACCGTGTTTATCAAAATTGGCATGAACGTACAGTGGGACGCAGAGCTTAGCGTCAGCGACATGATTAACGAAGGCGTTCGAAGAGCGTACACCCACCCAGACAACGTTCTGCGCGCCAGCATTCTGGAAGACCCGGCGGGTGCACGAAAGAACACCCGCGATAACACGCCCGCAGTGATTCACATGGAAGTAGTCGCCGGTGACACTGTTGATGTCACCGTTGCAGCGAAAGGCGGAGGCTCAGAAAACAAATCCAAAATGGTCATGCTTAACCCATCAGACAGCATCGTTGATTGGGTCGTCAAAACCGTACCCACCATGGGCGCCGGTTGGTGCCCACCAGGAATGCTAGGCATTGGTATTGGCGGCACGGCTGAAAAAGCGGCCGTATTAGCTAAAGAATCTCTGATGGACCCCATCGATATTCACGAACTCAGGGAACGTGGCCCGCAAAGCCGTGCTGAAGAACTTCGCATTGAAATCATGGACGCCGTTAATAAACTCGGCATCGGTGCTCAAGGCTTAGGTGGCTTAACAACCGTGCTGGATGTCAAAATAAAAGACTATCCAACACACGCGGCTTCATTGCCTATCGCCATGATTCCAAATTGCGCAGCCACACGCCACGCGCATTTTATTTTGGATGGCAATGGTGCGGCGCGCCAGCAACCACCTAATTTGGATGATTGGCCAGACATTACCTGGGACGTTGGACCCAGTGCAAGACGGGTAGACATGGACACTGTCACGGCTGAAGATATTCAGACCTGGCAGCCTGGGGAAACGGTTTTGCTCAGCGGTAAAATGCTGACCGGTCGAGATGCTGCGCACAAACGAATTCAAGAATTGTTTGATAGCGGTGAAGGTTTGCCGGAAGGCGTTGATCTGCGCGGTCGCTTTATTTACTACGTTGGTCCAGTCGACGCAGTTCGCGACGAAGTAGTAGGCCCGGCCGGTCCGACCACGTCCACACGGATGGACAAGTTCACCGGCATGATTCTCGAGAAAACCGGTTTACTAGGCATGATTGGCAAGGCCGAACGTGGTCAAGTCGCAATTGACGCTATTAAAGAACACAAAGCCGTGTACTTGATGGCCGTGGGAGGTGCTGCCTACCTAGTATCCAAAGCCATTACTCAATCTAGGGTGGTTGCGTTTCCCGAAATGGGTATGGAGGCAATCTACGAGTTTGAAGTGAAAGACATGCCGGTAACCGTTGCCGTAGATAGCCGAGGTGAGTCTGTTCATCAAACCGGGCCAAAACAGTGGGCTGCGAAAATCGAAGAGCGCGCCGTAACCGTTCAGTAGTTAGTCACTAGAAATAGGCAGCTCAAAGATAGCGCATCAATGGCACACACCTTTTACTGGCACGATTATGAAACCAGCGGCATAAATCCCGGTCAGGACAGGCCGATGCAATTTGCCGGTATTCGTACCGACAGTGAACTCAACGTGTGCGGAGATCCTCTACGTCTGTATTGCCAGCTTCCGCCTGATGTTTTACCGCATCCGTTGGCTTGTGCTGTTACAGGTATTTCACCACAGACCGCCAATTCCCTTGGTGTAAGTGAGCGTGAGTTTATAGCGGCGATTCATGCCGAGATGATGCAGCCCGGCACGTGCAGTGTCGGCTACAACAGTATTCGCTTTGACGATGAGTTCACCCGTTTCACCTTGTACCGTAATTTCCATGACGCGTATGAGCGTGAATATCGCAATGGCAACAGTCGATGGGATTTGATTGACGTTGCCAGATTGTGCTGCGCACTTCGCCCCGATGATATTGTGTGGCCAAAAGGCCTGGATGGAAAACCGAGCTTTCGCCTGGAGCTGTTAAGTGAGGCAAATGGCATACAGCATGAAGATGCGCATGACGCCCTATCGGATGTGCTGGCAACTATCGAGTTCGCCAAGCTGATAAAGCAGCGCAAACCCAAGTTGTTTGACTATGCCTTGCAGTTAAGAAACAAACGATTCGTGGCAGGGCTATTGGATACTGCGAAAGGCGAGCCACTACTGCATGTGTCATCTAAGCTACCCGCAGAACATTTTTGCTCAACCTTGGTTCTACCAGTGGCAAAACATCCCACTAACTCAAATGGCGTTGTCTGCGTGGATCTGCGCAATGACCCACAACCCTTGCTGGATTTACCGGCTCTTGAGTTACGCCGTTTACTGTTCTTATCCTCTGACCAGCGTGGCGCCGACACACCTCGAATTCCACTAAAAACGATTCATCTGAATCGTAGCCCCATGGTTGCAACTGCTAAATTACTCGACGAGCCTCTATCCAAACGTTTGCAGCTGGACTTCAATGCCTGCAACGAACATGCGCAGCAACTGCTGGGTGATACAAGCTGGGTGAGCAAGCTGCAAACTGTGTTCGAACTGGATGACGATCAATCGCATCGCGATGTAGATGCCGCCTTATACGGTGGTGGGTTTTTCTCAGACGCCGACCGCACATTAATGCAAGACGTAAGGCGCTCCAGCGCAGACGAGCTTGCAAACCAGGAATTCGCTTTTGAAGATCCTCGACTTGATGAGTTGCTGTTTCGCTATCGTGCTCGCAATTTTCCTGACTCCCTGAGCTTTCAAGAGCAAAGCAAGTGGCTGCAACATTGCAAGAATAAACATGTGAATGAGGGCGGTTTCACGTTTGAGGAATTTCGCGCTGAGCTAGAATCTGCAAGAACGAACGGCGCGAGCCCAGAGCTCATCATCGCCCTTGAGCAATACGCTATTGGCTTGTCTGAGACGCTGGATGTGTAGTCAGCTCAAAGAATGGCCTCGCTCGTCTTTTTAACACACCCCTGATGCTTGTTTGATACTCGGCTGCACGGTAGCATTCGCCCCGACATCTGCATCACATAAGGCGCTTACCTTGGAATTCCCTGGCGGACACATTCTCAGTATCGATCAGTTTGACCGGGACGATATCGATCGCATTTTTACCGTTG
>JBGCDE010000215.1:0-40259 GCA_045105115.1 Pseudomonadales bacterium | reverse complement strand
CCAGGAGATTATCCCAGGCAGCCAATCCAAAAGATTCTTCGACCATTTCATTTAGAATACTGAAAACGATTCCTTTCATAATTGGCTGTGCCTCGTAGTTAATAGTTCTTCGCCGTAAATTTCTACAACCTTATCGATTTTCATAGGCTTATAGTAGAAGTAACCCTGAATCAAGTCACAACCATATTCCCTGCAAAAGATTGCTTGAGCCTCTGTTTCAACGCCTTCGACGATCGTTTCGAAGCCAAGATCTTGCGCCATAGACAATAAGTTTCTGAGTAATTTCCTGCTTTTCTCATTGTGTTCAACATCAATAACCAAAGACCTGTCGAGCTTTAGTACATCAATCGGCAGTTGATTAATTTGCCCAAGCGAGGAGTGCCCGGTTCCAAAATCATCCATGGCTATTCGCACGCCGCGTTCACGGAGTTCTGATACAACTTTTAAAGTATGATTCGCATTCGACATCATGCTGCTTTCTGTTATTTCGAGTTCCAGAAATTCAGCAGACATATTACGAGATTCTAGAAACTTAAGTACTGCGTCTACCCAGGTACGCTGCGAAAACTGGCGTGGAGATACGTTGACACTTAACCTTACGTTATTGATTCCAATACTCTGCAAAGTCGCTAGAGAATGGCAGCCGTGTTCTATCACCCAAAGACCAAGTTGATTAATGAAACCGGTTTGCTCTGCTAGATCGATAAATATTTCTGGTGAAATCTTTCCCTTTGTCGGATGCTCCCAGCGACACAATGATTCCAAGCCGCGTATTGTGCCGTCTTTGCATGAAACTTGTGGTTGAAAGTCGAGATAGAACTCATTATTTGGCAGAGCACTGCGCATCTCTGCTTCTAACGATTGTCTTAAATGTATTCGTTTGCCAATTTTTTCGGAAAATTGCGTGGCCTCACCAGATGCTGAGGCAGTAAGAGCGCTCAATGCTTGACTGAAGGCGCTACTAATATCGTCTGAAATACTCGAGTAGCCCATTGCCAGTACGGGTCGAAGTTGAACAAAAGAAGGCAAGGATTTGGCCAGATCCAGAAAAAATGTTTCAGCGATTTGTGGATTGAATTGTGGATGAACGCAAGCGAGTAAATTGCCTTCCAAAGATTGCATCGGAATAAACGGTTTGCCAAATAGCGTTTGGCAGTATTGAGCAAGTTCGGCAAAAAATTCTGCGTGAACAACCTCAAAGTTCTTCAGGGTACGAAGTTCACTTGAGTTACGTATTTCCAGTAGCACCAAAGAAGCTTTGGCCGCATACGCCTCAGTAGGTACTGATTCGCAAAACTGATGTTGGGACATAACTGCAGAGGCATCTTTTTCTTTTCGACTCTCAGCTATCCCGGCTGCTTCGGCAACAGTGCTTCTTAGGGCATCATTACTCCAGGGTTTATGCAGAAATTTGTAGATATTGCCTTCGTTTACGGCGTCGATCACGGCGTTCATGTCGGCTTGACCGCTGAGCATCACGTTGACGATTGAGGGATATTTAGCACTTACTTCGCGCAACAACTCGGCACCAGTCATTCCTGGCATCCTGTGGTCACTGACCACCACATCGATTGGCTGTTTTTCAAGCAATTCAAGCGCCTCCATACCGCTGGAGGCGATATGAATAGCGTATTGTTGGCTGCGCAGAGCGCGTCGAATAGACTTGGGTACGTTGGGCTCGTCGTCAACGAGCAGTAGTTGGCAGCTCACTTTGTTCCCTGTGAATGCAAATCCCTATAATGTTATGAGTCTAGGCCATGCGCCGATAAAGATGGGGCTTGCGACTTGCCGTTTGTCGACAGCCCATGAAAATTGCCAGGTGCAACTCGTCTAACGAAGAGTAAGGTTTTCACGCTTGGTAAGCGTCATTGACTTATTTGTGTATGCTCTAACCGTTCCGCAGTGCTTCAATTCGCACGTCCAGTGGTGGATGACTTGCAAACATGGCAGCCAGTCCGGAGCGCACGCCTTCACTGATGCCAAACGCTTGCATAGTAGCCGGCAAGTCATTCTCTTGACCGCTGCCGCGTTTCAGGCTCTCCAGTGCAGAGATCATCGACTCGCGATCGGCAAATGTTGCACCACCCTCATCGGCCCTGAATTCTCGATATCGTGAGAACCAGCTGACAATCGCCGAGGCAAGAAAGCCTAATACTACTTGCGCAATCATTGACGACACAAAATAGCCAATGCCATGGCCGCGATCATTCTTCAGTACCACCCGGTCTATCACGTGACCAATAATACGCGAGAAGAAGATAACGAAGGTATTCACAACACCCTGAACCAAGGTCAGCGTCACCATATCGCCATTGGCGACGTGGGCAATTTCATGCGCCATAACAGCGCGTACTTCGTTTCGATTCATTGAACGTAACAGACCGACACTCACAGCCACCAAGGCATTGTTCTTGTTCCAGCCGGTGGCAAATGCATTGGGTTGTGGCGACGGAAAAATGCCGACTTCAGGCATTTTGATGCCTGCTTTTTCACTCAGATCTTGAACGGTTTCATACAACCAGCGTTGTTCTGGATCGGTGGGTTGTTCAATCAACTGCACACCGGCCGATCGCTTGGCCATCCACTTGGATAGAAACAGAGAGATAAACGAGCCAATGAACCCAAAGGCGGCGCTGTATATCAGCAAGCCGGTTAAATTCAGGTCTACGCCATTACTGGCCAGGATAGGTTCGCCAAAAATACTCATGACAATACCCACCAATACCAGCACGGCTATATTGGTGCCCATAAACAGCGCAATCCGCATCATCGCAGAACTCTCCTAAGGTGAAACACTTCTGATAATACGCTGTATATGGGGCCGAAGATGTAAAAAATCAAGTCAAGCCCGGCCCTCTTATGCAGGTTTTGGCTTCACCTTGGGTACTGGTAACCAATAGAATTTATCCGCAACAGCACGGTCCACACCGGTCATGGAATGCCCACCGGAAAATGGATCTGGATTAAGACCAGAAGATCGCGTCTCTGCCGACCACAATGGCGCCCAGCAGCCATTTGTTTCAAGAATGCGCCTGGCTTCTTGTTGTTGAGCATCTGATAGCTCTAGGTAGTAGCGGCGCAATTCTTCCAGGCACCACACTCGGTATCGAGACGTGCGAATGTTTCGATACGGCGCGCCCTCCACGTCAACATCAAAATGACTTTGCTCTGCTGTCCAAGCGAGGGCATTGGCATTTAAATAGGGTAAATAGGCACTGCCAATCGATTTCAGAATCGGACCCCAATCATCGGGTACGTGATCAAGAAGTTCCCCGTTGTGTTTGCTGGCTCTCGCGTTCCAAAGCCGCGCATTCCACTCGTTCACCGCAGGCGCAGTCTCGCGCATAATACGCGCGCTGGTAGGGTCTTGGGCAAAGTGGCGAAACATTGGTCCGAAAAAGCCAAAGTCAGCCAAACTGGGGCGGTTGCCGAGCAGGTAAGGCCGCTGCGCAAATATGGCGCCGAGTTGCGCCAAGGAATCATAGTAGATTTTCTCAACATGCTCTCGATTGTCTGGTGAGACACCATCGCCCTGAACATAGACGGCGCGCTGTCGATTGCGAAGCATATAGCGTTTTAATATCGCCGGTGCTGGTACATCGCGCGTGTTCTCGTCGACCAGTACTCGACTCAGATGTTTCGCACTTTCCTCAAAACTCCATCGGAAATGCATGGCTGGGCGCCACAGCCATTCGTCGGCGTAGTCTTCCAGCAAGCGACTGAAAAATGCCAATACAGGGTCGTTCGGAATGAGTTCAAGCTCGGGAAGCTGTTGATCTAACCAAGCAATAATCGGTGTAGTGTCAGTGAGCCAGCGCCCGTCCGCCAACTCCAGCGACGGCACCTGGCGTACGCCGATATTGTTCGTTTCTTTGCCTACCGGGCTGCCGGGCAAACGCTGGTGGGGTATTTCTGCGTAGCGTAATACTCCTTCAAGCTTGCCAGTGAAATAGGAAAACTCGGCACCGTATAAAGTCATGGGCGCAATGTCGTTGATCATGATGCGAGTCCTGTTGCAGTGGGCTTTGAGTTTACCTCAGAGGTCGTTGCGGCAGAGCAGCCGATTGGGTAACTTCTCATAGTATCCATATCTCAGAGTTGCCACATGAAACTGTATTCTGGCCCATTAAGTATGTTCGGTGCAAAAACAGAGATCGCCGCGATAGAAAAAGGCATCCACGTAGATCTCGAATTTGTACCCTTCAGCCTGGAAAAGTTGTACTCCCCGAAACACGAAGTGGTCCAAAGGGTGAACCCGAAGGCGGAAGTACCGGTACTGATTGACGGTTATGTAGAGCTATTTGATTCAACTCAGATCTTTGAGTACTTTGAAACGTGCCAACCTGAGCCGGCACTTTGGCCTATGGAACTGGGTGCGCGCGCCCGGGCACGGCAAATTGAACTCTGGTCGGATGAAATTTTCTTTGCGAATGTTATTGCGCTTATGCCTAAAAACATTGAAGGCAAGTCTGCGTCAGAAATTGCGCAGATCAAGCAGACCATTGCCGCAGATTACGCGCTAGCAAATCAATGGCTAGCGACAGACAAATTCTTTGTTAAGGATTTCAGTTACGCTGATATCGCGTTTTATTCAGCTCTTTTTTTTTTTTTCTTTATTGCGGTGGCACCTGGCGAAGAACTAGGTTTTCTTTCGAATTGGCGCGCAGAAATGAGTCAGCGAACCAGCATTCAAAAAACAATAGGCACAATGGTTGAATACCTTGCTGGCTATGGCATAGAAGCTACCTTGAGTTAGCGGCCAAGTCGTAATTGTCAGCTAGCTTGGCTTGTTACCCGAAGGTGACGATCCAAACCAATCAACTGACCACCCTTCGTCATACGGGTTATCTGAAGACAACATCGTGGCCACTCGCAACATCAAGGCAACGTCTGGAAGCTCTAGTTTCTTTAAAAAACGCTCGAAAAGTATTTGGTCTGTGTTCACGGTTTGCCCCCCAGCAAATGTTTAACTATCTAAATCTTAGAACACAGACAAAATACAATTGTAAACCACTGTTAAACATTACCACCTTTGCGCCAATGCCAGACATCGGAGGCCGTTTTTACCAACACAAGAACGAGTAGGCCGACTAACGGTTCATTCAATGCAGTTAGCGTTGCGCCAGCTGCAATAATAGTCACATGCAATACGACAATCCGCCGGTAAGGTCTTGCCATCAGATCATTAGGACTTACGGCGCCAATGCCGTTCTCACGAACTTCCCATCCCCAATCCATTAGTTGAAGCAGGCTCAGGGAAAGGGCCGCCAGTACAAGCCCGTTTTCACGGATTACAGTCATTGCGGCTTCATACAAGCCCAATGGCTGCAGTGCGTCCGGGCCGAACATGGAAAACAGGAATGTTCCATGAGCCCAGCAAAAACCACCAAAATGAGCAGTAAAAAACAGCGCCAGAAATGCGGTTTTGAATAACTGTTTTGAACTGTCAAAGCGACGTAACAGCATTCGCCCTGCTGTAAAAACGCCGATAACCAAGTTTTCAAACCAGTATAAGAAAATCAATTCAAAACTGGTCCAGCCCCATGCGAATACACCATACAAAGGTAGAAGGTTGAAACCGATTACGCCACCAATACCCAACCAGGTTTTGCGCGACGTAGTAGCCGTTAATGAATCTTGTGCCTGTTGCATTGTTTCCCTCTATGAGAACGGCAGTATACCTCTTCTTATTAAGGCGCAAGGCGGAGTAAAATGACGGCATCAACATTGTCTGCAGGGGCGACATGGGCGCTAAGACACGGATACGCTGGGGCATCATAGGCTGCGGTGCTGTTACGGAAGTAAAGAGCGGCCCGGCCTATCAGCAAGTAGCCGGATTTGAGCTGGCTGCAGTGATGCGGCGTGACGCCGCATTAGCGAAAGATTACGCGCGCAGGCACGGTGTTAAAAAATACTATTCAAACGCGCAGGAATTGATTAGCGATAAATCGATTGATGCCGTGTACATAGCTACGCCACCTGATACGCATAAGCTGTATGGCTTTATGGTTGCCAATGCCGGAAAGCCATGCTGTATCGAAAAACCATTGGCGCCCAATTTCGATGATGCTAAAGATATTGTGGAAGCGTTTGAGTATGCTGCCAAACCTCTGTTCGTTGCGTATTACCGCCGCTCTTTGCCGCGTTTTATCAGGATCAAAGAGTGTTTGGCGCAAGCTATCATTGGTCAAGTTCGTCATGTTCAGTGGCAGCTCAATCGGCAAGCCAGTGACAAAGATCTGGCCGGAGTAAGCCATTGGCGAACCGATGCGAAGGTGGCGCCAGGCGGCTACTTCGATGATCTGGCCTGCCATGGTCTGGACTTGTTTGCCCATCTACTGGGCGACTATGAACACATAAGCGGGCACAGCATTAATCAGCAACACTTATACGCGGCGAGCGACGCTGTAGTCGGTAGTTGGGTCCACGACACAGGTGTTACTGGAAACGGTAGTTGGAATTTCGCCTCGGCTGCACGAAAAGATGAAGTGTTGATCACTGGCAGCGACGGAGAAATACAATTTTCTGTATTTGAAGAGCGCCCGGTCATTGTTCGAAACTCTGACGGCGAGCAATCGATAGACATTGCAAACCCGATCAATATTCAACTGCACCATGTAGAGAACATGTACGAACACCTCGTAAATGGTATACCCCATCCGTCAACTGGAATCACAGCTCTGCATACCAATTGGGCGATGCACTCGATATTGAATACTTAGACAATTGCGCTGCCAAATTTTAGGCAGCTCTCGTATATACTGCGCTCTCGCTCCCTGCTTTGGATAATCAAATGTCTATTCCACTTTTATGCATTGCCTTGCTGGCCATATTAGGTATTGGCCTGGGGTTCGCAGTATCGATGGCGCGCTCAAAAAGCCAAACCATGTACGGTTACCCCACCGAGCCAGATGACAGCTTGTATCAGTTGATCAGAGCGCATGGAAATACCATGGAGTATGTACCACTGCTCGCGGTGATGATTTATATTCTGAGTCTTGGGCCGGTTTCAGGCTGGGTAATGTGGTGCATTATTCTAGTCACGGCTTTCAGATATTTATTTGTTGCGGGCTTAATTTTTCCATCAACAATGGCCAAACCCAATGTGATGCGTTTTGTCGGTGCTTTGGGTACTTATGTTGCTGGTTTTGGTTTGTGTATCGCTTTGCTTATGAGGGCCATGAGCGCTGCGTAAATCTTGATCGTGGTCGTAGGGCTATCGTTACGACCAAATATCAAGCACAAAAATCTCGATCAGGTCTTCCGGGAAAGCTGAGCACATCCTCATGTATGCGATGCCAGGATACGGCTGCATCTGTCCACCCCTCATGCACGGGCTGACATGCTTCAGGATCATCCAGGCTGCTTACTGAAATTAGTACGAAGCCAGGAAATCCTTCACCAGACCAACTTATGACTGTACCGCAATCGCTGCAGAAACATCGGTTCACACGACGGCCGCTGTCAGCTAGTTTGCTGTAGGTTTTGAGTTCACCTTGTAGTAAGTTGAAGTTTTGCTCGAGACAAAATGCCGCAACGGTATACGCGCTGGCGCTACCGATTTGACAGTCTCTGCAATGGCAATAATAAGCGCTGTCTTCCACCGGAATCGCTGTGAATCTAATACCCCCGCAGAGGCAGCCACCGGATTGATGTGCTGTCATACCACCTACCTTATATCAAAGATGTTTTGCGGATTGTTTTTCTGAGCGTGCTTGAGTACGCATTAAGCTGTAAGAGCGAATCGTAGCATATACAGCTTGTCTTGCTGATTCGAAACACTTTCTCTGCATGCGTTCACGAATACTGCTGCCTGAGGTAAACTTCGTGTCCAATTCAGGAATGTGAGCAAACCAACATGACAACAAATCGACAATGGCTGATTCAGGAGCGCCCGCTAGGTCGTGCGTTGCAGATGAGCGACTTTACGCGCAGTGACGCAGACATGCCGGTGCCAGGTGATAACGAATTGTTGGTTAAGACACGCTATTTTGGCTTCGATCCCGCACAGAAGGGCTGGATGGAAAACATCAGTGACTACATGCCGCCAACGCACATTGGTGAAGTGATGCGCGGCAGCGCTATCGGCGAAGTCATTGAGTCACGATCCGACAAGTTCAAAGCCGGAGATTTGGTGTCTTCCCTATTTGGGTGGCAAGACTACGCTGTGGCACCAGCGAGCAGTGTGAACAAATTGGTAGACGATGAGTACCTCACCGCCAATTTGGGTGTGCTTGGCACAACGGGTATGACCGCGTATTTTGGTTTGCTGAAACTGGGTAAGCCACAGCCAGGCGACACTGTGTTAGTCAGTGGTGCGGCCGGTGCAACCGGTTCCGCCGTTGGGCAGATCGCAAAAATAGCCGGCTGTCGCACAATCGGCATTGCCGGTGGCAGCGACAAGTGTCAGTGGCTAGTGGATGAGCTTGGGTATGATGAGGCCATCGATTACAAATCTGAGTCTGTTGACGATCGACTGAAGGAACTTTGTAAAGGTTCGATCGACGTTTATTACGACAACGTCGGTGGCGCCATTTTGAATTCAGCGTTGGCTAACATTGCTATGAATGCGCGCGTTGTATTGTGCGGCGGAATCTCCAGGTATGAACGCGGCAGTCGACCGGAAGGGCCAGAAAATTATTTCAACCTGGTGTTCAGACGCGCCAGCATGGAAGGCTTTATTGTGGTCGACTACGCGCAGCATTTCCCACAAGCACGTGCGAAAATGCGCCAGTGGTTGCAGGAAGGAAAAATCAAACATCGTGAAGATGTACAGCAAGGCTTTGAGAATATTCCGGCCACTTTGATGCGCTTATTCAACGGTGAGAATTTTGGCAAGCAGATGCTAAAAAACGACTGATTCTTTAAAAGGAAAAGAAAAAGGTAGAGAGATAGCGCTATGCCCGAAAAATTCATCGTATTTGATTTGGATGGCACTATCAGCAATCCCAAAGACGGTATCGTTCGCTCGCTGAATTACGCGCTTGAGGCCTACGACTTTGAGAAAAGAGCAGAGTCTGAGCTAACGCCGTGCATTGGACCACCTTTAGACCAGTCTTTCAGAGAACTCACGGGTAGTGACGACCAGCAGCTAATAGTATCGCTTGTTGAAAAATATAGAGAGCGCTACACCGAGGTCGGTTTCTCCGAGAACGTATTGTACGAAGGCATAGTCGACAGTCTGGAAGCGCTGGTCGCCTGTTTCCCATTGGCTATTTGTACCTCAAAGCGCGTTGATTTTGCGCACAGTATTCTGGAGTTGTTTGAGCTAACTCACCTGTTTCAGGAAGTCAGTGGCGGCGACATAGGCATTAGCAAAACACAGCAATTAGCCGGATTACTCGAACGTAAAGTGATTGATGGCCAATCGATCATGGTGGGCGACCGATACGCTGATATGATTGGCGCAAGAGAAAATCAACTCGGTGCCATTGGTGTGTTGTGGGGCTTTGGTGATTTCAATGAGTTGCAACGCGAGTCACCAATGATGATTATTGAACATCCCAGCGAGTTGCCGCTCAGAATTACGGAATAGCGATCAAAACGCACGGGTGCACAGTTCTTATGAAAAAACGGTTTCTACTTCCTGCATTTCTGATCACGCTGTACGCTTGCAGTAATGGCAATGAACCGCAGTTTTCTACTTTCGTTGCACCCGTACCGGAACCGCCAGTTACGCTGGGTCAGGAAACTGAAACGATAGCAAGTGTTGCAAGACCGGCGAATACACCAGGTACAGACGGCGTGTCAGTTAGCAACCCAAAACTGCTTGCGCACTTTGGCGACGCGGGTCCTGACTTAAATACTGCAACCTACACGCGCTACTTTCTTTCAAATGCCGCAGACGCGCAGCCAGACGCCATATTGATCACGATACCTGGCTTTCAGGGCGGTGCCGCAAATTTTGCGCGCATGGCCGAGCAATTGATGCGAATGGCCAGTGATGAACAAGAAATGATATTGGAGCTTTGGGCGTTTGACCGACGTTCCGAACAGCTGGAAGATCGCGCCGGTTTGGAGTTGGCAGAGATTGAGCAAGACGCCAATCTTGGCCTGGATTTTCTTTTCGGTGCAGAGCTCGGCCTTGATCTGGATGAACGCCTGGTAGCAGGTCCCAATCGTCGTTTGGTTTCTTACAACAGTACAGATCTTGCGTTTATGGCGAACTGGAGTGCCTTGACGCACTCGCAAGATATAGATGCGGTGGTGGAGCGAGCACGCGGCGTTGCGAGAAATCAAAATGTATTCTTAGGCGGACATTCGGCGGGTACCGGTTTTATGGCGCGCTACGCCGCGACTGACTTCGACATTGACACAAATGCCGTAGATGCTGGTTTTAGCAAGCTTCGCGGTCTTGTGTTGTTTGAAGGTGGGGGTGGCTCACTGGGTGATGCAGTGACTGACGATACCTTGAATCGAATAGAGGCACGTTTTGACGGCGGACTGTTTGGTGCAGTGAGTGCTAACGCAGCGCGGTGTGTTGACGGTCTGACAGCCTGCTCAATCGCAACAGAGGCGACAGATTGTGCGGCTTTTACCAATACATCATGTACTGAACCAAGAACCTCGTTTGCGGCTGGTTTAATTAACACCGAAACCTTTGCCGCTGGTGAGCTTGTTGCATTGGATGGTGACCTAAATGGTGACACTGGTGTTTCAGTGTTGCTGCAAGATCAAAATGAAGTTGCTGGAAATAATGCATTGGCACAAGTGGCAGCGCTGCTTCCGGTTCGTATTCTTCTGGGCGGTGGTATTGGCTCATCCATTGCGTTATACGGTCAGTATCTGGATGATGATGGTCTCGGCGCAGCAGCAGCGCCGTTTCTGGCAACATCTATTGGCGCACCTGGCCCAGAAGTTGATGGCGCGTTAACGTGGTTGAATCGTGATGAAGAATTGCCGGACAGCGTGCTTAGCGATAACGGGGCCGCACCCACTGAGCCACGCGAAGGCAGGCTTTGGGGTGTTGAAGTTGAGCCTACTGATTTTGAAGGGCAGCTAATTGGTGCAACTTATCGAGGTGATACCAACTTTTTCGATTGGTATTACCCGTCATCGGGATTAAGTATTACAACAGGCCTTGGCTTGGACACCACGGCGCTTTCTGCACCAGCGCCCATGGGTCGTGGACGCAGCGATATCGATAATAGAACCCAGGCACAAAACATTGATATTCCAATCATTGCATTCGGTGGCAGCAATGGTCTTACGCCGGTACCTGGCGACTTTTTTGGTTTCGCGAGCGCGATTGCGACCTGTACAGCACCAAGTTGTGACAGTACTACGCCACGCATAGTAGATCCATCGCAGCCGAGTCTAGCGTTCCCAACGTATGGTGACGTAAATGGTGGCTATGAGGTGTTTATTTCTGAAGGCTATTCGCACGTTGATATTGTCACTGCTGAAAATGAAGCGAATAATCAGGTAATTGCGCCACTGCTGGCTTTTTTGCAGCGCAACGTTCAATAAGCAACAACACATTAGGAAGCAGCAAATGATTGTTATAACAGGCACTATAAAATTGAGTTCCGAAGAACAGGTTTCACGAGCGCGCAGTGGGCTGATTGCTCGCGCTGAGCGAAGTGCCAAAGACGCGGGTTATATTGACTATGCCTTCTCCCAGGATTTTTCTGATCCCACACTGATTCGCCTGGTCGAGAAATGGGAAAGCGAAGAGCATTTGCAAGCACACATTGATGTACCCGACGAAGAATTTTCTGCCTTAATGGCAAACGCCGATATCCAGGCAGCTGAAGTCATCGCGTACGACACAGACAGTGGTCGTGTGCTAATGGGCGGCTAACATATGCTGAGCACAATATGAATGAACATGAAAAACTGAATTATCTTGAATTTGCCGCCAAGGATATGGATGCAACCAAAGCCTTCTTTGCCGCATCGTTTGGCTGGGAATATGAAGACTACGGCCCGGACTACACAGCGTTTTCAAACGCAGGGCTTGATGGCGGTTTCTATCGCGCTGACATGTGTTCTCGCGCTGATCAAGGTGCAGCACTGCTGGTGTTCTACAGCAATGATATCGACGCCACTCAAGCCAGTGTTGAGTCAGCCGGTGGAGAAATCAGTCAGGCAATATTTGAGTTTCCTGGCGGGCGACGTTTTCATTTCATAGAACCCAGTGGTAATGAGTTTGCGGTATGGACGGATCGTTAATTTTCAAACAGTGATTCAGCGAGCAATCTATTGACCCAACACGAATATATTTTCGTTGCCGTGTCCATTATTTTGGGTTTGGCGATTACGCGCCTGCTCAATAGTGTAGCCATGCTGATTCGTGTTCACGAGCGCGTTGAATTCCATTGGGCCTCGGTACTGTGGAGCATCAACATTCTGGTGTATGCGCTGCAGCTGTGGTGGGTAGGCTGGGACCTGCGCGGTTTGGATTCCTGGACATTTCTGGAATTCATGACACTGATTTTTGCATCGGTCTGTATTTACGGTGCGGCCGAGATTGCATTGCCAATGCCTGAAAATGGTAAATTGGATTTGCTTGCTCACAGTCAGGGCCTGGGGCGTTTTTCAGCGGCGTCCATGTTGGTTTATTTACTGATTGGTCCATTTGTGAATCTCGGCATGTTGAATAATCCAATATTGCCGTCCTTGCTTATTCCTGCAGTTGGAGCCTTATTAATGGCGTTAGTGATTGCGTTTCCCAAACGCTTTCCAGCATTAACGATAGCGTTCTCTATCTACAGCTTCTTTATCTTGCTGTTAACCGCTTGAGCCAGCTGGCCAGACAATGATTTATCTCGCTTCCAATTCACCCAGGCGGCAGGAGTTACTGCAACAAATCGATATTTCATTTGAAAAGTTGTCAGTTGATATAGATGAAACTAAGCGAGCTCATGAAACTCCGGAGCAGTATGTCATTCGCATGGCGACAGAAAAAGCGGCCGCCGGAAGAGCCGTTGCGTTGAAACCGCTCGCAGTGCTTTCTGCAGATACCAGCGTTGTAATTGATGATAGCTGCCTTGGAAAACCGAACAGCGAGGCCCACGCCGCGAAAATGCTACGCCAGCTTTCGGGGCGCGAGCACCAAGTAATGAGTGCAGTGGCAATCGACTATAAAGGGGTTGTGACTTGTAGGCTGAGTAAGACAAGTGTTGCATTCAAGCCTTTGTCTGATCAGGAAATATCGAGCTACTGGCGCACAGGTGAACCCTGCGATAAAGCCGGTGCCTATGCAATACAAGGGCGTGCCGCCGTATTTGTTGAGAACATTAGCGGTAGTTACAGTGGCGTGGTTGGCTTGCCACTTTCTGAAACATGGCTGCTATTGCAACAGCTTGGCATAGTGCCTACCGAGACTTGAATACCAAATTAGTACTAGTGGACTAAAAACTCTCACACGCTTTATTGGAAACCAATATGTTTGAAACGCTCGAAACTTCAGTTGAAGATACAATAGGGCGAATTACCCTGAATAGACCACAGCGCCTCAATGCCTTGTCCTTGCAGCTACTTAATGAGCTTGCAGAGGCCGCTGAGTGGTTTAACCAGCAACAATCGGTTCGTGCCGTGATAGTTACCGGCAATGGTCGCGCGTTTTCCGCCGGTGCCGATTTGGAGGGTTTTCCGCAACCTGGTGAGGCGAGTGCGCGCAAAGCCGCAGATGCCGGCAGAGTAATGGCAGATGCTATTGAGGCAATGAACGCAATCACTATTGCTGGCGTACACGGGTGGTGTGTTGGCGGTGGTTTGGTGGTTGCGGCTGCGTGTGATCTTCGAATAGCGGCCGAAGATGCGCGGTTTTCAATTCCGGAAGTGGATTTAGGGATTCCGCTGGCCTGGGGTGGTATTCCAAGACTAGTGCGGGAAATTGGCCCTGCGCTCACGAAAGAGTTGGTCATTACGTGTCGTGAGTTCAGCGCTAGCGAAGCGGTTAATGCCGGGTTTCTAAATCGAATGGTTGCAGCAAGCGAATTGGAAAAAGCGGTGGAAGATTTAGCGGTAACTGTTGCGTCCAAGCCACGAGGCCCTGCCTTGGCCACCAAGCGACACACTAACGCGGTAACTGAGCAGTCTGTAGGTACTATGCGAAGCTGGGCGGACGCAGATGGTTTGCTTGCATCACTGATGGACCCTGAATGCATGACTGCCAGAGCCGCTTACCTGGAAGCTCGCCTGGGTAAACGCTAAAACATAAGTTAACAAGCTTAAGTTTACTTATCTCGATTAGCCTGCTTTCGATTGGCAATGTAGCCAAGTAAACCGATGGCATCATGCGCCAGAGTTCTCGCGATGGGGCCAGAGCTATAGCTTGCATGGAGAATTCTATTTCCGGGGCCAACGATAAATTCAGACGGTTGAATGATATTACGTTTGGGGTCCCACCATGCACCCAGTGCGTCAGCAATATCTTTGCTAACACCCTGTCCAATATTAAAACTCACGTCGTTTTGCACAACTTGTGCGTTGTCACCGGTGTCTACACTGGCAGCAAAAACGGCTACATCCAAAGCCTCTAGATCTGCTTTGCGTTCTTCATAGCCAACTAACTGTTGGCGACAGAAAGGTCACCAGTGACCGCGATAGAACAGAATGATTTGATAAGTCGAAGACAAACCGTCTGGCAAGGTGACAGAGCCACCACTAACCAGGTCGACTGACATCGAAGGATACGTATCACCCGTGTCTAGCTTGTTCATATCGCGGTACCGTGTGATTGGAACAACTTAGCCCATTTGGTGCAATGCACAGAGCTTGTTGCCCCAAGGGTCGCGTACATAGGCCAGGTACAGTTTGCCTAAGCCACTCTCACGAACGCCGGGTGGGTCTTCATCGGTCACTCCACCACTTGCCAAACCGGCAGCATGCCAGGCATCCGCAACTTCAGGGCTTTCAGCCGCAAAGCCGATGGTGGTGCCATTGCCATGGCTGCAAGGTTCGCCATTAATAGGTTGGGTCAGCGCAAAGATACCGCCGGCTGTGAAGTAAAAGCAGCGACCTTTGTCATCAATATTTCCGGGTGCGTGACCCATAGTGGCAAGCAATGCATCGTAAAACGCTTTGCCGGCTTCAACGTCATCAACGCCGATCATTATATGACTGAACATTTCAACTCCTGATTGGTTTGTAAAACCGGGTCAGTGTGCCGCGTGCAGAGCGCAATGTCTATAGTGCCATGTGCTCTTGCCAAGACCTGCGCGGCGCTATAGCTTTTCAATGATCAATGGCAATCCATCGGCAGGTTTAGGCAGCGGTATAGTTTGGAACGTGTGCTTGGCCTTGGGCGATAGAGTCACGCGATAGCGACTCAGAAACTGGTGCAGGAACATCTTGCTGTTCATCAAAGCGAAATGCATACCTATGCATTTATGTGCGCCGCCGCCAAAACCAACAAAACCAAAACTGTGACGTTTGTGTTCGTTGCGTGGTGCCATCCAGCGGTCGATGTCGTAGCTGTGTGGGTCGCTCCAAATCTCTGCCGAGCGTTGATGATAAGACTGTGCCATGAAAACAATGGTGTTTGCGGGAATGGTGTATCCACCCAGCTCGCACTCACGAATGGTTCTGCGTTGCTGAAGTTGTACTGAGGGATGCAGACGCAAAGCTTCTTTGATGGCAGCATCGCACAATTCAAGTTTTTCCAGGTCTTCGTATTCGATAGCTGGCTTATTCAGCGCACTTACTTCCTCGCGTATGCGTTGCTGTAATTCCTGGTCCTTGCCCAAGTAGTACATTATGTGGCTCAAAGTACTGGTTGTTGTGTCATGCGCTGCGAATAACAAAAAAGTCATGTGGCGAATAATATCTTCGTCGCTGAAGTACTCACCATCCTCGTTTTTCTCGCGAGTGAAATGACTGAACATATCAGTTCCATCGCCAGCCCTGCGCTCATCGATCAAGTCAGCGAAAAAGGAATGAAGAAAGCGTTGCCCGTTTTTACCTTGCTTGAATTTACCAAACGGAAATTCCTTTTTAACAATTGCCATCATGCCTTCAGAAATATCGTGAAATGCGCCGTTGAGTTTTTTCGCTTCATCGTCCATGTCAGACAGGCCAACGAAAATTTTCGCAGCGATGTCGAGCAGGTTCTGCTTGATGCCGGGTACAAAGTGAAAGTCCGGGTCTTTCTCCCACTGCTCAAATGCGTCGTCAAACAGCGGTGCCATATCGCTCATGTAACCACGCATGGCATTGTTCTTAAACGCGGTTTGCATCATACGGCGTTGAAAACGATGCTCGTCAAAATCGCGCAACAGCAATGCGCCCCGGTAAAACAAGCCCAGTGAATCGGCGTAGCCCATCTCGGCTGAAAAATTGCGCTCCTTGTCGAGCAGAATGCGTTGGTAGATCTCAGGCCCCATTACCAACACGCCCTTGAAGCCGGTCAGGCGAAATTGACAGACTGGGCCGTACTGCTGCACCTGGCGATCGATTGTGCCATCAAAATCTTTCAGCAAGCTGAAGGTCTGGCCAACCAGCGGCAAACCGAAGCTTCCAGGTATGTGGTCCAGGTTTTTGTTGGTGGCGACTTGCTTATAGTCTGCGGCAGTTGCTGTCATAGGGTACTCGCGGCGTGTGGAGGTAGATTTTCTGACCCTTCAAGCATAGCCAATAACAACATACATATCAAACGTTCGATATGTTTTGAAAAATTCCCTATACTGAAGCTTCAAACAAGCAATAATACTAAGCCACAGTAGCCAACCATGCGCAAAGTAGACCATGACAGCCGTCGCGAAGAAGTAGCCGCAGTAGCTGCAAAACTCATTGCAGAACAAGGGCTTGAGAGCCTTACCACCCGAAATCTGGCCAAGGCTATGGGCTGCTCTATAGGTGTTCTCTCGCATTACTTCGCCAATAAGCAGGAAATTGTGCTGGCCGCATTCGATTGGGCGGATCAACGTATTGATTGGCGTATTCAAGAGGCAATCAGCCGTCGCGACGCCTCGCTTGAGACGTTCGTACCGATTATTCTGGAAGGCTTACCCGTCACGCCGGAGTCTGACCTTGAATGGAAAGTGCGATTCAATTTGTACACCTACGCATTCACCGAGCAACGACTGCGCGACGCCCAACGGGAAAAGTTGCAGCGTTTTCGCACTATGATGGAATCGCTGATCAGCACACTGCAAACGAAAGGCGAGGTTCGCAGCGACACAGACGCCGCGTTGATCACCCGACTGGCATTTGATCTGGTAACCGGTGCGGCGCATTCAATGCTGATGCAGCCATTTGAGAAGCGTAGGGAAAGTGCGGAGCAATTGCTGGCCTTATTAGAGCAATTGCGGCCCGCGCAAGTCTGAGCATCAATAGCTAAGCGCGAAGCAAATTCTCAAAATCATCCATTCCGAGGGTCGCGATAATATTGAAGTCGTCATCCAGAATTTCGTACATAACACCTTCTGTGCCGCGAATACTGAAATGGATAACCACGTCGTCATCACCACCACCTTCACGATGTGGCTCAGTGTCTGGCGGGCTTACTGTGTATCGCCCACAGGGCCGAACCTCTTTTAAGTCGCCATTGGGTTCGTACAATTTGTGTTCGCCCTCAAGCACCAGTGTGTGATTCAGTGCAATATGTCGATGCAATGCAATTTGCTGGTTGGCCGCAAATTTAAACACCACATCAACAATTTGATTGCTGCGGTCTACTGATAAGACTTTAAAGACTAAATGGTCGAAGCCCTCCAGGTTTTGCCACTCTAAGTTCATGCTCATGTTTCTTCTCCTAATGTGTGTTTCGTTGTATGCAACATCTCTCACTTTAGTGCTGCATAACGATTGATTCCTGATTTAAGGCTTAGGTTTTTCTTAAGCTAGCCCTCCGAGCGGCGCAAACATAGGCTTGCTTCTGATTCAGTGCTGTGAATTGGTTTCACCAGCCCGTTTCGCCACGCTCTCTTGCTCACTCAATTTACATTCTATGTTAGCCTTTGCTCGTTACTGTTTGTGGGTGGAATGCTGCTGAAGAAAGGTCTTCGTGGGCCATTTTATTCGCCCCGACACTCGGAGAATTAGAAAAGTGGGCGCGGAAAAAAGGATTTCAGTAGGCAGCGCTATTGTCGATTTTTCGTCCCTGACAATAGACGGCCCAGCGGGTCACACGTCTATTGAACCTAAAATCATGAATCTGCTCCAGGTGCTAGTTGATAATGCTGGCTCTGTTGTTACTCGTGCTGAGCTTCTTGAGCAGGTATGGGGAGAAACGTATGGGGGCGATGAGAGCTTATCGCGAGGTATCTCGTTGCTGCGCAGAGCATTTGGCGACACCCGCGGTGATCAACAGTACATCGAAACGGTACCGAAACGTGGTTATCGCCTTAGAGCCGAAATCTCAGTCGCGAGCGACGAACAGGCTGAGTCCGCATTAACCACGTCCCGCCAAACAACAATTCGAGAAGGGAAATCGCAAGGTATTAAAGTGAGGCGTCCGCTGTATGCAATAGCAGCTCTCGCTATATTGTGTCTACTTGGCTTTGTACTGTATCAAGGGATATCAAGCTCTGAGAGCGCGGATTCTACACACCCAATATCTCAGAACCTAGAGCGCAATACTGAAGATATGCAGTTAAGGCATAAATCGATAGCGGTTCTGCCATTTGAAGACCTGAGCAGTGAAAATGATCAACAGTATCTTGCCGATGGCATGGCCGAAGAAATTCTCAATGCCTTAGTAAAGTTCCCGGATCTCCGGGTCATTGGACGCACCTCGTCGTTTGCCTATCGAAAGCAAAATCCGAATTTAGACGACATCCGCGCAACACTCAATGTGGCGCATGTGCTGTCAGGGTCCTTGCGTAAACAGAGTGACAAAATTCGTATAACCGTAACGCTAACCGAGACAGAAGCGGGCCAGACCGTCTGGGCCGACAGTTACGACGGTGAGTTAGAGGACCTCTTCGATCTACAAACAAACATCGCCAGAGAGATAGCCCGCAGTCTAGGCGGTGTTCTGGATTTATCCACGGAACAAAAATTAGCGAGTAAGCTCACGGATAACGAGCAAGCTTATGTATTGTTTGTTCAAGGTCGCTCTATGGCGCGCAAGTTTGGATACGCTAACAAGTTTAAGGCTAAGCAATTGTTGGCAAAGGCCGTTGAATTTGATCCCGAGTTTGCCGCGGCATGGGCCTGGTTAGCACAAGCAGAACTTTATCTAACACTTTCCGCGGAGGCTGCGGAAGTACCTGCTCATATTGCATCAGCGCAACGCGCGACCGAGCAATCAATCCGCTTAGATCCAGATCTGGCGATGGGCCGTTACGTTCATTCTATGCTTCATGAATACAATCTGGACTTCGCAACTTCAATAGATGCGATGGAGAAAGCGTTTGCGCTAAACCCCGCAAGGCCATTTTTCGCTGTGAGAAGAGGCGTTTCCTATGTAGTGCTGGGTCTTCCAGAAAAGGGCGCGACACTTATTGAGCGGGGCATGTCACTGGACCCAACTGATGCAATCGGACTTTATAATCTTGGCGTTGCGCAGCAGTCCATGGGGAAATTGAATGAGGCAAAAGAACTAATAGCACGTAGCATTGACCTCGGATTTGAGCCTGCCGTTGTAAAGTTATGCACGATCATGGCTCAAGAAAATGAGCATGATGCTGCGCTAAATTGCTGGCGTGATTTGTCAAATCCGATCAAGGCTCGTTTCGGACCACTATTAAGCACACCGGAAAACTGGGCAGTGCTTACAGACGCAATCACTTCCAACGACTTGTCCCTCAGGCAGAAGGCATCAACGCTGGTCGATCAACATTACGCTCAAGCGGATATCAGACCCAGCGTTTACCCCTTGTTTTTCTATCTTTACCTTGGTGAATTCGAAAAGCTCATGAGTACTTTCGTTGACCGCCCATTTGCATTTAACGCTGGGGCTATTAGCGGTATTTGGACCGATGAAGAGGCAAATCGCGGGCTGCGTCAACACCCTGATTTTCCAAAATTTGCCGAACGCATTGGTTTAGTTCGCGCTTGGCAACAATATGGTTGGCCTGGTCAATGTGAAAAGATAGTAGGAACTGATTGGTCTGAGGGCCGGTTTAGTTGTCAGTAAACTAACCGTTTCTATGTATTCGTCATCAAGTGCCGAATATCATACTCCTCGTCACCCTCATACCTCGGCGCATATTGGGCATAAGCCTTTTCAATCTCTTCATACCGTTTCTTGATCTGCACCATATTGTACGAATGCGACACGATGTAAAACTGGCCGTCGGCAATTTGCTGCAACGCGCATTCTGCAAACTCGTCTGCGTCCATCGCCAAATGAGCAATTCTTTTCGTTAGTTCTGATTTCACAAGGCCAGGAATGATCAAGCCAACTTGAACAAAATCGGGCATCTGTTCGCGCAGATTTTCGGTCATACCAAGTACGGCGTGCTTTGATGCAAGATAGGCCGCATTGTTGGGTACAGCGTTGAACAAGGAATTTTCCGAGCCGGTGTTGTAAATACCTGCGGGTGTGCCTTGTTCAATCAGGCGCTCAGCAAAGACTTTACTGCCATACCAGACGCCAAAGAAATTCACGTCTAAAACGGCGTGCAGCTCTTTTGATGAGGTGTCTACTATCGGTTTTTGTCGAATGCCAATGCCGGCATTGTTAAACACCATGTCTACGTGGCCGAATACGTCCCAGGCTCTATCGGCCAGCTGTTCAACTTGGGCAAGATTCGTCACATCACACACTTCATGGTGCGCCTCTATGCCAAGTTCACGCAGTGAATTCACGGCTGTCTCCAGGCGTTCTTCATCTGGCTCGGCAATGATGAGTTTGCAGCCTTTGGCACCCAGGCCTTTGGCCAGGGCGAGGCCTATGCCTGTCGCACCACCTGTTATTACCGCATTTCTATTGTTGATATCAAATTTGTTCTGTGACACTTTTAAAGCCCCTGCAAACGCTGCCTATTTCGTGCCTCGATAGTACGCAATCCGCTTCGATAAGTCGAAGTTCATAGAATGAATTAAATGGCACACCTAGCTCGAATGAAATGATGACACGCCGGTATCACAAACTGTTTGGAATGTTGTTGATCCTGCCTATGCTGGGATGGGTGCTGACCGGCGCGGTATTTATGCTCAAGCCTGGCTACGATGACGCATTTGCTTTGTTGCCAGTGAAGACTTACCCGATAAACGCGCCATTGACCATCGCGCCAGATGCCAGTTGGCGTGAGATGAAATTAATACAAACTGTATTGGGGCAGCATCTGCTGATTGCTATGGAAGAATCAAGGGTGCACCTACACCCGGATACTCTAGCGGATTATGTACGGCCAAGTGACGAAGACCTTATGCGTCTGATTGATGACGCCACATCACACAACAGACATCGCTATGGACAGATTGAAGGAATAAGCAATGGCATTGCGCATACTTCTTCAGGAATTGAAATAAGCGTGAACTGGCAATCGCTATCGCTTCATCAAAAAGGCAAAGACACCCGTCTTATCAATCAGCTCTACAAAGTTCATTATCTTCAGTGGACACCATCAGAGCTTTTAAACAAGCTGCTCGCGGTATTAGGCCTAGGCCTGCTTTTGGGTCTCACAGTTCTTGGAATACGACTAATTATCAAGAAGTAAATATCAGAGTTTGGCGGATACGAAGAACGAGTTCTATGAAGGCGTGAAATGTTCGGCCTAGGTCTTGTAGGCTTAGCTGCCATCTCGTTTGATTTAGATCAAAGTAAGTTTTCCCAGGGCTGTTAGTCTGAATGCGAACTGCAGATATACATCTGAAAGTGAGGTCAATTCGATGATACGGTTTCTAATGTTCTCGTTATGTTTTTTCTTGATATGCGGCTGCGACAAAGGAGCTGATTCGCCGCGGGGTTTTAGTTTGCCAGAAGGCAACTCGGACAGGGGTCGGATAGCTTTCGTGGATAATCGGTGCTCCGATTGTCATAGTATCGAAGGCTTACAGCTTGGTGAAGCGTCTGAGAATCGAGAACTTAACATAATAATCGGTGGCCAAAGTCCCAATGTAAAAACCTACGCTGACATTGTGACGTCGATTATCAATCCATCTCACCGTGTACTTCCACGTCACCGGGCAGATGGAACTGATGAGAACGGTCAGTCGAAAATGCGTGTTTATAACGACGTGCTTACGGTCACAGAACTAATCGATTTGGTCGCTTTTCTTCAACCCAAATACGAATTCATGCCGTATTACTACACTCGCTACCGCGCCTATCCCTGAATATTGCGAAGGAAACGTAAGTGAGATCTTGGATGAGAGTTATTCTTGTACCGGTCGCAAACCGACCTGAATGTGTTCATGCTCTAAATACCAGCTTCTGGTTAGCCAGACGGTTGGGAGCATCCGTCATTGGTTGCCATATTCGTCCACACGCAGACAGCGATACGCTTTTGCCTAATGAGCTTGGTGACGATGGTCATGAAGTATGGCGGCGAGTGTATCAGTCGAAGTACACCACCGGCGCTACTGAATCGGCTGAGACTGTATTTTCTGAGATGGCTAGAAGTTTCGACTTTCCTATCAGAAGTAAGCCTTCGTTGTCGCCAGCTGCTTACTGGGAGGAGAAGTTGGGGACGCCAGAAAAAGTGATCGCTATCAACGGCCCCTTAGCAGACTTAAGTATTGTGTCCCGCCCACGGCGCTTGGGAGGCTCAATCGCGAGAACGTTTATGCATGCTGCCATCGACAACAAGAGCCGACCCGTGCTTGTGTTACCGCAACGCAAAGTACCCAGCGTAGGAAAACGGATAACTATTGCATGGAACCAAAGTGAGGAAGCATCTCGTGCCGTGTTTGCTGCGTTGCCGTTGCTGCGTCGCGCTGACAGCGTTAGTATTATTTCGTGTGGCTCCGAATCTCAATTAGGCCCAAAATCCGGTCAGTTGCGTACATACCTAAAGCACTGGGGTGTGAAGGCAGACATCCAAAAGGACAAAAAAGACAATGCCTGCGAAGCGCGTATCTTGAAAGTGTACGAAGAGACTGATTCCGACTTGCTGGTTATGGGAGCTTACAGCCGCAGCCGCATTCGCGAGACGATATTTGGTGGTGTAACCGAACACATGTTGAACAAGGCGTCCAAAACGTCTCTGTTTATTCATGCCTAGAAAGACTTTGAACCCATTTATTCGCATGTACTAGCCTAAAGCTTTATCTCAAGCAGCCGATAAACCCAACATACTATTTAGGCTGGCTGTCTTCAGGCTGTACCCATGAATAAGAACCTAGAATCCAAAATTCTCAGTTGCCGGGACCTGCCATCGCCGCCAATCGTTGCAGCACGAATCGTTAACCAGGTTGAAGAAGACTGCCAATTGTCTGATCTCGTTAATATTGTCTCTGACGACCAAGCCACCGCTATGAAACTGATGCGGCTCGCGAATTCAGCAGCGTATCGCGGCACCAAGCCGTGCAGCACCTTATTAGCCGCTGTGACTCGTTTGGGCATCAACGTTAGTGTGATGACCGCGCTTAGCTTTTCGCTTGCCAATACACTTCGTGCCAGCGGCAACAGTAAACTTGATCACGATTATCTTTGGCGTCGCTCAGTCACCTCAGCGGCAGCGGCCCGCTTCCTTGCCACGCGCGCGCAGGTCCAAAACTGGGAAGAGTGTTTTCTGGCGGCATTGGTTCAAGACATTGGCATGCTCGCGGCAGATTGTGCGATCAAAGACATCTACCAGGATCTGTCGGTATACGCCCAGCACGAATACGCGCAACTCGCTGAGCGACAATCATTAAAAGTGGACCACAGCCAGGTGGGCGCTAGTCTGCTAAAGCACTGGAAACTACCAGCATCGATTGTTGATGCGGTGGCACAAAGCCATGCGCTGGAACGTTTAATGAAACGCCAAACGCGGATCGATTCACTATGGTGTGTTGCCTACTCGGGCATACTCGCCGACGCCGTTCTACTGAGTGATGAGCTTGAATTGGCAAGGGCCATCGCTTTATGTCGGGCGTGTATGGGCGACCTGGCTGGAAGCTCGGAAAGCGAGTTTACGCATGCGCTGTTCGCTTCTGTTAAAGATGCCGAAGAATTGTTCGAAGCTACGCTTGTGCCCAATATGAGTGAGTTGGTCGTGTCTTCCAAAAACCTGATGTTTGATTACATGATTGGGCAGGGTCACTCAGCGAATGACGAGCATGTTTCCGATTTACAGTTGCGAGTGGAAGAGCTCGAAGAAGAAAATCGTCGTGACGCGCTAACCGGGGCTTACAACAGACAGTATTTCGATGAAGTGCTGGACGGCATGATCAATGAGGCGTCCCAGACAGAAAAGCCACTCAGTCTTATGTTTATTGACGCCGATCATTTCAAGCAGATCAACGACGTACATGGCCACCATGTTGGTGATGAAGTGCTTAAGTGGATTGCTTCAACCTTGCAAAACGCTGTTCGCGATACCGATGTAGTGGCCCGTTACGGTGGCGAAGAGTTTGTTGCCATTCTACCCACTCTGGGTGAAGAGCACGCTGCAACGCTTGGCGATCGCATTGTGCAGGGCATGAGCGAGGCGACCATAAAAATAGATGAACTAGAGCTCAGTGTTACCGTCTCTATTGGAATAGCCGCTGCATGTTCCAGCTCTAAACTGCGCACGTCCAGAGAGCTTATCGTTGATGCCGATCAGGCGATGTATTTCTCTAAAAAAACCGGGCGTAACAAATGCTCCCGAGCATCAACGTTGCCTCAGCAGCGCTCGGTTTAAGCGCTGCCTGCAAGATCTAGCTTTCTCGAATTTTCGATTTAATCTGCTTACGTTGTTCACGCCCATCTAACTTGTAGATCTTCGCAATGGGCACGGGAATGCCCGAGAAGTGGCGATCAATTATCTGCACAGTGTCAAACCTGGCGTGAATTTGCGACCCGGTTGATGTAACAGCAATGGCATCGTTGAAACCTATACCTGGTAACTTACGTTGCAATATCAGCAAGTAAGACTTAGACGGCGACGTTCTAACAATAAGTGATTGTCTGTCTACCATTGTGTAGTCATCTATAGACCATCGATTAAAGCGTTCTACTTCAGGCAGCTGATCAAACTGATATTTTTCGGGCAGCGGTTTTAAAGCCGCATTTGCGGCCACATTGGTGAGGCTCAGTGCAGTGGCTACAGCAATGTTTCTTAACAGGTTCATACACTTCTCCGACTACGTTGTGTTTTGCGTCAGAAAAAGAATATGAAAAGCTGGCTTAACAATTCCTGAATGATCGGCTTATTTCTTATGTCGGGCATAAACGGTCTCAACCGCCTTGGCCTCTTCTCCGTCTGGTAAAACGTTATACGCAGTAATCGTCAGGTGATCTTCATCAATCAGCTCATAGTCTGTTCGCCAACCCCAGTCTGGAATATCGGGCCCTACTGAGTAATGACCAAATACACTAAAGCCAGTGGTCGTCGCCTTACCTTCAGAAAACATGATCGCATAATTCATGTGGAAGTCATCGACCCAGGCAATCTGAAATACATGGGCTATGGAGTTATAAGCAATACTCTCTTCGCCGCTGCGCGGCTTGCTCTGCATTGAACCTTGATAACTGTGTCGCAGAAAACGCCCGTTCTGAATCAACTGGAATTGCCCTTCAACAGCTGATTCGTCGGCAAGTTCTCCTGGTTTAAACCAGGTTTTTACCCTTCCTTCCCATTTGCCGACTAATGAGGCAAGAAAGGCATTCTGTTGTTTTGAAATATCTGCGGAATCCTCCATAGTTGTCTCCGAGTGAGCGTGAAATGAGGCCAGTGCCAAAAACGCAAATAGCACACATTGAACATGTAAGCCTCGTTTACAGGTATTCATAGTTAACTCCTTTAACACTAATACTCTTCTATTTATGGTTTGCACACGCATAAGTCAATGAGTGTACACTTTGGTTCTGCAATTCTAAAACAATCAACCACATAGAATGACGAGTTATCGAGGGTCTAAGCAATATGGATGAAGTCAGTTGGGATGAGTTTGCGAAAGTACAACTGCGAGTGGGTACAATAGTTGATGCGCAAGCGTTTCCAGAGGCGCGAAAACCAGCCTTCAAGATTTGGGTAGACTTTGGCGAAGAAATTGGCACTAAAAAGTCCAGCGCACAGATTACCGACCATTACAGTTGCGAAGCACTGATTGGAAAACAGGTAGTGGCGGTAGTTAACTTCCCTGACAAACAAATCGGGCCGATCACATCGGAATGTCTCATCACCGGTTTTCACCGCGAAGACGGTTCCGTGGTGCTTGCCTGTCCTGACAATACCGTTCCCAATGGAGCACGACTGCTATGAACACTACCAATAACAACACGGTTCAAACCGTCACAGGCGCCATCTCTGTAAACGAATTAGGTGTTACCTTAATGCACGAGCACTTGTTGATTGGCTACCCAGGTGCGTTAGCTGACACTATTCGCCCTGGCCCCAGTCGTGACGACATGGTAGCCACCTGTGTTAGTAAAATACAATCCATGCAGGCATTGGGTATTCAGTCCTTGCTGGATCCCTGTCCTAATGACCTTGGTCGCGATGTCACAATGGCCGCGGAAGTTGCCGACAAAACCGGCTTCAATATTATTTGCGCGACGGGTTTGTATAAAGAAGATGAGGGTGGCGCGGCATACTGGCATTTCAGACGAAGTATTGGTCGCGCTGTAGAGAACATGGCGGAACTGTTTGTTCATGAACTCACCCAAGGTATCGCTGATACCGGCATTAGAGCCGGTATCATAAAAATCGCCACCGGTGAGGGCAAAATAACGGATTACGAATATGAGGTAATGGAAGCCGCCGCTTTAGCAGCAGTTGAAACGGGCGCGCCTATCACAACGCATACCGATCAGGGCACCATGGGCGAGGAGCAGCAAGCGTTCTTGTTAGAAAAGGGTGTAGCGCCCCATAAAATCATTATTGGCCACAGCTGCGGCTCGGCCAAGCACGACTATCATATGAATATGCTGAACAAAGGTTCTTATCTAGGCTTTGATCGATTCGGCCTGGATGTGTTGGTGCCTGATGAGCAGCGCATCGACGCTTTGGTGGCGCTGCTTACGAAAAACCAGCAACGCCAGATTGTGATTTCCCACGATTCGGTTTGGTGTACGCAAGGGCAGCCATTCCCGAGCGATTTGCTGGAAACCATGGATCCGGAGGCATTGTTCAACCCTACTCATTTTCACATGAACATCATTCCGAAATTGCTGGAGCGCGGAGTGAGTCAGGCGCAGATCGATTGCATGCTGGTTGATAACCCACGCCGCTTTTTTGCCGGTGAAAAACCACAGCCGTAGAAAAGAAACGCACACGGGAGTGTGTCTAAGATCTGGGGGAGGTTGGTGCCGCTACTCTCTCGGCTGGTCACACCACTGGTGCAGGTGTCGCGTGTGCAGCTCCGTTGCCGTCCCTGTCTAACTGTCCGTGTCAGATGGTGCCCAGTATACAAACAAGATCAGCGCTGTCTGTAAGACATGTCGCAAAGCCAATTGTAAAATAGCGTAAAATTACCATTTACCCTAATCTGGCTGTGTACGGTAATCACCAAATTTCTCGTCACGCTCTTGCAGGGCCTCCGTGAGCTTGGAACCATCGCCACGAGCCTCCATAAAAGCGTGGAAACTTTGCTGATGAGTGGCTAAAGCGCAAATTTCAGTTCCTTGGCGAAGACCGGCACGCAAACCCATGGCTTCCATTTGTCGGTGCACGGCGCGCTTGTTCAGAGCCACTATGTCGGCAGGTACATCAGCAATGCGCTGCGCCATCGCAACAACATTCTGTTCCAGCTCTTCTTCCGGGAAGCTATTGGTTGCCCAACCTCTAGCCACGGCTTCTTCAGCACCAACCGCATCCCCAGTGAGTAGCATCTCCATGCCTCTGCGCATGCCCATCAGCCAGGGGTGAAATTGCATGTCAGGCACGCCAAAACGAACGGCTGGATACCCGATCTTTGCGTTATGGGCGGTGTACACCAGGTCGCAGCCGGTGGCTAGTTCAGAGCCACCAGCGAGACAGTAACCGTGTACCTGAGCGATAACCGGTTTGCCAAGGTCCCAAATGCGCATCCAGGTTTCCACCACATGCCGAGGCCACTGGCTGTCACCGGCAGCGGTGTGGAATGGCATCGGCTGGCCAACATTGCCACCGCCTAGATCGTAACCGGCTGAAAAGCAGCTGCCGGCGCCGCGCACGATCATCACTTTAATGGACGCGTCGGCGTCGGCGTGTTGTAGCGCGTGCATCAATTCGCCGCGCAACTGGTGATTTAGGGCATTGCGTTTTTCCGGCCGGTTTAAGGTCATTCGCCGCACGCCAGGCACAGGCTCATCGACCAATAGCACTCCATAGCCATCTTCGCCGTAACGGCCTATCTCAGTCTCGCCTTCGTTGTACGACATATTCAGTTCCTCATCAGTCCAGGTGTTTGCTCAAGCGGTTAAAGCTTTGAACAAGATCACATTTTCGCCCTTGTACTTGCCGATTGAGAGCGCTTTTTTCGATTAAATACTAATCAAATTCTACACTTTATAAACAAAGTGCTGAAATAAACAGCATTGCTAGGCGTAAGCCGCACAGGACAAACAGACCAATGCCATTCACAGTAACTCATACGCTAGCCGTAGCCCCCATCGCCGCTCGCTGGCCGATGTTTCCGGCCGCCGCGTTGTTTATTGGTGCGATGATTCCCGATTGGGGCTTGTTCGTACCTATCGGCCCAGGTTACACCTTGATGCACACTTGGCTCGGCATACTACTCGCCTGCGTGCCGCTTGGCCTATTGTTGCTAGTGCTGTTTCGTAGCCTGGTGCGCAGAGCAGTCGTAGAGCTTACACCGACTGACATGCAGATTCGCTTAACGAAGTTCAAGGTCTGGCAGACCCGCTTCACCGGCAAAGAAATACTCGCCGCTAGCGTTGCCCTCGCGATAGGTGCAGCAAGTCACCTGATCTGGGATGCGTTTACCCACCATGGTCGCTGGGGTGTGGAATTATTGCCTTTTATGTCAACGGTATTGTTCGAAATTGGTGACAGTCAGGTTCAGGTGTTTAAATTTATTCAGCACGGCAGCAGCGCTGTCGGTTTGCCTTTGCTTGCCTGCTGGGCATGGCGTTGGTATCAATCGCAGCCAGTGGTCGCTGAAATGCCGCCACTACTGAGTGGTCGTATGAAGATTGGAGCGCTAGCGCTGATTGTTGGCATTCCGGTTGTTATTGCATGTCGCAAGCTGTGGCTGTTTCTCAGTTGGCCGATGAGCCCATCGGCTGTTCAGCACTTCTTAATGGATCTGGTCACTACCTGCGGCTTATGGTTTGCGTTATTGCTTGTGGCCTACAGCTTTTCACTGCGTCTATTGGCATCAGTGCTGCCGCCGCAAGCTTCGCAGCTTAACGGTCGCATTGAATCGCCCTGAGCCAGCTTATCGAGCGTTGGCAAAAAGCACTGATAAAAAAGCCGTAAACAACAATGCGCCTCGTGCAGTTGCGGCTGGTTGAAATCAGCGTAGGTTGCCAAAAAACCCAGGTAATGCTCAACATGATGCGGTGTTAAGCGCTCCAACGGCTGCCCGTGATGAAATACCATGTAGCGGCTTAGCCAGGCGGCATAAGCTTTACGAAGTGGTGCGCGCAAACCTTGTGATTTAAGGTAGCTTTGGAAAGCGGCGTGTGTATAACGGGGGTGCCGCACAATATGTGCAGCCTTTGCATGATCATTCATCGTTCCGTCCTTGGATATGAATCGATGTGACTATATCGTGCTTACTTTATCTGTGCAATAAATAAGCAAAATCTACAATAGCTTCTTCACCGGTATCAATGATTAAACTGAAATCATGACGCTCACCTGGTCCGAATTTCACCTTCGAGCCGACTGCGCCACTGTATACTCTGCGCTCATGAAAACCATCAGACTGCTAATATTGCTGGCGCTTCTGCCCGCCTGCACTTCCATTCAATCCGATGAACTGCAACCCTTCCTGAGTGACGGTTGCAGTGCATTTCCCGATGGCAGCTTGCAAGAGAAAAAAGCGTGGCTGCGTTGTTGTGTGGCGCACGATTATGACTACTGGAAGGGAGGTACGTATATTGAGCGCCTCGAATCAGATTCAACACTCGAGCTTTGTGTTAGCGGCATTGGCGAGCCTGAAGTGGCCGTGTTGATGTTGTTGGGTGTACGCGTTGGCGGCTCGCCTTTCTTTCCAACCACATTCCGCTGGGGCTACGGTTGGGATGATGTCAGGTTCTATGCCGAGCTCAACGAAGAAGATAAGGAAAATGTAGCGGCGGCAGGCGCCGCCAAAGAACTGATCGACCTTGAGTTGGAGCGCCTTAGTCAGTTGGAAGAATGGTATGAGTGAGGCATTGGCGCATCATTACCTGGCCGGCGATGGCGTGCAGTTACATGCGGTGTGCGCAGAACCAGAACTAGCGAATGGCAAACCTCCGGTCATTCTTTGCCATGGTATGCCCGGCCTATGGTTCAGCTGGCGACACCAATTGCCTGCACTAGCCGCCGCTGGTTATTTCGCAATTGCCATTGATCAGCGCGGTTACGGCCGCAGCGACCGACCAAGCGATGTTAATGCGTATACCAGCACCCATACCGTTCAAGACCTCTGCTGCGTACTGGACTATTTTGATGCCCCGCGCGGCTACTTTGTTGGCCAGGACTTTGGTGCCGCACAGGTTTACAACCTTGCGCTTCGCCAGCCAGATAAAGTAGCTGGCTTGGTTGGCATGGCGTGCCCCTATGACTTCGACTTCTCCGGACGCAGCGGGTCGGGCTTGCCTGGCAGAGGCGGCCAAGATGATGCGCGAGCGTTCGCAAGAAGCGACAAGAAGCCCAGCGAGTGTTTTGCAGCCATTGCCGAGCATCAGTTCTTCTACGCACACTATTACCAAACCATTGGTCCAGCAGAGCAGGAATTTGCAAATGCGCCGGAAAAATTCTTGCGACGCTTATTCTGGGCACTCAGCGCCAAAGGTCGATTGTTAGAATGGAGTGATTACCCAAAAGAAGTGCAGGGTTATATCGACGTTCTCGCAGAGCCAGAACGAAAGCCGCCATGGCATTGGATGAGCGAAGACGACATACAATTCTATGTTGATGAGTTCATGAACGCGGCTTCCGGAAAAGAATTTATTGGCGGTCTGAATGCCTATCGTGCGGCCGATGCCAACTGGCAACTCACCAAGGCAACGGCGGCAAGTATTATCGAACCACCGAGTTTGTTTATTGCCGGCGCCGAAGACCCGGTGATCAAAATGATTGACCCAAGTGCCTTTGACGTTTTGCAGCAAGCATCTGCTGATTTACGCGGCATTCATTTGATTGCTGACGCGGGTCATTTCGTGCAAGCTGAGCAGGCAGAGCAATGCAACAAACACTTGATTGAATTTTTGGATACGCTAACAGAATGAATTCCAACGCCCGTTTACTGGATTACCAGAACGTTGACGACGCTGAAATGATGCGTGCCTTGATGAATGAATACGCCGTAGACCCAATGGGTGGTGCGCAAGCGCTCAGTACTGAAATACTGGCGCAGCTGCCATCAACAATGGCGTCTGTGCCAGGGGCTTTCAGTGTGCTTGGTTTTGTGGAAAGTGAAGCAGCCGGACTGATTAACTGCCTGGCGTCTTTTTCAACCTTCAAATGCAAGCCCATTATTAATATTCATGATGTTGTCGTTACCGACAAAGCGCGCGGCAGCGGCTTATGCGCGATTATGCTTGCGCTGGTTGAACAGCAAGCAATCGAGCGCGGTTGTTGCAAGCTCACGCTGGAAGTGTTGGAGGGAAATCAACCAGCTCGTAAGGCGTACGATAAGTTTGGTTTTCAGTCATACGCTTTGAACCCCGAGTTAGGGCATGCTCTTTTTTGGGAAAAATCCCTGATTTAGTCTGATTTTGCGCTGCACTGGCTCCAGCAAAGCGGATCACTGCTAATGTTGTTGTACGCCTGAACGAAACAGGCCTCTCTTGGTTGTTTACGGAAAACCACAGTGCATCAACGTTCATTCAAGTTTTTTCATCGCTCTCAAAGACTGTTAGCAAGCGCCTGCGTAACGGCATTTGTATTTTGCTCATTCAATACACAGGCGCACGAAAACCAGGCTTATATTGAGCTTGGACTCGGTGCTTCTATTGCTACCGGCGAGTTACAGCACGCCGGCCCAAATTCCAATGGCACGCCCAACTACGACATGGGTAATACCAGTGTGAAAAGTTTTGCGATTGGTTACCAAATGATTAATGGTCTAAGACTGGAGTTGGACTTCAGAGACAGAGAGCTGGAAATTGCCAGCAATCGCACAGTAGCGACACGACCGCAGTCAGCTTTTAACGGCTCGACGACTGAAACGTTTATCGCGTCCGGTAATGTTGACAGCCGAACTCGGATGCTCAATGTGGCTTACGTCGGTGAGTTGATCAAGCCGCAATGGACAGCCTACCTAAAACTCGGTGTTGGAGAGGCCAAAAATCGAACAGTAGCAACCGTTGACGTTGAGCCTACGTTTATCGCGCTGGGTAACTTGAACGGTGATTTCTACCAGCGTGGCTCCGAGCGTGAGTTTGCCTGGTCGGCAGGTACTGGAGTAAGCATGCATATTACTGAGCGCTTGCAGGTCGGCCTTGATTATCAGTACTCCAATCTGGGTGATGCAACCACAAGAGCTGGTCAATTTGGCGACAATCTCGAAACCGATGAGCTTGCTGTACACGAAGTAACCGCGCGGCTAAGGCTGCACTTCTAAACGCTTGTTTTTGGTCTAAACTCAAAGCATTAATTCGCAAAAATAACAAAAAGTTGGCAACGTCTGGCGGTGACACGCTGGTCCCAGCACATCGAATGAGGTTAGTGCAGTGTTCGAATTTCAACTGACTGATGAAATCAGTTTTGCGGTATCAGTGGCTATGGTTCTGGCCATTTTATTTCTTGGTGTACGCATGCATCAGAATACTCGTGCCGTTCGTAGTGGTAATCGCCAGGCCTGTCTGACATTCACCAGTAAGGTCTATTCAGAATTGGCGGCCGACAAGCAACTCGCCAAACTGTTTCGAAAGGGCCTGAATGACTTCGCAGCTCTATCTGTAGAAGATAAAGTTCGCCTGCACTATTACTTGCAGAGCATTGTCACCTTGTTTCGTGATGCTGTGAATGCGTACAACGAAGAAGTGATTAGCAAAGAAGAATACGAATCTAATCGGGCCAGCACCATGGCGGTATTGTGTATGCCGGGTGGTAAAGTCTGGTGGCAGGATGCGCAAAACGCCTACCCCCAGGAAATTCGTGAAGCATTAAATCTGCAGGGTGACACAAGCTACGCCTTGGGAGATATATACCCCTACTTTTTGATTGCTGACGATGAAGAAGTCATCGAAGAAAAAGTGCTAGAAGACGGCGAATTGTTCATTAGCGAAGAAGTTGGTTTTTCAGCCGCAGATGATGATTCTGAGTGGGAGATTATTAACCAGCCTGTTACCGCTGCCAGTCTGTCGGATGATTTGCATGCTTCAGAACCAGAGTCAGAGTTTGCACAAGAACCAGAGCTTATAGACAATCATAACGAGAGTGCTCAGCTGTCTGAGCAAGCACCTGCCGCTAATGAAGACATTCAGATACCCGCTGCTGCTTCGAAACCCGATTGGAGAAAAGGTCTTGCGCGCCGACAATCAAGATAGGCTATCTGGCGCCAGTAGCTCTACACCAGCAACTGGCAAGCGCCGCTCTATTAATGGTGACGTTTTTGTTGTTGTGGGTGTGGTTGCCGTATTAGCCATTGGATTTATTGCTTACAAGTACAATACCAGCAATGATGAGTTGGACGGTTGGGAAGACGATCCGTTCACTTCCAGTGAAATAAATTCTGCTGCCGACGCAGAGTCTTCAGCAGATAGCTTTGACCCCGAACAACACCGTGCCCCAGCGCCATTTATTGACGAAGAATTGAAGCGAGAGTACAAGCTGCCACCGGCCGTGCCTGAGCTTAATGACAGTGACAATGACCTGCGTTCACAACTGCAGGAATTAAGCTCTTTGAAAAATATTGTTGCCTGGTCAGACGCACAAGACCTGGCGCGACGGTTCGTGGTGCTGGTATACAACTTGGCAGAAGGTGAGGTAGCGCATCGTTATTTGCCGTTGAATAGTCCAACAGCGTTCCGTGCCGCCGGCAGTGGTGCATCATTGAGAATGTCGCCGGCTAGCTACGCGCGATATGACGGTTACGCCGATGCCTTCGCGGCTATGGACGCCAAGCGGGCAGTGAGTATTTATCAATTCTTCTGGCCAGCGCTTAAAGCAGCTTTTGCCGAGTTGGGTGAACCACGCAAGTCTTTACACAGTGAAGGTTTGAAAGCTATTGACCATCTGTTGCAAACGCCTGTGATCACTGGCGATGTAAAACTGGTGCAACCATCAGTATTCTACAAATACGCTGATCCTTCCTTAGAGCGCTTGTCCTCAGCGCAGAAACAAATGCTAAGATTAGGGCCACGAAATAGTGCCCTGATTAAAAACAAGCTTACTGAAATAAAAGCGCTGTTATTAACTGATAATTGATTCAGTCCGGGCACGTGTAACACTCACACAGGTGGCCCATGACAGCGCAGCTTTATCTTCCCAACATCAGCCGCATAGGCGGTGGATGTCGCCAGCAATTACCAGCGGTGCTGCTTGAACTCGGTGTAAATAAACCGCTTTTGGTAAGCGACCCTTTCATTCAGCAAATGGGTTTGTTGGATGAGATTGATGATTTACTCAAGTCCGCAGGTATAGCGTCAGGGCGATTCAGTGACTGCGTGCCAGACCCCACCACAGATTCCGTAGCCGCTTGTATTAATGCCTGGCAGCAACAAAGCTATGACTGTGTGATTGGCGTAGGCGGTGGCAGTTCCATGGACACCGCGAAAGCCGCCGCCGTGCTAGCCTTTCACGGTGGTCAAATGCGCGACTACAAAGTGCCTAATGCAGTACCGAAAGGTTTTCCGATAATAGCCGTACCAACTACGGCCGGTACAGGCTCTGAAGCGACTCGGGCGACCGTAGTGACCGATACCGAAAGTCAGGAGAAAATGCTGTGCATGGGTGTGGGGTTTCTGCCCAGTGCCGCAATAGTCGATTATGAGCTTACGCTGAAGAAACCCTATCGCTTAACCGCCGATACCGGCATAGACACTTTGTGTCATGCGCTGGAGGCTTACGTCAGTCGAAAAGCCAATCGCTTTACCGACCCTATAGCTATCGCGGCTATGGAGAATGTCTGTCGTTATCTACCCACTGCTTGCGAGCAACCCGATAATCTTGAAGCCCGCGAGGCAATGATGCTGGCCGCCTACCAAGGTGGTATCGCCTTTTCAAATGCATCAGTCACGCTTATTCATGGCATGAGTCGGCCAATTGGTGCTTTTTACCACGTGCCGCACGGCTTGAGTAACGCCATGCTATTGCCAGAAGTGACCAAATTCTCAATACCGGGTGCGCCGCAACGCTACGCACAAAGTGCGCGAGCAATGGGCATGGCGAGCGACGCCGATAACGACGCTGACGCCAATCGCAAACTCGTTGATGGTTTGTTTCAGTTGTGCGAATCCTTGCAGGTACCTTCGCCACGAGCCTATGGCATTGATGAGCAGGCTTACACGCATTCTATCGACACCATGTCTGAACAAGCGCTTGCGTCAGGCTCGCCGGCTAACAACCCACGCGTACCTACCCAAAGTGAAATTGCCGAACTGTATCGCAGCGTTTGGTAATAATCCGTCTTTACGAGAGCTCTCCACAGGGGTAAAACAGCACGGTAAACAATGTTTTAGCGTGCAAACCTAATGGAGGGAATATGAAGCGTGCAGGAACCGGATTTTTAGCCGTAGTGGCTTTGATAGTTGGCTTGTTCAGCTTAACTGCAATGGCACAAACGCCTGACGTAAAAGTTCAGAACGCAGTGAGTATTTTTCAAAGCTCTGAAGTAACCCATCCTTACTTCGAGCATGCCTATGGCTTTGCCGTGTTTCCGACTGTAGGTAAAGGCGGTTTTATACTCGGCGGTGCCTACGGAACGGGTAAAGTCTTTCGTCAGGGTGAGCTTTCTGGTTTGTCTTCTCTTGCCCAGCTATCGATCGGCTTCCAAGCCGGTTTGCAGGCGTACAGTGAAATTATTTTCTTTCAGGACGAACGTGCTTATAAAGAATTTATTAGCGGTACGTTTGAGTTTGATGCGACTGCATCTGCTGTTGCAGTGACTGCCGGCGCACAAGCGCAAACAGGCACAATGGGTGCCTCAGCGGGTTACAGCGCTGGGCCAAAAACATCCCGTCAGGAAATGGGCGCCTACTACAAAGGCCTGGCCGTATTCACCCACGCCAAAGGTGGCTTGATGCTGGAAGCCAGTGTTGCGGGTCAGAAGTTTAACTTTAAGCCTCAGCAGTATCGTACTGCTGCTCGCTAAGTTTTAGGTAAACGCCATCCTTGATGGATGGCACGTAGGTGGTGAGTAGAAGTCAGGCTTCCGGGACTGTTTGAGACAGGACGTCGAAAACCAAGCCCCCATGGATGGGTTCACGGCGTGTCCCGGAAGCCTGACTTCTGCTCAGCGCCGGTCTCTAAAAAGAGAGTAAAACTTAAAGCTGCCTGGCACTAAACGTATCACAAGTATCCGCAGTACCCGCCTCAAGCCCACGCTTAAACCATCGCACACGTTGCTCTGATGAGCCATGGGTAAACGACTCTGGCGTAATGTAACCGCGAGACTGTTTCTGAATGCGATCATCACCGATCGCCGTCGCGGCATTAAGACCTTCCTCAATATCGCCGCTTTCCAGAATATTGCGTGCCTTGTGTGCGTTGTGTGCCCACACGCCTGCCAGACAATCAGCTTGCAACTCCTGACGAACCGATAAGGCGTTGCCTTGCTCTTCGCTCACGCGCTGGCGTTGGGTCATCACCTGTTTGGAAATACCCAATAAGGTCTGTATATGGTGGCCCACCTCATGCGCTATCACGTAGGCTTGCGCAAAATCACCGGGTGCCCCAAAGCGATTTTTTAAATCATCAAAAAAACTCAGATCAATATAAACCTTCTGATCACCCGGGCAGTAAAATGGCCCCATAGCGGCTTGCGCAAACCCGCAGGCCGATTTTACCGAACCACTGAATAACACCAGATTAGGTTCTTTGTATTGCCGATTAAACTCACGCGGAAACAACTGGTTCCAGGTGTCTTCTGTATCGCCAAGCACAACGGAAGTAAATGCCGCGGCCTCTTCCTGCCCAGCTGGCAGAGCTTGTGGCTGCGTTTGTGTCTGACCACCACCGGTATTGTTTAGAATTTCGGCACCTTGCATCACAACGCGCGGATCGACGCCGAAATACATCGCAATCAATGCCAGCACTATCACGCCAATGCCGCCGCCGCCCATTTTGCCGCGTCTGGACACCCCTGAACCACGGCGGTCTTCTACGTTTTGGCTGCGTCGTCCAGTTTTCCAGCGCATGCTGTACTCCTTTCTTTAATATTACGGTTCATTGTGCCGGTCGCGGCATGCTGCGTCAAAACAGTGCGTCGCCCACTTTACTGATTTTTTCATTAGTGTGGGCCGCGTGGGTAGGGCAGACACGCTTGCAGAATTGCCTTAAAAACGGCATTATGCCAAGCGTAAGATATGGCATTTCTTATGCCAATACTTTTTCGCACTTTTCCCCAGAAAGGCCAAGCCTATGACCGAACTAGCAAGCTTTCAAGCCGAGACCCGACAGTGGTTAGAAGATAACTGCCCGGAGTCTATGCGCCAACCCTTTAAATCTGAATCTGAGTGGTGTTGGGGTGGGCGAAATTTCGACTTTATCTCCGAAGATCAGCGCATTTGGATGCAAAGAATGGGCGAAAAAGGTTGGACGGTACCGACTTGGCCTAGCGAATATGGCGGTGGGGGCTTAAATAAAGACGAAGCCAAGATACTGGCCAAGGAAATGCGCTCACTGGGTTGCAGAAAGCCGTTGGACAGTTTCGGTATTTCAATGCTGGGTCCTGCATTGATGAAATTTGGTAATGAAGAACAAAAACTCGAGCACTTGCCTAAAATAGCTCGCGGTGAAATTCGTTGGTGTCAGGGCTATAGCGAACCCAATGCTGGATCAGATCTGGCCAGCCTGGCGACTAAAGCCGAAGACCAGGGTGATCATTACTTGGTGAATGGCTCAAAAATCTGGACTTCATACGCAGATCAGGCCGATTGGATTTTTTGCCTGGTGCGCACAGACACCAGTGTAAAGCACGATGGCATCAGCTTTCTGTTGTTTGATATGGAATCAGAGGGCGTAAGCACCTCGCCAATTCGCTTGATCAGTGGCAGCTCACCGTTTTGCGAAACGTATTTTGAAAACGTGAAGGTGCCCAAAGACAACTTGATGGGCGAGCTGAATAAAGGGTGGACCATCGCCAAGTACTTACTCACCCATGAGCGCGAGATGATCAGCTCAATTGGGGAATCGTTTGCGTCCGTGTCGCCCAGTCAATCGGCTCTGGAGACCATTGGCACTGACAGTGAAGGCCGTCTAGCCAACAGTGCGCTGCGCAGAGATTGTGCGCAAATGGAAATTGATGGTATGGCGTTTTTCCTGAGTCTTGAACGCGGCAAAGACGAAGCCAAAGCGGGGCAAGGCATGGGTGCTGTGTCCAGCATGTTTAAGTATTACGGCACTGAACTTAACAAGCGTCGCATGGAGTTACAGCTGGCGATTGATGGCGCCGATGCAATGGTATGGCAAGACGACCCTAAAGTGCCGGCCTTGTGGTTGCGCAGCAAAGCCAATTCGATAGAAGGCGGCACCTCGGAAGTTCAGCTTAATATTATTTCCAAACGCGTACTGGGTTTGCCCGATAAATAGTGATTGTTGCAATCATCACAAACCCAACCGGAAACATAGTGGAGTAACAACGTGGCACTGATACTGAACGAAGAACAGCAAATGCTGAAAGAAGCCGCCAGCGGTTTTTTGCAAGACAAAGCACCGGTCGCGCAATTGCGCGAACTGCGTGACAGCGCAGACGAGCGTGGCTATAAAGAAAACGTCTGGAAAGAAATGGTTGATATGGGCTGGGCGGGCATCGCTATTCCCGAACAGTATGGTGGCGTAGGCTATGGCTACACCGGACTGGGAATTGTGTTGGAAGAGGTGGGTAAGAATCTCAGCGCCTCGCCACTGAATGCCAGTGTATTGGCCGCAGCTACCGTCATTTTGAAAGCAGCGACAGAAGCGCAGAAAGAAAAATTACTGCCAGCACTGGCAAGTGGTGAACTGAATATTAGTTTGGCATTGGAAGAAAATGGCCAGCACAAGACGACTGATTTTGCGACCACAGCAACGCAAAACGGCGACGCCTACCTATTAAATGGCGAGAAACGCTTTGTGGCGGATGCGGCGTCGGCTGATCAATTGATTGTTGCCGCCAGCACTGACAAAGGCGCCCAGCTTTTTCTAGTGGATGTCACGCGCAAAGGTGTGGCGACGGAAACAGTGACGATGATCGACAGTCGCAACAGCGCGCGCGTTAGCTTCGACAATGTGGAAGTATCAGCTGGCGAGCGTCTTGGTGATGATGACGATGCAGGCACGGCTTTGTCGGATGCAATCGACATCATTAACGTTGGCATCAGTGCCGAGCTATTGGGCATTTCCTTGCGGGCGTTCGAGATGACCATCGATTACCTAAAAGAGCGTAAGCAATTTGATGCCGTAATCGGTACCTTCCAGGGCTTGCAGCATCGCGCAGCGCATCTGTTCTGTGAAATCGAATTAGGCAAGTCTATGGTTTTGAAAACCTTGCAGGCGATAGATGCGGGTGAGCCCGGCGTGAATGTACTGGCCAGTGCCACCAAAGCGAAAATGTGCGAAGTAGCTCAGTTAGCCAGTAATGAAGGCATACAAATGCACGGCGGTATTGGTATGACCGATGAGTACGACATGGGTTTTTACATCAAGCGAGCGCGAGCTCTGGAGCACAGTTTCGGTGATAGAAACTATCATCTGGATCGCTTTGCAGCACTGAGCGCTTATTAGTTCGGAGTATGAGTTAAGACGCGTATAATGCGTGGCTTCTGGAAGTAACAATGGCTGAGGAAACAATATGGATTTAGGTGTTAGTGATCGAGTTAAACCGCTTCTGGAGCAAGTGAAAGCATTTATTGCAGAGAATGTTGCGCCCATCGAGCAAGAATTTCATGATGAAACGTCAGTGGGTGATCGGTGGTCGCACACCGCCAGGCAAACTGAAATCCTGGAGTCTTTGAAGGCGAAAGCACGTGATCAGGGTTTGTGGAATTTTTT
>JBGCDE010000214.1:0-22470 GCA_045105115.1 Pseudomonadales bacterium | reverse complement strand
CTGACATAGTCTGCGTAATAGTTTCCGATATCTTCGAGGCTATAAGTGAATGGCTGACCTTCCGCGAATAGCTGCTTGAAATTGGCAAAGCACGCCGCCATAGGCGCACGACGTGAGTCGATTATCGTCGCATTGGGCAAGATTGCCTTGATTAAGCCGATATGCACAAAATTATTTGGCAACTTGTCAATAAAACGAGGGGCCCCGCTTCGATAGCTGGCGGTAGCGTCAAGATACTCCTGACCGAGGGCCTTGCGCTCATCAGCCGACAGACTGGTCAGAATGCCAGGGTATTTCCAATCATCCTCATGCTTTCTGCGACCCTCAAGCCGTGCCGCTATTCGGGTGATGAAATGCAGCTCGTCGGTGGCCTCTACTTGGGAATGGCTGGCCAGGATCTGTTCCAGTAACGTTGAGCCAGAGCGCGGAAGACCCAGAACGAAAATGGGGCTGGCATCCGGATTTCCTTCGGATCCGAGTTGATCGAAAAAGGCTGGTGTGCAGCTTTCGATGATATGGTCTGTTCGCTCGCTGGTATTTGCCGAGCTGTAACCACCCTGTCTTTTTTTGACGTCGTTGCCGAGTGCATAGGCAGCGAACGACTCGTCATATTCGCCATTGTCTTCCAGCGCTTTTCCAAGCGCAAAGGCTAAGTGAGCTTTATCCGGACCATCGCCATCCAGTTGCCTTAGTTTGGCTCGCATTGAACTAACTTCTTTGGCGGTGAATTTTGCCGTTTTGAGGTTCGCCAGACTCCACCATGCCTCGCCGTCATCCGGAGCGATGGCGATGGCTTTACGGTAGGCCTCAATCGCTTTGCTACCTTGGCCGCTGTATCGGAGTGAGTGGCCGTAACTGGTCCAAACCGTGGCTGCCTCAGGAATCTTTTTCAAAACTGCTCGAAAACATTTGTGCGCCTCAGGGTAGCGACCTGACTGAGCAAGTGTTGAAGCATGCAAAACCTGAAATGACAAATCATCGGGTTCTTTACCAAGCAGTATCTCTACTTCGGCAAGCGCGGTATCGAATCTGTTCTGGCGAGCCAGGACCTGCACATATTTATATCTGGCGGCGTGATGGTCGGGTGCGAGCTCAATACAACGCAGGTAGAGTTTTCGCGCCTCTTCCATCATCATGAGTTTGTAACCAATGTCTGCGAGCAGACGAATGGCGTTCACGTCAGCGGGCCTGGTGCGCAAGTATTCACGACAGATTCCCTCCGCAACACCTATTCTGCCTTGATAGAAAAGCTCCGACGCCTTTTTGAGAGGAGGGGCAACGTCGCTGGCGAGCAGCTCAGCCGCGAGCACGCGAGCTGCTTCGTCATCATCGCCTTCAATCGAATGCACCCGGGCCAGCGCATGCCATGCGGCAGATAGCTTGGGTTCCTTATTCACGGCAGTTAGAAGGGAATTTTTTGCCTCTCCCAGTTTGCCTGCCTTTAGTTGAGCCAGCCCTAGTTCCATGTGCCCCTGAGGTACCGTTGGCTGGAGCTCGATGAATTGTTGAAGCGTCGACACCGCCTCGTTCTCCAGGCCAGCGCAACGCTGAGCTACGCCCAAGAGAAACACGGCTGGCGGGTACGCGGAATCGGTTTCCAGCACTTCACGGGTAACGGCCATGACGTCTTGAAACTCGCCGCTGCGCAACAGTTGCTTTGCGGTTTCGGTTTTTTGGTTCAACTGCTCTAACGAATGCACTTTGACTCCACAAGCAACACGCCGCCCATGCAGTAGTGACGGGCTTCAAGGGTGTCTTTTCGCTATTTTAAACACTGTAGACCCAAAATTGCCAGATAATAGGCCATTCTGGAAACCCCAACGAGCAGACAAATGGCTAGCACTTGCGTTCCTGAAGTATTGTCATTTCTCATTAGATTACAAGCCTGGCCCAGCCGGCTGAACCTTATGATGCATTCTTGTTTGAATACACATAGTACATTTATAAATAGCTGTTGCTTCAGTAAGTACTGAACTGAGCAGTCTGCAAATCTATTTCTGCTACTATGGCCCAGTCACGTTACTTGAAAGAGCACTCGCAGCGAATTCGCTGAATCGCTTCAAGGAGGTTGCTATTGCTATGTTGAGAAGAGCCTATTTAGGAGAATGGTGTAAAAACATCGGTCTCTTTTTAATCATCCTATTACTCTCTATACCTGCTTTTTCAGCAATCAAGATAGTAACTGGCCCAACGGCAATTCCCAAAGGCGATGCGCAAGCTGCAAATGACATCACCATAAGCAACGGCCTGTTCGCTCTGGCGTTCGCTATCGAAAGCAAATCACCCTGGGGTGTTCCGCGCGGTGGTATCGTGGATGTTGCGGTATTACGGGATGGCAAGCCGAGCGCAGATTTTGCGTCACTGGTCGACTTCATGCCGAATAATTGGTCGGCTTGGCCGAATAGCTATTCTGAAACCCGTGTAGAGCAAGCTTCGCAAGATACGGTTGTAGTAGTCACCCGCAGAGACTGGGGTGATGTAAGTTTGGAAACCCGATTTACGGTGCGCGATGGTGAATCAATTATTCAGCTGCACACGAAAATGCAAAATACCAGCAAGCTCAGTACCGATGAGCTGCTAAGCGGCTACGTCGCATGGCCGGATGGCGGTCACCTCTTTGGAATGCCTGGCCTGAGTGGCCAAGTTGATGCGCCGGAGACGAAAGCCTTTGGCGACTGGTCGACGGCGTACGACAAAGATTGGTTATTAGCCTTGCACGCACCATTTTCCGATCAAATGAAATACAGCGGTAGAGATCGCTATAAGCAGCATGTGCTTGCACCGGGTGAGGCCAGGGAATTTGAAGTATGGCTGCAGGTAGAATCAAGTGGCAGCCTTTCTAAAGTGGTCGACGCTGAGCTTGCACTCACAGGTAATCATTACGCACAGCTAAGCGGGTTTGTCAGAGATGCTGCTGGTGCGTTGATAGATAGTCCTGCTGTGATTGTGCAGAAATCCGGAAAGGTATTAGCGTGGACGCTAGGCGATGCCGGTGAATACACGTTCAAACTGCCGCGGGGTGATTATGAGTTATACGCAACCGCCGAAGGCTACGGATTAAGCGATCGTCTAATCGTGACGCTAGAGAAAGGCCAGACGGTTTCACATGATTTCTCTGACGTGCCCTTGCCGGGTAGTCTGGAAATAAACGTTAGTGAGCTGAAAACTGGGGAGCCAATGGATGCACGCATCAGCGTTTTGGAAGGTCAGGAGTCACCAATCGCTTTTTTTGGCCGTAGCACTTTTTTTACCGATTTGAATGATGTGGGTATTGCTAAAGCAACAGTCGCGCCGGGCCAGTACGTGTTAGAGCTTAGTTCTGGCGGCGGGTTTACCTCCCAAGTTCAGAACATTCCGGCTAGCGTAGAGTCAAATAAAACGAAGACATTGAATGTTGAGATACCAGTAATACTAAGTCCTACGGCAAAGGGTTGGTATAGCGCCGATCTACATCATCATTCAGATGTTCTTGACGGTTTTACTGATCCTGAGTATGTGGTGCGATCAGAGTTGGCGGCCAATCTGGATATTCTGTTTTTATCTGATCACGATTCCACTGCGAACAATGCCGCAATGCGGCGTCTTGCAACAAAACGTCAACGACCATTTATTGCAGGTACGGAATTGAGCGCGTCGTGGGCGCATTTCAACGCCTACCCAATAAACGAAGACAAAGCTCTGAACCTCGACACCAGTGTGGCAAATGTAGCTGAAGTTTTTGCCGAGGCCAGACGTTTAGGCGCCGACGTTATTCACGTTAACCATCCGTACAATGAATATGGCTACTTTACTAATTTGGACGAAGGCCATTCCGTTCCCGGAGGCTACAACGATGGCTTTGACTTAGTCGAAATAATTGCAGGCTCCAGCAACCAGAAAACATTGGAGCGATGTTGGTCCTTGTGGAATGAAGGGAAAAGGGCTTATTTAGCTGCTGGTTCAGATGCGCATAATGTCTGGCAAGAACGTTCAGGTAGCGCACGAAGTTATGTTCACATCAGCGGCGAGCCTACTGTAGCGAATTATATTGCCGGACTAAAAGCCGGCCGTTCATTTGCCAGTCAAGGGCCTATCGTGTATCCCAGTATTCAGTTTGGCGACACTTTGGCTCAAAAGGCGGGTGAGGTTCTGGCATTGGACTATGAACTGCATTCTGTAGAAGGTATTAAATCGGTGCGAATTATTAGCGCTGGGCGGGAAGTTGGCTTTAAGGAATATAAAGGCGCGCCCAAAAGTAGCAGCTATCGCACAACTGTTACTCCAGTCAGCAACACCTGGTATAGCATTATTGTTGAAGACGTCGCAGGTCAATTTGCCTATGGCAACCCGGTGTGGGTAACGACTGAAACCGGGCCATAAGCAGGAAGAATAAAATGTACGGTATTTTCAAACCCGCGCTGCACCAGGCGCTCAGGCCAGCTGAAACTGTTGATGCAGACTACAAACGCCTGCGCTTACAGGTTTTTATTGGAATCTTTGTAGGGTACGCGGGTTACTACCTTGTTCGTAAAAACTTCTCGCTTGCCTTACCGTTCCTCATAGAAGAGCACGGTTATAGTCGCGGTGAATTAGGCGTTGCCATGTCGGCGCTATCTATTGCGTATGGTCTTAGCAAATTCTTGATGGGTAGCGTTTCTGATCGCAGTAACCCTCGTTTCTTTCTACCAGTAGGGCTGTTGTGTAGCGCGGGTATCATGTTCCTGTTTGGTTTTCAGCCATGGGCAACTGGCAGCGTATCAATAATGTTTGCGCTGCTTTTTCTGAATGGCTGGGTGCAAGGAATGGGTTGGCCGGCGTGCGGCAGAACCATGGTGCACTGGTACTCAGGTAACGAACGCGGTCGCGTGGTCTCTGTCTGGAACGTGGCACACAATGTAGGTGGCGGATTAATCGGACCACTATTTGTATTGGGTATGGCCTGGTATAACGATTGGCATAGCGCTTTTTATGTACCTGCAACAGTCGCTGTGGTCATTGCCGTGTTTGCGTTCATTGTCATGCGTGACACACCTCAGTCGTGTGGCCTACCGTCGATAGAAGAACATCGCCAGGACTTTCCGCAGGACTACCAGGCAGCGCATGAAACGGAATTCAATGCCCGTGAAATTTTTCTTGAGCATGTGCTCAATAATCGCCTGTTATGGTGTATTGCATTTGCCAATGTGTTCGTTTACCTGATTCGCTATGGCGTACTGGACTGGGCGCCAACCTATCTGAGTGAAGCGAAAGACTTTACGGTAGACCAAAGTTCCTGGGCGTACTTCCTTTACGAGTGGGCTGGTATTCCCGGCACTTTGCTATGCGGTTGGATCAGCGATCGCTGGTTTCGTGGCCGGCGAGCGCCTGCTGGAATGTTGTTTATGTTTTTAGTGTTGATTGCTGTGTTGGTGTATTGGTTTAACCCACCTGGAAATCCCGCTGTTGATATGGCCGCGCTTATAGCGATTGGTTTTCTGATTTATGGCCCGGTTATGCTGATCGGTCTGCATGCGCTAGAGCTCGTGCCAAAAAAGGCGGCTGGTACAGCCGCAGGTCTTACCGGTTTGTTTGGTTACCTGGGCGGTGCGGTATTTGCGAACATTGCCATTGGTTATTCGGTTGATTTCTGGGGTTGGGATGGCGGCTTTATGCTGCTAACCGGTGGTTGTTGCGCTGCGATACTGCTGATAGGACTCACCTTGAAAGGCGAAGAGGCGCACAGAGAGGAACGCATGAGCAATACTAGTCGCTGATTAACAAGTCTCTCAAGGTTGAGTCAGCACGTTCAGGCATTGTTAACCGTGCGGGGTTGTAGCGAGGCGAAAGCACTCGGCAGAGCTTAAATATTCCAAATAGCCCCAGTTGCGTCCTATACCGTGTTTCCCGCCACCAAGAGCCAACACCTTTCTTGATAACCTGATCGTCGCGATCTTTATTTATTAGAAATTTGCTGACCCGTTTACCGTAGCCCTCAAGATGGCGAATGGCGAATAGTAAACCGTATAGACGGTAGAAATAACCGCCGTACAAGCTCTTGTAAACATCAAAGCAAATGCGCCGATGCTCGTACTCTTCGGCTAAATGCCATTCCCACAATGCGCTAACCGCAGGGTCCGCATCTTTCATCCATGGTTGGGCGTGGTTGAAAATAAACTCGGCTTGAATAAGTCCCAGACTTTCAAACCCTTCCGAGTAAGCCAGGTTGAATTTCAGTGAGCGATTTTCAAGAAAGTTCTTGTAGTCGTTGTGCAGCTGCGCCTCATGCTCCTTAAGACATTCATAGCCCTTCGCATAAAGCACTTCGTTATATTGTTGGTGCAGTTTGTAGTGATTGGCCTCCTGGCGGATAAACAAATCAATGTCTTCCAATAGTGCGGCATCGTCAGTTGCGCTAAGCGCTTCGCGAGCTTGACGAAGTACTTTGATCAGGTACGGCTCAAGGTGCGGCAACACTGTTGAAGCCGCATTATTGATCTGGGAGAATTCTGGCTCACTGGGATTCCAATGTGGAAGTACGCCTTGGAAATCAAGTACTGGCTTGCGAACCGTCAATCTATTCATTAGCACGCAATGTCTACTATAAACCCATCAGCTCGGCGATACTCAAGGGCTGCGTTTCCTTGATGATGCTGTCGTGACGTTTTTGGAACATCGCTTTGAATTCTGGTTGCGGTAGCAACCAAAACTTGCCTTCTTCAATGCCAGAGAAAACAAGTTCGGCAAAGTCATCGGGCGTTAATCCGTCAGCAACGCTGCCCGCTATCATATCGTGGCTTTGCTGTTCTGCTTCGCTACCCAGCACATTGTGCTGTTGTGCATCACGCAATCGGTCAGACTCCCATATGCCAGTGGCCACTTCGGCGGGGCATAATACAGACGCGCTGATGGGGGCGTCTTCCAGCTGAAGCTCCTGAAACAAGGTTTCAGTAAATGCTGTTACAAAGTGTTTGCTGCTTTGATAAGGCGCCATATAGGCACCACCTCCCAACAAGCCGCCAATTGAAGAAGTGTTAATGACTCGACCTGCTTCACCTTGCGCGAGCATTTTAGGTACAAAGCTTCTAACACCGTGAATAACGCCCATAATGTTGACGTCGACAATCCAACGCCAATCTCGCAGTTCGCGCTCCCAACACTTACCATCGACCAGCACGCCGGCATTGTTGAATAAGAGGTTCACACGACCGTATCCCGTAAACACATGCTCGGCTAGCTTCTCCACGCTGTCTGCAGAGCTTACGTCTAATACGTGAGTTGTCAGGGTTCCAGCACTCTTCGCAGCGCTTGGCTGCAATGCCTCCAGACCTTCCTTGCTGATATCACAGGCCACAACAAACATACCTTTGGACAAGCATTGACGTGCTAGGCCTGCACCAATGCCGCTTCCTGCACCGGTGATAACAGCAATCTTGTCAGTCCATGAGTTCATTGAATAGGCTCCGAGAGGTGTTTAGGCTGCATACTGTGCTTCGCCTTCAAGTGTGATTCTATATTTTGAGCGCAGCTGACCATGATAATCATAGCTTCTTAAGCCTCACGCAGCACGATCAACGCCTGACACACTTTTATTCAGGTTCCCTGTGCAAGGCAGCGCCAGCGCCAGAATTTCGTGCGCGCAATTGTAGCCCGGCAGAAACGTAACGCCTGGGCCAGGGTGGCAAGAGGCACCGCAAAGAAACAGATTTTCATAGGGTGTGCTGTGGCCTTGCTCATCAAGCAAGCTGCGATCACCAACCATCTGATCAGGATGCAGTAAACCGTGTGTCCAATCGCCGTTGGTAGCGCCTTCCATAACAGCGAAATGCTCAGCTGTGAAAACAGCTTTGTCGACAATCAACTCTCTGAATTGCGGCATGTACTGGCTTATTTGATCAATAACCCGTTCCGCAAATTGATCCCTTAGCTTACCTTTTGCTGATTTTTCGGCATCGCATGGAAAGTAAAATGCATAGGCACTGGCAATATGAAAACCCGCTGGGGCCAGACTATCATCCATGAGTGACGGAAATTGGAAAGCCAGTGGTATTCGCATCGGTAGTTCACCGCGCTGGCAAGTTTCGAAGCTTGCTTGCAGCTCATCCGGGTCGTGAACCATAGCACCACCAAACTGGGAAAAGGGAACACTATTTAGTTTTTCAAATTCGCCGCCGTAGCTGGGTAACTCTTTGAGTTTGAATAACAGATGCATAAAAGCGCCTTTGTGTTCAAACTTGTCGATTCTCTCTTGTACCGACTGCTCGGGTGCGTGATCACTCAGAAGACAATCAAACGTTGCCGGCTTGTCCAGGTTTGACACGACTACATTTGCGTAAAAGCGTTCACCATTCTTGAGCTCTACGCCTACTGCGCGATTTTTCTCCAGCAATATTTTGCTTACGGGTTTCTTTAGTAGTACGGTGCTGCCCATATTCTCAAGGCGATCAACCAGTGATTCCGATAATTTTCCAAGCCCTCCTTTAACGCGTTGCATCATGCCTTCTGAGCCTTCCTGGGCCATGGTGTAGATCAAGCACATTCCGGATCCTTTGGAATACGGCCCTTTATACGTCGCTTGCACTGCGGCAAATGCAAGGCTTGAACGCAGTTCCTTATGTCTCTTCTTGTCCGGGAAGAACTTGTTGATGATGTCCATTGCCGACCCATAGAATGCCAGTTCGAGTTGGGCACGCTTGCTCTCTGTTGGAGCCTCATCGATCAGCGCTTGTAAGCTTCTAGGTGCTTTGCGCGCGGTAAAGCGGTCCAACACTTGCGCGGGATAGGCACAAAACTTGATAAACCGGACAAAGCCCAGCATCGCCCCTGGCCCAAAGCTTCGACAAACACCCAGCACCACTTTCAACGGGTTCTTGTAAAAAATAAGTGGTCTTGAGTTTGGCCCGCTAAGATTAACCGCCATAACAGGCAAAGGAATAAGTTCCACGCCATTGTCTTCGAACTGAAAATAGTCCTTTATCTCTTTAGACAAGGGAAACAAACAACTGGCACCCACTTCATTGCGGCAATCTTTGAGTATTTCTCTGGTGCCACCCATGCCACCTACGTAGTTATTCTTTTCCAGCACCAATACTCGCTGGCCCTGTCGTGCTAATACGGTAGCGGTTGCCAAACCGTTATGACCAGCACCGATCACAATAGCGTCGTAAGCTTGCTCTTTGCTTACAGCGTTTAAGTTACTTTCTTGCACAGACATAATGATATTCCCAACATACCGATCGTTCATTAGCAGCGGTTAGCTACACATTATATATTCCCCTGTGTATCGACAAGTTACTTACGCGACATACGAGCGATCTGGCGTCAAGCCTGACAGGTAGAATACTAAGAAATGAAAACAACAGAGCTTGCCAAGCTGATTGGATTTTCCATGGTGCAGGCTGTGCGCGTACTTGTTGATCGCGTGGGTGATTTGTTTGGTGCCAGTCTTCCTTATTTACCAGCCAAGGCTCTCGAGAAAACGCTGCTCAATGAGCTAATAGATCAGCATTCCGTACCATCGAGCACTGGCGAAGCTAAAGCACTCCGATTACCTTTGTCGGCCATTAAAGTGCGTGACGTTAAATCTGTCAGTAGTAACTGCCAGAACCTGATTATTGATGTTCAGCAGCAGGTAGCACAGAACTCTGCTATATCAGGTGAAAACAGTTTGTTTCTCAAACTGCCGATGAATTCGCTACCAACCCACTGGTTTTTTGCCCTGATTGGCTCGTGGCAGTTAGAAAGCTACTTCTGCCGTCATATAGCGCTCAGAATTCCATTCCGCACGCCAGAAACGTTTGCAACGCATGCAAAAGGCACTCGCTTTTTCATCGCTCAGGAAAACCTGCTAGACGATCCAAGTGTCACTTTATTCACCAACCTGGATATGCAACAAGGCCCCTCGCTCGACCTGGTATACCGCTGTCTGGATACGTTCGCAAAACTGCACGCCAGTCACTTTGATTTAAACGCAGATCAGCGCGAACAAATTCTACCGTTAAAGTACCACCCGTTCCTTGGAAAGCAAACCGGTCGCGTATCGCAGGCCTTGAATACCTATGCGCTTCAGCCGTGCATAAAAAAAGCCCCTGGGCGAATTCCCAAGACTATTGAAGACGCCTACAAGAAAAGTCTGTTGCATTGGGAACAACTGCTGGCGTATTGGTTTTCGGGCCCTTTATGCCTGCTGCATGGCGACAGTCATCTGGGTAACTTCTTTGTCTCTGGTGATGAGATGGGCATGCTTGATTTTCAGGCGGTGCATTGGGGGCGTGGAACGCGAGACGTGCAGTACTTCCTGACCGATTCACTGCCTTCCAAGACCTTAGCCGACAGCGAACACGAGCTGATTAAGTACTATGTGGAGCGCAGAGCGCACCACGGCGCGCCAATCGATTTAGACGATTGCTGGCACGAGTATCGAGGCTATGCCTATCACAGCCTGATGACGATAGTGGTTTCAATTGGGTTTGGAGCGCTTAATGAAGAGCAAGATAATCTAATGCTTGAGTTGCTGGATCGATCGGTTGCTGCAGCGGTGAGATTGGATTATCCGGAGTGGTTAGAGAGTTTTCTTGCGGCTAAATAATCAATCTGTAACTCAAGAGGAGACCCAAGCTGGGCATACTTCTGGATGCAGCAGAGGAACAGCAAATGACCCAGCAATATGAATACGCATTTGAAGAGCCCGGCAAGTTTGGCCGTGGTTGGTATGTTGTTCAATTCACCCAAGAACTTCAGCCAGGTGACGTAAAAGCGCTGCATTTTTTCAACCAGGACTTGGTGTTGTTTCGCGGCAATGACGGTCAAGCCGCCGTACTGGACGCCTACTGCCCACACCTTGGTGCACATTTAGCCGGCACCGGAAGCCGAGTGGAAGGCAACTGCATCCGCTGCCCATTCCACGGCTGGCAGTTCAACTCAGAAGGCGCCTGCACCGAGATACCCTACGCCAAACAAATTCCCAAGCGCGCCAAGGAAGGCGCCATAAAAAGTTGGCCCTTGATTGAACAAAGCGGCTACATCGCCATTTGGTATGACGAACTTGGCGGCGAACCGAATTGGGAAATGCCTGCCGTCGATGTTTGGAATCAGCCAGAGTGGGGCGACTGGGTATTTAATCGCAGTGTTATCAAGGCTCACGGTCGAGAGGTTATAGAGAATATTGTTGATATAGGCCACTTCCCGTCTGTACACGGTGGTGTTGCAACAAAGTTCGACAATATTTTTAAGCCGTATTCGGTCACACAGATATCAGAAATTGAAAGCAGAGCTGATTGCGACCTGATTCAACCCACAGGTTTTGGGCTCGACTTGCTGGCCATGCGCGATATGCGCGAGGAAAATCAATCCGATGCCTGGGGTGATGCAACCTACCATGGCCCCGCCATCATGTATTACTTCACCGAAGTGCGAAGTGATGAAATGTCGTTCCAGAGTTGGTGGGTTAACTACCACACTCCCATCAATAATGATGAAATTGAACTTACATCAGGCGTAATATGCGCAAGTCTCGACGACAAACCACTGCCAGAAGAATTCAAAGAAATGTACCCACGTTCGGCCATCGCAGCGTTTAGCCAGGATGCTGAAATTTGGCGGACCAAAGTTTATCGCCCCAATCCGATTCTGTGCGACGGCGATGGCCCCATTACCAAGCTACGAAAATGGTACGAACGTTTCTATTTGCCACGAGAGCAGGAAGCCTGGGATGAGCCGCCCACGCCTATTTCAAGTATTCGAAGTTGACCGCGTGTGATGAAGTAGACTCTAGTACCTTGGCCTGTTAAATCCCTGCCAACGCTACTTTCTATTCGTATCGCGGTACCGTAATATCTCAGAATGTTATACATGCCGCGATTAAGCCTGGTAAAAACTTCACTTTTTGCAGTCACTGCTTTACTGCTTTTGTCCGCCTGCGCGCAACTAGTCCGACCGGGCTACAGTACTGAGTTAGTGGCCCTAAAACCCGGCACATACTCTATTGACCCCGCGCACAGCACAGTGTTGTTTAAGATTGATCACTTTGGACTCAGTAAATACATTGGCCTGGTTGGTGATGAGGTGGCGTTGGAAATACAGGCTGAGTTTCAGAAGCGCTGATGGCCTATAAGAAATTACTAAGCGACATTCGCCAATGCACTTTGTGCGCGCCCGCACTTGAACATGGTGTTCGCCCGGTTCTGCAATTTCATCCCTCTGCAAAAATTCTAATTGCCGGCCAGGCACCCGGCCGCAAGGTTCACGATACAGGCGTACCGTTTGATGATGCCAGTGGCAAGCGCTTGCGAGAATGGTTAGGCGTTGATGAGTCGGTTTTCTATGATGAACGAAAAGTCGCAATTCTTCCGATGGGATTCTGTTATCCAGGCACTGGTAAGTCAGGCGATTTGCCACCCAGGAAAGAGTGCGCAGAAACCTGGCGTAACTCTTTGATGGAACGTTTTGACGACCTGCAATTAACCTTGGTGATTGGGCAGTATGCAATGGCTTGGCATATGCCGGCTGCAAAAGGCGCTCTGACTGAAACGGTCGCGAATTGGCAGCAGCATTTACCGACCTTGCTACCTCTTCCACATCCCAGTCCGCGGAATAATATTTGGTTAAAGAAAAACCCGTGGTTCCTTGAGCAAACTATTCCTGCATTGCAAACCCGGGTTTGGGCCGCACTTGGCTGTGACTAACGTCGAGCTCGCTGATCTGGGTATACGAGTTCTGGTTTTTGGGCAATTCTCTATTGTTATCGTCGCGGCATTGCTTGCGATGCGAAACCGTTTTGGTGCGTGGTTGGTCATTCTTAGTGTTGGCCTACTGGCGTACATTTACATTTCATCTGAGCCATTGGTGGTGTGGTTTCCTGTTTATCATGCGCCGGCACATTTGCTTGCCTCGTCCATGCCATGGGTATTTTGGTTTTTCATCAGGGAAGGTTTTGAATTGCAGTTAAACAGCCTCTGGATTTGGGGCAGCTGGTTGCTGTTTATGCTGCCCAAATGGGTGCTATTTATTTTCTTCACCGACCAGTGGTACGACATTCAGCTGATTCTACGCGATCTTAAGCAGCTGGTTGGGATTGCGATTGTTATACATGCCCTGTATCAATTGATTCGGGGTTATAACGACGACCTTGTAGAAAAGCGCCGCCTGTTGCGCAAAGTGTTAGGTATTTGCACTGGGCTCACCATTTTGAGCATCATGGCCGTGGAGTTTGTGCTGGACTTCGAAACGCAGACGGCGGGCCTGAATGTGATCGCCAGCAGCATTATCGCAATACTCACGCTTTTGTTCGCACCACCCATACTGACTTTTGGCCGCGAAGTTTTCGCTAGATCCCGACAGATGCAAAATCCTACGGTGCCAATTAGGCTAGATTCGCCTAAGTCACAGGCACAACAGCAACTGCACTTGAGGCTTAATGCGCTGATGGAAGAGGGCGCGTATCGCGACGCGGAACTAACGATTGGTGCCTTAGCCGAACGTATGTCTTTGCCTGAGCACCAATTACGCAAGCTGATAAATTCGGAAATGGGATTTCGTAATTTCAGTGCTTTTATTCAGAACTATCGCATTGCCGAGGTGTGTGAGCATCTGCAAAACCCGGACAAAGCGCGAATACCCATTTTAACCCTGGCGCTGGACGCAGGTTTTGGTTCCCTTGGTCCATTTAACCGGGCTTTTAAAAGCATTACTGGCGTCACTCCTAGCGAATACCGCGACAATCCGCTGATTGAAACTGAAAAACCCTGATCAATTTTGAAATTGACCACCTTTTTCTGAATTTGGCAGGAATTGCGGCCCCCTGACTTTAATACTTTAAACCTCATTGACTGACGCATTGTCGTTTGGAGGTTCACATGGCGTTATCGTTCATCGCCGAGTTGCTCGGTATCTGGGCATTTATCTTTGTTGAAGATTTTCTACGCTACTTTCTGGTTGCAGGTTTACTGACCTACCTGCTTTATAAATTCAGTGATTGGGCGGACAACCGCCGCATTCAACAAAGACGAGCTAAATCAGAGGATAAGCGGCGAGAAGTTCGCCACTCCGCTTTGACTATTTTTATTTTCTCGCTGACGGGCTTGAGTATTTTCGCCCTGAGTGAGCTGGGTTTATTAACGTTGAATAGTGAATACTCAGCTACAACTTTGCTCGCTGAAGTCATTCTGATTATTGTTGCTCACGACGCTTATTTTTATTGGATGCATCGTGGCCTGCATGCCAGTCGCCGATTTATGCGTGTGCACGCCTTGCACCACCGGTCCAGAACGCCAAGCCCGTGGGCGGCTTATTCATTCTCGGCAGGAGAGGCCGTTCTCGAGTCTGTGTTTTTGCCGATCTTTGCGTTGCTCATGCCAATGCATGGGATTACTGCATTCATCTTCACCAGCCATATGATTATTCGAAATGTATTGGGTCACGCGGGTGTAGAAATCTATCCTCGCTGGTGGGCTACACACCCGCTGACGCGCTGGATAACCTCCACAACGCACCATGACCTGCATCATGCAGAATTCAAACATAACTATGGTTTGTATTTTACGTGGTGGGATCGCTGGATGGGTACCGAGCATCCGAGCTATCTGCAAGAATTTGAGCGCGCTCACCGCGGCAGCAATTCTTCAACGACTACCGCTAAGGCCTCTGTTGCTCTATTGATTGCTCTGGGGTTGTTCATGCCATCATCAGAAGCGTTGGCCAATGATGATGTCATAAAAGGGTGTTGGGAAAACAGCTCGCGTTCTATGAGAGTGCAATTCGTCTCATGTGGCAGGGGCTATTGCGGCGCGCTCAAGAGCATGAGTAGTGAACTCGGTGCAGGGTTGGCTGTAACGGATAGTCGAAATAATCAACGACGGCTACGTCAACGCCCCTTGCTGGGGATTAAACTGGCGCATCTAGCTTCCAGTCGACCAAACAAACTCTGGCGTGGAACGCTTTACAGGCCCGACACAGGCAGGCTTCAAAAGGCAAGCTTCAGAGCGCTGGACAGCGGCAGCTTGAAAATTAGAGCCTGCTCCGGACACCGCTGCGAGACTTTATACTGGCATAAGGCCGATATGACGCTTTGTGCAGGCAAGCCGTCAATCCATTGACTACACTGTTTGGATGCAAAGAGTCCTCAATGTAGCCAATCGGTTACCAGTCACCATTGGATCCACTATAAAGAAGTCTTCAGGCGGTTTGGTTGCCGCTCTGGAAGGTGTGTCCAATAATCACTTCGAATTGCAGTCCATCGGTTGGCCAGGGCCGGTGGAAGACGCCGCAAAAATCGGTGAGTTAAAGCAGACGCTGGAATCTGAGTACGGTTGCATACCCGTTTTCCTGCCAGATGAATTAATACAGGGTTATTACCACGGTCTGTCAAACTCCAGCCTATGGCCGTTATTGCACTACAACCGTGCTTACATGAATTATTCAGACTCTGATTGGGCAGCCTATTGCCATGTCAATGAGTTGTTCGCTGAAGCTATTCTTGAGATAGCCAACGACGACGATATCGTTTGGGTGCACGACTATCATTTGTTTCTGTTGCCAGGTTTGTTGCGACAAGCAAGGCCTCATCTAAAAATTGGCTTTTTTCTGCACACTCCGTTTCCTTCTTCAGAGGTTATTCGCTGTCACCCACAACGCGAAGCGCTTATTCGCGGTGTGCTGGGTGCCGATTTGATTGGATTTCACACATTTGGCTATCTTCGTCACTTTCGAAGTTCAGCGTTGCAGTTGCTGGGTCTGGAATCTGATATGACCGAGATTCAAATTGGCAATCACACGGCGTCGTTGGGTATTTTTCCTATCGGAATCAATTCCGGTAGCTTTGAACAAGAACTTTGCAGTACTGATTACGAAAACACCCTGGCAGCCTTTGAGGAGAATTGGAAAGGTAAGCGCCTGGTGTTGAGTGTTGAGAGACTGGACTACAGTAAAGGTCTGTTAAGAAGATTGTCAGCCATAGAAACGTTTCTAGCGGGTACTCAAAATCGGGACGACATTGTCTTTGTGTTTGTCAGTGTTCCCACTCGCGGCGAAGTGAAAGAATACCAGCTGCTGCGCGAGCGAATTGAGCGTGAGGTAGGAAGAATTAACGGCTTGTACGCCAGTGTACAAAACAGCCCAATTCACTTTATACACCAGTCAATACCGTTTACTGAGTTGTGCGCGTTGTACTCCATGGCGGACGTTGGTCTAGTGACACCGCTGGTCGATGGTATGAATCTGGTAGCCAAAGAATACCTGGCTTGCCAGGATGATTCTGACCCAGGTGTATTGGTGCTTAGCGAATTTGCCGGTGCCGCGCAGGAGTTGGTCAATGCCATCATTGTTAACCCTTACAACAAGGTTGAAGTAGCGAACGCCATTGATCAGGCTTTGAACATGGACCTGGAAGAACGTCAGCAACGTATGGGCTACATGAAAGGCAGAGTCATGCAATACAATGCAGACTACTGGGCAAGATCGTTCATAGATGAGCTGATGCAAAGCAATCAATTGCATAACAAGCCGCGTGACTTGCTTGACGATGAGCAAATGATTACAGACGCATTAACAAATCACGACAATGTCGCCTTCTTTTTGGACTACGATGGCACTTTGCGAGAATTTGAAGATAAGCCGGACGATGCTTTTCCAACCGAAGAATTACATGCCCTACTGCAGCAGCTGAACAGCTCACCCATTGATGTGTACATTATTAGTGGTCGCTCTGGAGAAACGCTGCAGGAGTGGCTGGGCGACTACGACTTTACCTTGATCGCTGAACACGGTAACCGGTATCTAACGCCAGACGCCGATCAATGGGTTTCGCTAAATCCGGATAACGATTTTTCCTGGAAAGAGGCAGTGCTGGAAGTGTTCAGCCTATACGAAGGGTCTACGCCTGGTAGCAGTATTGAAGAAAAACAATCGTCTGTCGTTTGGCATTATCGTTTGTCTGACCCAGTCTATGGTGGATGGAAGGCAAACCAGTTATTGAGTGATATGTATTCAATGCTGGGTAACCTGCCTGTTGAAATTCACCATGGTAAGCGTATTGTTGAAGCCAGTTCGATGCACGTAAACAAAGGTCGCGCCGTTGAACATTTTGTCAGGAAAAATGCCTACGACGCAGTAATGTGCGCTGGTGATGATCAAACCGATGAAGCTATGTTTCGAATCACTAGAGATAATACCGTGTCGATTAAAGTAGGTGAGGGCGACACTCATGCAGCCAACCGAGTGCCGGATGTTGGGCAGTTTCACCTACTTCTACAGCGCCTAACCCAGCTGATAAAAAAAAAGCATAATTCGAAAAGGACAGCCGAACTGTGAACAGCAAAAACGCCGCAACCGCAAATATGAATTGGGGCGTTATAGGTAACGGCCAAAGTGCAGCTCTAGTTTCTGAAAAAGGCAGTATCGACTGGTGTTGCTTACCGGCGTTTGATTCGCCTTCTGTATTTGCCAAACTGCTGGATGATAATATAGGTGGGCACTTTGGGTTGCGCTTGAAGGGACGTAAAACAACGACCAGTCAAGAATACCTGCCGCAAACCAATATTCTGCGTACAGTGTTTGATAATGGCACTGACGCACTGGAAGTGCTGGATTTCATGCCGCGCTATAAAACCAGCTACGAGACCATTTGCCCGCCTGATATTGTTCGTTATTTACGTCCACTGCGCGGTAAGCCCGCACTTGTTTGCGACTACCAGCCAAAGTTGGGTTACGCCAAAGACGTGACAGAAACGAATGAGCACGACGAGTATCTAAAAAGTGCCTGTGCTAAGCCAAGCTATGAATCGATCTACTTGTATTCGAACCTGCCCTTGTCATCGATCGCAAATGGTAAAGCTATTCCTGTTAATGATGAGTCGTATCTATGGCTTAGCTATAACGATAAGATTGAGCGGCCCTGTCTGGAGCTGACGCGCCTGCAATTTGAGCGTACCAAAGTGTATTGGATGGACTGGGTAGACCAGACTGTCGCGTTTGCGCGCTGGAATGACACCATAGAGCGCAGCATGCTGGTGCTTAAGCTGTTGGCGTATCAAAATACCGGCGCGGTATTGGCAGCAATTACCACCAGCCTGCCTGAAGACATTGGCAGTGTTCGAAATTGGGATTACCGTTTTTGTTGGCTGCGCGATGCCTCAATGGTTGTGAAGATATTCACCCAGCTTGGTCACTATCGAGTGGCAAGCAGGTATCTGAACTTCCTGCTTGATGTTATTCCCTACAAAGATGAAAACGTACAGATCATGTACGGCATTGGTCGTCAAAAGCAGCTTAAGGAGTTTGAACTACCGTGGCTGTCTGGTTATGAGAATTCAGCGCCAGTTCGGGTTGGCAATGCCGCCTACAAGCAGAAGCAGCATGATATCTACGGATTTGTACTCGATACTATTTATCAGCGTGTGGCTGACCATCCCGGTTCAATAGATAACCCTGAAGGTTTGTGGACCATGGTGCGCACCATGGTGCGCCATGTGGAAAGGCAGTGGCGTAAGCCAGACGCGGGTATCTGGGAAATCAGGGGTGAAAAGAAACACTTCGTATTTTCTAAAGTGCTGTGCTGGGTAGCCGTAGATCGGGCAATAAAAATCGCAGAGCTGTTTCACAAGCAGTCTTATGTTGAGCAATGGGCGCCTTTGCGCGACGAAATATTCAAACAGGTTATGTTGAAAGGGTATAACCCGGATATAGATGCTTTCTCGCAGAGTTATGGCGATGAGTATATGGATGCGTCCAATCTGCTGATGGAGCACTACGGCATGGTTCGTGCCGACGACCCGCGCTATGTAAACACTGTGAATCGTTGTTACGACGAATTGTGCAAAGATGGGTTAATGTTTCGTTACAGAAATACTGACGACTTTGGTGAGCCGCATACAGCATTCACAGTTTGTACGTTCTGGATGATCAAAAGCTTGCATCGTATTGGACGCACAGAATTGGCCGCAGAGATGTTTGAAAGCGTTGTTCAGTCTTGCAATCACCTTGGATTGCTCAGTGAAGACATGGACTTTGAAAGCAGGCGTTTGCTGGGTAACTTTCCGCAAGGTTATAGTCACCTGGCCCTGATAGACACAGCTATCGCTCTCAGCGAATAGAAACACCAAACCTCAAGTTCCGCCAGCCTGGGTGCAGGCTTTAAACTATTCCCTCTCGTTGGCTGGAATACTGTTTCCGTCGATTGCGTAAATCATTGCAATTTGTATTGCGGACAACCATGATCCAAGGTGCGCAAAACAATACTGATAAAACAATGTTCAACATATCGTTCTTAGTTGGTCTCTTCTTCAGATCACAGGCTTGCAAATCAGTGGCCACGCTGTGTGTTGTCGTTTTTAGCGCATTATTCAGCCAATATGCCATCAGCGCTGATATGAGCCACCGTAAATGCACAGCGCTCACAGGGCACATTATCGATGACGTTAGAGTGCGTAGCGCCTATTGGGTAAACATAGCAAATGTCGCGAACCTGGAAGTTTGTGTTGTTAATGGCCATCGACCACCCTATCTCGATATTGAAGTGGTTCTTCCTGCGAATTGGTCGGGGCGATACCTGCAGCAAGGTGGAAGCGGACTGGATGGACAGATTCCCTCCGCCATTTTTCGTGACGATAAAGAAGAGATTATCGGGGCTCACGACGGTATCGAAACACATGGGGCAGTGTATGCGAGCTCAAATGGCGGTAATCGTCTTGATCAGCCTGGCCAGGGCGCTCCTGAGGTCTGGCTTGACGGCAGCGCGGATGCGAAAGCTTCCTTGCTTGATTTCTCTTATCTGGCTCTGGAAAAGACGCTTGGATTCGCGCATGGATTAATGCAACAAGTCTATGGTCATTTACCGGAGTTTTCCTATTTCAATGGCAGCTCCAACGGCGGTCGCCATGCCTATATTGTTGCTCAGCGTTGGCCACAGCATTTTGATGGCATTGTGGCCGGAAAGGAAACGATGAATATTGAGGGCGTTGCTATCGCGTGGCTTAAAATGAGCCAGATTGCGGCTACACCTGCAGCGCTCTCAGCTGCACAGTACCGTTATGCCTATCAAGCCGCGCTAAAGCACTGTGATGGCATTGATGGCACGCGTGATGGACTGTTGATGAATGCTTATGCGTGCGATTTCGAAGTAAATACGCTTTCGTGTGATTCAACACCCGCTGAGCTTTGCCTTTCCAATTCGCAAGTAGCCACGCTTGAGTTGCTTCTGTCCGACAATAAGGATCGGAATGACAAAGTCATCTCATCAGCCTTCCCATGGACGGATTTTAGTGAGTTCTCGCCTTTTTTCTCTGCGTATGCAGGGGTTAGCGGTTTGATGGCAACCGGCGACCCAAGTTGGATGACCACCGAAAAGCTGGCACAATTTGATGTTGATCGTGATCAGCATATGATTATTTCCGGGATGCGACACTCCGGTGCCGCGCACGATGTAATCGGTGTTGCTCAATACGTTGCTGCCGGGAAAAAATTAATCAGCTGGCACGGTGGTAGTGACAATCTTCATCCTGCAAAAGATCATGCGAGGATGTTTCAGACAATGATGGGCATTGCAGCCCACTTGGCCGAGGGCAGCACTATCGACCCCGGACAGTCTGCAGAGTTTTTTATCGTGCCAGGGGCTATGCATGGAGAAGGGGCGTTCCCCGAGGTTAATTGGTTGGCTGCGATTATCGACTGGGTAGAAAAGGCTAAACGCCCCACCGGGCTCATTTTTGAGAGAGATGGTAGTTCGCTGCCAGTTTGTGAGTTTGAGCCCTACCCTGATTTTTCAAAGCCGTGGCCGGAGTGTCGCGCTGACAGTGGAAATAAAAAACAAAAGTAGTCTCATTGCAGTGCTTACGGGTGCGGTGAGCAGCAATATACTTTGCAGTTCTGCAACTGTGGCTCTCAACAAATAGAGGAATTCAAATGGAATATTTCGGCTTAGTGGCCAGCGTTGTTCTGCTGATTGTATTGGCTTTGCGTGGCGTCAATATCGTATTTGCTGCACTGTTATGTTCCATGCTGGTTATCATTACAAACGACCTGCCAATTGCAGAAGGGGTCACCAGCTATTTCTCTTTTGGACCACTGGGTGCATTCACATTCGCAGGCAAATTCTTTCTGTTGTTTGTTGCTGGTGCTGTGTTTGGGCGCGTGATGGGCGACAGTCATGCCGCTGCGAGTATAGCCCTTGCATTGGTAAGGCAGCTTGGCGCGCACCGTGCACTCTGGATTACCACTCTGGCGTGTGCGCTTCTGACTTACGGTGGCGTTGTAGTGTTTGTAGTAATTTTTGCGATGTATCCACTTGGTCTTCGTCTGTTACAAGAGGCGGATATTCCCAAACGACTATTTTGTGCCGCGTTGGCATTGGGTGCAGGTACCTTCACGCTGTCTGCGTTACCAGGAACGCCTTCCATACAGAATGTGATATCGGCGGTTGCCTTGGACACTGATCTTTTTGCGGGAGGTTGGCTCGGCCTATTCGGTGGCACCATTATGCTTGTTGCGGGCATGTGGTATCTGGAGCGCCAGCGACTGCTTGCCAGGCAAAACGGCGATCATTTTGTCGCAGGCCCGAATGATCGAATTGCCGCCGCGGGTGAAACTGATCATGAACACCCGTCATGGACTCTGGCGATCTTGCCTCTGGCAGTCGTTTTGCTGACGATTATTTTGCCGCGCGTTATTGCAATGAGTTTGGATGAAGCTTTGCTGGCATCAAGCGGAACGTTCTTTGAAATACTGCGTTTTGCGCAAGCACAGCCCATAGTTTGGCCCAGTATTGCGCTTTTTACGGGCACCTTATTGGCTGTAGGCCTGTTTGCCAACGTTCGACGCCGCGCTCTGCTGGTGATCGGTGAAGGTGCGCAAGATGCGATCGTACCTCTGATAAACACCGCCGTCGTGATTGGCTTTGGTGGTGTCGTAACCCATACCAGTGGTTTTGAGAACTTCACGCAAATAATGTTGAATTCGGATCTGCCGCCAATGATTTCAATGTTTTTCTCGGTAAGCTTGGTGTCAGCCATTACTGGTTCAGCGTCTGGTGGTTTGCAAATATTTATGCAAACTATGGCGCCGGCTTATTTGGAAATGGGTATTGAGCCAGGTGAATTACATCGCATTGCAACCATGGCCAGTGGTGGGTTTGACTCGCTGCCGCATTGTGGCGCAGTGGTAGCGATGTTAACTATCACCGGCCTGTCGCATAAGGAAGCTTATAAAGACGTAGGCGTGATTACGGTTGTTATTCCTGTGTTTGCGACTTTGTGTGTAATGACACTTGCCGCGCTTTTGTAAGGTGTTAAGGGATACTTCCAAGACTTAGAGAACACCGCAACATCGACTTCAGCGAAGCTTTTGTTGCGGTCAGGCAGTGTCTGTTTTACCAACCTTCCAGCTTGTGAATATAATTCCAAGTGTAATTCGGGAACCAGCGACGCATGCGATATCCCATGCGAGTGCTCTTTCCCGGCAATATCCAAAAATCGCCCGATTCTTGTTCCCTCTCTATGTCTTCGATGGCTTCGTTGGGCTGTATCTCCG
>JBGCDE010000213.1:0-17110 GCA_045105115.1 Pseudomonadales bacterium | reverse complement strand
TCGTCGCCGCATGCTATTTGCGCCAGCACACGGGCCAGCTGCACGCGTTGGCGTTCACCGCCGGATAATCGAGTGTAGAGCCGATCGGCGAGATGAGCCATATCTACCATCGCCAAGGCTTGTTCTGCAATCTGCAAATCTCTACTCGCACCGGATGAATGCGGAATTCGTCCCATCAATACCACATCGAGAGTTTCAAATGGGAAGTTCAGTTCACTATTCTGTGGAAGATACGCTAGCTGTTGCGCAAGTTCTCGCGGTTTGTAAGACGCTCGCAAACGGTCTGCGAAAAATACCTCACCTGCATCGGTTTCTATATCACCAACTATCGCTTTTAGCAGGCTGCTCTTACCCGCTCCATTTGGTCCAATCAATGCCAGAATCTCGCCACTGGAAACATCCAGGTTAACGTTTCGAATCAGTTCTACGCCTTGCGTACTGGCATGTAGATTCTGCAGACGAAGAATTGGCTTTTCCTCAACGGCCATGATGTGGCCTATTTCTCAGCAATATAATGAAGAACGGCGCGCCAATCGCCGCCGTAATCATTCCCACTGGTAATTCAGTTGGTGCTAAAACCAGGCGAGCGAACGTATCGGCAACCGGCAGCAAAGTCGCCCCCGCCAAAGCAGATGCCATTAACAGATGCCGATGATCAGGCCCAATAATCAAGCGCATGATGTGTGGCACTATCAAACCAACAAACGCAATCGTACCCGCCAGCGCTACGCTGGTACCTACCGCAGCGGCGACCAGCAAGATTAGCCCGCGCTTGACCTGCGCCACATCAATGCCGAGGTGTCTGGCCTCTGACTCGCCCAACAGCAGCGCATTCAGTGCTTCTGCGAAGCGTGGTAGTAAGCCCAAGGTAAGCGCACACACTATGACAGCAATCCAGACCCGCGTTGTGGTGGCACCATCAAGGCCTCCCATCTTCCACAAACTGATGCGGCGAAGCATTTCGTTGCTGGCAATAAATTCCAGAAAATTTGAAAAACTTCCGGCCAAGGCGGTAATTGCGATACCGGCCAGCAACATGGTCGTCACCGAGGTGCCTTGCACGGTGGTTGCCAATCGATAGACCAGAATCACCGCCAAACCGCCGCCCAGAAACGCACCAAAAGCCACTGCAGACATACCAATAAAGCCTGCCATATAAGAACCACCCAGAACAATGGCGAGGCTGGCACCGAATACAGCGCCTCCAGTAACACCTATCAGTGATGGGTCTGCCAGTGGATTTCTGAACAAACCCTGTGTAGCTGCGCCACTGATTCCTAGCAGCGCGCCCACAAGGGCAGCGAGCAAAGCACGCGGTAATCGAATTCTTGTCACTATAGCCTGGGTTTGTGCATCAGTGGATGCACCAAACAAAGCGGAGAACGTATCCGCAAGCGGCAACGACACGGCACCCAGTGCAATCGCCAGCAGCAAAACAAGCGGCAAAAGCAGCGACAATACGAGCAAGGTAGGCCGTGCGGGCAGGTAGTTTTTTTGCAAGGTCACTTTCCCAATACTCACCGCACACCCACTCGCTCTAACAATTCATCAACGCGCAGATGCTGTTCCAGAGTGTCAGCCAATCGATCAATTTGCTGCTCTCTGATCAGATTTACATCCGGTGCATCATGGCTGTCTAAGCCGGCCCAGGCCAATAGCGCCTTACAAGCATCCGGCTCATCAAACAAACCATGCAAATACGTGCCTATTATCTTCGCATCGTTGGAAACAGCGCCATCGAAGCGATTAGCTGCGCGATCAAGCTCTGCAAAGGGTTGCATACTTTTGTCGAAATGCGTTTCGCCACAATGTATCTCGTAGGCTGAAATAGCGCCACCACCCAGTGCCGATAGATGACCCTGCACACGCCTAAGCTGTTTGTATTCCCTAAGCTCGGTACTCATGGCGAAAAATGCCAAACCAGTTTCCTGACCTGGCTCACCCTCTATACCCAATGGGTCATCAATGCGCTCACCCAGCATTTGATAGCCGCCGCATACACCCAGCAGCTTTCCGCCATAGCGCAGATGTTTGTTAATAGCGGTGTCCCACCCTTGCTCACGCAACCATACACGGTCTTGCCGCACACTTTTGCTGCCAGGCAGAATAATCAGATCAGCCGCAGGTATATCCATATCCGGCCCGATAAATTCCAGATTTACCCCGGGATGTAAGCGCAACGCATCAAAGTCTGTATGATTGCTGATTCTTGGCAACACCGGCACGATCACTCTCAAAGCAGTACTTACCGAATCAGTTTCCTGTTGAACATCAATCGCATCTTCAGAGTCAAGATAGAAGCCTTGTAGATACGGCAACACGCCAAACACTGGTTTGTTGGTATGTTCTTGCAACCATTCTATACCGGGTAGCAACAAGTCAATGTCACCGCGAAACTTATTGATAACAAAACCCAACACCCTGTTTTGTTCAGACTGGGAGAGTAATTGCAGTGTGCCTACAAGGTGGGCAAAGACGCCGCCTTTATCAATATCGGCAACGATAATGACAGGGCAATCGATTGCCTCCGCAAAGCCCATATTGGCGATGTCTTTATCGCGCAGGTTAATCTCTGCAGGGCTGCCAGCCCCCTCCACCACAACAAAGTCATGGGAACCAAGCAAGCGCTGCGCTGAGCGCACAACAACAGGTAATAAAGTGGCTTTAAAATCGTGAAACTCAGCAGCATCCATTGATGATAAAGCTTTTCCTTCCACAATGATCTGCGCGCCGATGTCGCTGGAGGGTTTGATCAATACCGGGTTCATATCAGTGCAAGGTTCAAGCTTGCACGCTTGCGCTTGCAAAGCCTGTGCACGCCCTATTTCACCGCCATCTGCTGTGACAGCGCTGTTTAATGCCATATTTTGTGGCTTAAACGGCGCCACTCGTACTCCGCGACGCTGCAACACACGACCTAAGCCGGCAACAAGAATCGACTTGCCAGCATCAGAGGTGGTGCCTTGCACCATAAGCATATTGGTCAGCATTGTGCCGTTACGGCGCCAGCAAGCTCGAGACAAAGCCTGCTAGTAGTCGACTCCCTTGCGAGCCATTACACCGGCCTTATAGGCATGCTTGATGTCCTTAACTTCGGAAACCGTATCAACCACATCGCGTATTGCAGAACCACCGCCACGGCCTGTTACAACCACACTTTGCTCGAACGGGCGCGAACGAATCGCATCAATGATCATGGCTTCATCAAGGTACTTGTAAGCCAACATATAGGTAAGCTCATCAAGAACAACAAGATCAAGCGACTCATCTTGCAGCATACGTGACGCTTCTTTCCAGGTTCGCTCTGCCGCTTCAATATCGGACGATCTGTCTTGTGTATTCCAGGTGAAACCCGTACCCATTTGATAGAAATCCACATGTGGGCATTTTTCTTTCAAATAGATTTCTTCACCAGACAACTGAACACCTTTGATGAATTGAACAACACCCACCTTCTGCTCATAGCCGAGCGCCCGCAACACCATACCGAACGCAGAGCTGGATTTACCCTTTCCGTCGCCTGTAAGGAGTATGGAAACACCACGTTCCTCCGAGGCTTCTTCAATTCGAGCATCCACTTTTTCCTTCTGCTTTTGCATGGATGCTTTGTGTTTCTGATTTTTCTTGTCATCGCTCATGTGAGAATACCTGAAGCCAAAGCCGAATTTAGAACCTTGGAGTATACCGAATCGTCAGAAATGCTTCGCGGCCTATCGCTTGGTATCGACCCAGTGAAAAGTCGACAGCGGTTGAATATTGGCGATCAAATGCGTTATCTACCCTGGCTTCCAGAATCAGCTGATCTGAGACCTGATAGCTTGCACGAAAACCTGCGGTGGAGTAACCCGCTAGTCTCAAGGTATTGGCAGGGTCGTCAAAACGTTCGCTCTCTGCGCGGAAGCTGATACCGACGCCAAAACGATCCCACCGCCTGTCAATATCGAAGGACGCTACGCGCTCCGCGCGGCGACGCAGATTTTGACCGTTCACCTTATTCTCAGGATCGATGATGCTGCCATTCAATGACAGTTCAAAGCCAAATAGCTCCGCGTCTACGCTGAATTCCAGACCTGAAATTTCCGCTTCAGCGGTTTGGTCGGTGAGAAACGTAGTATTGTTGAACTGAATCAAGTTTTCGATCTCGTTTTGAAAAAACGCTGCGGATACTTGAACCGTGTCGAAATCGGCTTTTAAACCAAGCTCTACGTTCTGCGATTCTTCCGGTTTGAACGTTGGGTCGCCAAAATTTGGAAAATACAGATCATTAAAGGTCGGCGGACTAAAACCTTCTCCATACGACACATAGGCTCGAAATACATCATTGATGTTCCAACCCAACAGGGCTGAAAGAGTTACTTCATCGCCGAATTGCTCATTGTCGTCATAGCGCACACCAACAATACTATCCAAAGCATTGAACTCGGTTTGCAGTTGCCCGAAGAACGCGAGATTGTCTCGAGAATCTTCACTGTAAATTGTGGAACCCTCCACTTCGTCAAGTTGATAGTCTACTCCGGCAGTCAATATGTTCTGTGCGGGTAGACTGAAGGTATTTACCCATGTGAGTTCGGATTTAGTCGTATTGAACTCACCGCCATTGAAGGTACCGGACAAGTCCACATTATCCGCCAGATTGTTCGACTCATCATTAGTTCTACCCACTTGTACACTGCTTGAATAAACGTCACTAATCTCAAGATCGAGCAAAGCAGACAAAGAGTCGACCTGTGTTACCGAAAAAATCTGGCATTCAACCGGCGTAAAAAACGTAGAGTCCAGGCAATCCGAATCGTATTCATTTTCCCCTTCATTGCGGTTGTAACTCACTTTCAGTGAAACAACATCGTTAAACTGCTGACGATAGTTCAGTGCAAAGGAATTGTTACGGTAAGCATCTTCATCGCCGTGTAAACCATTAGTGGCTTCGGTATGGTCTATACCCTGCGTGTCGAAAAAGTTGGCCACAACATTAAGCGACATTGAGCCGGTCGAATAACCGGCCAAGGCTGTGATTTCACTGGTTTCGTTAGATCCATAACTTGCTTCAATGGCAAGCGGGCGCTCTCTGTCCATGGTGCGAGTCACAATGTTGACCACACCACCAATCGCATCAGCCCCATATAAGGCCGATTTTGGACCTCTGATGACCTCTATGCGCTCAACGGTTCGCAGATTAATCGCAGACAAGGTCGCACTGCCAAGTGTTGCACTGCCAATTCGCACACCATCTACCAGAAACAGCGAGTGGTCGGTTTGATTGCCGCGAATGGCCAGTCCGGTTGCGCCGCCACGGCCTCCATTTCTTACAAAAGAAACGCCGGGAGTGCGGCCCAGTAAATCAAAAATGTCTATCGCCTGCAGCTTCTCGATATCACGGCGCGTGAAAACGCTAATCGATTCAAACGCCTCAGACAAAAGCATGGGCGTGCGTGTTGCAGTAACTATGGTGGTTTCCAGCTCGGATTCAGCGGACTGAACGCTGGCAGACGTTAATAGCAGGCTAATAGCTGCAAGAGTTAAGTGTTTCATTTGAGTCCTCAATGGCTAAGTAAACAACAGCCGATCAAGGGAGGGGACAGGGATGGCAACGCAGGGTTGCAGCAACCTTGGATGGTAGCCCTCCGCTCCATCGTTCGTACGATTCAAGGCTGGTCTCGGGCTGACAAAGAGTATGCTTTGCTTACCGTTGCGGGGGCAGCGCCGGTTTTTCACCGGTTTCCCATTCACCTTGCAAATTGCAGGGTTGACCTTGGATCTGGCGCGCAATGTACCGCCGGCGTGTCTTACTGTCAATCAGAAAGGGCAATACCCGGCACAAAGCGAAAGACCAGGTAAGTCCATGTCGCTATAGTATTGATAGTGAAAGGCTTATCACTAAGCACCCAACAGGTGCTAAAAGGTCATTAGCGAACTGCTAACAGCGCAAAATCTTCATGGCACTTGCCTATCCCACTGCTGTGGTGCCCAAGCGATGATTTGATTGGCATCTGCGCGTAGCAGAAACCCTGAATCCACCGCAGCTTCCGTGGCTTCAGTCACCGCGGAGACAAAACCAGCCTGATCAACGTACAAGCTGGCCATCGTGGCCGCATCAAATAATTCTGTCGTCCCGAACAACCCACAGAAACTGGCACCCGTTTGACCCAGCCCGGACAAAATCGCAGATGGTGCGTCAACATAGGGGGTTCTTATGCCTCCCAGCACATTTCCCAGGTTATCCAGAACGAATGCAGTGTCGCCGGATGCAATTTCCATCGGATCGCCCATTGGTGGCGCATCGCCTCCGCGCGCCCACGTGTTTAGATGGTTTATTGCAGCCGCAAACACATAGTGCATTGGCCCAGAGTTTACGGGTGAATCACATTGAATAAAGCCATTGACGTTATCCAACAAATCGACTGCCGCAAACCTCGGATCAACACCGGTGTCAGTTCGTCCTTCCTGCAAAGAATAACGATCTGCATGAGCGGTGCCGGTAACTTCCCAATAGCGCAGAATGTCGTTGTCATCTTGGCGAACCGCAACCGAGTTGAGCGAGGGCAACAGCAAATCTGTTTCAGTTTGAAACACCAACACAGGCACGTTTAAATCAGTGCGAATAAACACGGCGTCTGGCACACCAATGAGCTCTTGAGGATCTTGTGCCAACGGCGTTGCCTGTTGCCCGCGGCTATGGATCAGGTAGGCATTGTATGGGTTATACAATGGCTGGATTGCGTTCACGTAAGTGGTCAGACGAAACGCAGATTGTGATTCACCTGCGGCAATCAGCAATTCGGGCTGCAGCCCGTTCAACATATCTTCACCGTCAGGAGTCCGCAAGGATTGGGCAATCTGGGAAAAAATATCGTAGGAAAAACTATCGCCAGGGTGCTCTAACGCTTCATAACGAACAGGGTTCAGCGCTTTCAAATGCAATGGCACTATGCCACCTTCGCGCCCATTCACACCTACAAACTGAGCAGTAACACCAACCCAGGCATGACCTTCCCTGACCATTTCAACATGGCCGCTATCCCATTCCGGATTGGTATCAAAGCCCGATGATACGTTTAACCACTCGACGATAACCGTTCCACTGAAATCCGCCGAATTGATGGGTCTGCGAACTAACGCTCGAGTGGTGTAGTCAGCCTGCTCACCCGGTTCAACAGTCCACTGCCCATCCCCGCCTAGCTCACTGACATTAGAAAATGCTGTGGCGGTTCCGCTCAGTAGATATTCTTGTTCTTCGTAACCTTCGGCGGCCAAGTCAAAGATGCCAAAATTCAAAGGCGCACCAACGTCCGGGGGCAAGCTGACGGTTGGATTATTGATACTGAGAAATTGAGGCTCCGGTTCAATGTACTCACTAAAAAAGCTGTTATCACTGCCGCCAGAACAAGCAACCAATGACACTAATGCAGCGTAAAGCACATATTTCATCTCATCATCTCTGTCTTTGTTATTGACCGGAATTATAGCGGTGCATTGGTTTTGCACTCATTGCAATGCGCTAATAGTAACGATGCCTGATATCATAGCCGCACAACAACACTGGGAAGCGAATACGTAATGGCTGAGCAAGTATTTATCAACGATGTGGGCCCTCGTGACGGTCTGCAAAATCAGGCTAAGGTACTGACACCTGAACAGCGCGTGCAGTTGATCTCTGCGCTGGTTGACGCTGGTTTGGGCGCTATTGAAGTAGGCAGTTTTGTATTGCCCAGCGCTGTGCCGGCGATGGCAGGTACAGATAAAGTCATCGAAGGCTTGCCTGGCGGTATTGCATCAGAGCAAGTGTATTACTCCGTGTTGGTACCAAACCAGAAAGGCTTCCAGCTAGCACAAGCTGCCGGTGCTCGATGTATCGAAATGGTCGTTGCCAGTACCGAGACCATGAACACCGAGAACATCAGGCGCACAACTGAACAGGCAATGGCCGGATGTGAGCAAATGATTGGGCTTTCCAAGGCTGAAAGTATTGAGTCACTGGCCTGTATCTCCACCGCCTGGGAGTGCCCGTTTGAGGGTTTGGTAGAAGCAGACATCGTGCTTAAAATGACCGAGCAGATGCTTGAATGGGGAGCCACACGGGTCATAATTGCCGACACCATAGGCGGCGCTGGACCCGACGCTGTTCACGAATTGATGAGTGCACTGATTGAACGATTTGGTGCGAACAAACTGGCCTGCCATTTCCACGATACTCGTGGCATGGGCGTGGCAAATACCTATGCAGCAGCGAGTGCCGGTATACGCCACTTTGATGCTTCTGTAGGCGGTCTTGGTGGCTGTCCGTTTGCTCCGGGTGCGACCGGCAATGTGGCCACAGAAGATGTTGCGCTGATGCTTTCGCAAGCGGGCTTTGAGACCGGTATTGATCTCAAGAAATTGGTGGCAGCGGCAGATCTAGCCGGCGAAATGACGGGCAGTCCTACTGGCGGTCATTCAAGCCGATGGCTGAAAAGACAAATTGAAAAAGGTGTATTGTAAACTGCAATTACTTGCTAGTAAGCCAGCGTCTGGGCAACAGCAAAACAAAAGAGTGATAGGGACATCAAACGCTTTACATGCATTAACGCACCAAGTTCATTGGATAGTTGCTTAGCAATTGTGGGCCGTGCTCGGTAACAAGATACTGCTGCTCGAGCTTAATACCCTCGCCACCGCTTCTAGCCCCCACAAAGGCCTCACTGGTGAGCACCATGCCAGCCTCCAGCTGACCATCAAAACCCCAGTCTTCCCAGGCATGTGGAAATGGTATTTCAGGATACTCATCACATTGCCCCACACCGTGAAACATCACACTGTAATGCCGATACTCATCACGTGGTGGCGTCCACGCCTCGTGGCATAACTCATAGAAACTGCGGCCCGGCGTTAGTAACTCAGCGTTACGCTCAACTTGCTGCAAGGCCAAGTCAAAGATTCGTTGCTGTTCGCTGCTGGCGGCCTGTTCGCCTACGATCCAGCTTCGCGAAATATCGGTCATCATTCCGTAGGCACCCACTAAATCAGTGTCGTACGCCAGCACTTCGCCCTCTTGTATCACTCGGCTGCTGGCTTCTTGCATCCACGGGTTGGTTCGTGGCCCAGAACACAGTATTTGGGTTTCGACCCACTCTCCGCCGCGCTTGATGTTGCCTGCATGCAAGATTGACCATAGTTCGCGTTCCGTCATCCCTGGCTGAAATTGCTCCCACATTTCATGCATGCTGGCCTGACAGGCGTGTACAGAACAGCGCATCGCTTTAATTTCGTCTTCGCCTTTTATCGTGCGGGCAAACTCCATCAGCTCTTGGCCGTTCTCAATGGTGACACCACCTTCTTCTAACGCTTTATACGCAAGATACCCACACTGATCGATTGCGATGCGCGCGCCATTGCCAGCGTGCTCACGAATAACTCCCAGCATCTCATCTGCCCACAATTTAGACTTTTCTGCGTAACGTGTACCGGCCAGAAAAAAGATAGTGCTGGTCGCAGGTCGGGTTTCCTGTATCAAAGGGTTATGCGCTGATAAAAACTCGCAGTCCACATAGTCCCATAAGATCATTGAGCCATCCGCACCTACCCACAGATAACGGGAGTTGTTATGCATTACCCAAATCTGCATATTGGTGGAATCACTCGCGTAGCGAATATTCATGGGGTCAAACAGAATAACGCCGTCGTAGCCCATCAGCTTGAGCTGATCCACTACTCGTTGGTAACGATACTTTCGCATGGCCGGTAAATTCGGCAAATCCAGGCCATCCGCCACCCACTGCGCCTCCAGCACATCACCCGGACCTAGATTTATATGATGCAGAGAAGACCCCGCGGCCGTAAATTCAGCCGTCTTGTCCAGCGAACGCTGCAGCAGCTTGCTGCTCATTAGCTAGCGTAATCCGCGCCGCGGCCATCAAGCATGAGTTTAAGCTGCTCAAAATGTCTTGCTTCACTTCCCTCAAAGTCATCCCAGGATTGCGCTGTTTTTTCAGCCACTTCATCGCTGAGCACTTTTAATGGCTGACCTGTTGAATACGCCAGCACAAGGGTTTTACAGGCTTTTTCCAGAAAGTAGAGCTCTTCAAACGCGTGCGCCACAGTCTCGCCACACGTAGTAACACCGTGATTGCCCATTATCATCGCTTTGCAACGACCAAATACAGAGGCAAGCCGGGTTCCTTCATCTTCATTGTCACCCATGCCGTCAAACTGTGAATCAATGATGACTCGCTTGTAAAAGCGCGCGGTGTTTTGGTCTATGGGCAAGATGGTCGGATTCTGCAGAGTGGCCAAAGCGGTCGCGTATGGAGGGTGGCAATGCAGTAAAACTTTTGCCTCTGGAACGCTTGCGTGCAAATGCGAATGGATATAAAAAGCGGTTATGTCGAGCGCCTCAGGCGAATCCAGAACTGATTGATCTTTACCATCAGCTAACTGCAGATCACTGGCCCTAATGCGTGAGAAATGCATCCATTTGGGATTGATGAGAAATTTCGAGCCATCTTCGCTCACCGCGGCACTGAAATGGTTGCCAACTGACTCGTGCCAGTCAAATTCTACAGCCAGTCTGAATGCGGCAGCCAGATCAACTCTCAGTTGCCACTCTTTGGAATCTGCTTTAGCGTTAGGAACTGCTTGCATGGCACTCTCCTGATGAATGAAAATGTGTTTAGAGTGTGCTGGAACACTACCAAACTGATTCTTGGCATATGGGCGCATAAATAAGTATTGGTAAATCCAGAACGCAATGGTGCAGCTTTTTCCACCGATAGGCAATCACAAGAACGACCTATGGAACTACAACAACCCTTTATAAGAATACCTTTTGCATTCGACGTAAAACGATTGAAGCTGGAGCTGGCGGCACTGGAAGAAAGCTGCTGGATGCCCCACCCCTCAGGCATGGTCGGTAATACCGCTGTAGCGTTAGTTTCAAAAAATGGCACCGACAATAACGACTTCGAAGGCCGAATGCAGCCCACGAAGCACCTGCAGCAATGCGAGTACATTGCTCAAATAATGCATGACCTTGATGAGGTGCTTGGGCGCTCACGACTAATGCGGCTAGACCCAGGCTGTGAAGTTAGCCCACATGTTGATTTTAATTATCACTGGTACAGTCGGGTTCGCATTCATATCCCGATTGTTACAGATCCGGCTGTGATGTTTCACTGCGGTGAAGAGCAAGTTCACATGAAGGCTGGTGAGTGCTGGCTATTTGATTCCTGGCGTCGGCACCATGTGGTCAATGGCAGCAATATCCGCAGAGTGCACCTTGTACTTGATACCGCGGGCTCATCGAGGTTTTGGCGGTTAGTTCACGACGTGGCTAAGTATGGCAAAGAGTTTGAACACCCTGATTTACTAGCCAAGCTTAAAACTATTGCATTTCAGCCAGGAAAAAAAGTCGCTGTTATGACCGAACAATATAATTCAGCACCTGTGATGGCGCCTGGCGAAATGGAAGCCATGAGCAAAGAACTTATGGCCGACGTGCGCGCCTACCCTAAGAATGATCCGGCGATTGTTGACGAGTATGCAATACTGCTTAACGACCTGGTCAAAGACTGGCGTGAACTGTGGCATACCTTTGGAATGTCAGAAGAAGGTAAAAAGCACTACCAAAACTTGCTGAATAAAACAGTTGGGAAATTAAGACCAGACCCACGAATACTACTGACCTCGAGTAATAAAATTGGTATCAGACCAATCATTATGCAACGCATTATTCGAGCCGCGCTTTATGACGATCAAGCGTAATCGAACATCTCCAGGTCTTTGCTGTAGTAAGCTTTCACTAAGTCATACAGCTCCTCGTCGTAGTACAAATCGAAGGCGTTATGCTCGGACGTATTCTTGACTGGAAGCTGCTTTTGTGGAAGTGACAATGACGAACATATTGCGTCAACGGATTCCTGGAACTGTTCGTATCGGCCAATGTTATCCAAGGCCAATTCACCGCTCTCATCAATCAGCTGCAAGTACTGCGGACGAACTAGTACTCGTCGACAGAACTGGGGTCGCCTGAGCGCGCTCTTCATCCAAGCCAGAGAATGATTGTGAAAATCCGGATTTTTTCTATTCAGAAAAAAGCAAATTGATACAAAGCGATCAAATGGGTTTCTGACAAAACCGAATTTGTAATACTCACTCCATTGATCTGCCGACAGAAACGGCTTGATGTCTCTTACGCTTAGATGACCATGCTCAATTCGAGCAAGCTCAGGGATAGGCAAACGTTTTTGTTCAAACAAAGCCTGTTGCTCCCAATCATCTTCGCCCATAAATGGATGCAACAACTCACGAACTGCATGGGTTCCTGTTTTGGGGACAGCAAAAAAAATAAAACGATTGCTGTGCGAGACTATCATCAGCCGTTTATGGGGTAACGCTGCAGAACCTCTGGGCCAAGTGCATTGATCAACGGTTCCAGATAGGCTTCAAAATTGCGCCACTGTTCCAATCCGGTGGTATAGATTGGTTGGCGAACCTGCTCTGCGCTTGGTGTACGTATGGATCGTTCAGTCTTGTGAAACTCAAGACATGCTGCTTCAAAAGGTAGCCCGCAAAAATTGAGAATCCGACGCACCTGCTTCTCCAGGTCTGCAACAACTTCTTCATGTTCAACACGCAATACAAAACCTGGTAACACCTGATCCCAGTGGTCCATCAAACGCATGTATTCTCTATAGTAATTGCCGATTTCAGTCAGACCGTAAGTGAATTCCTGTCCTTCACCGAATAATTGTTTGTAACCACTGAAACAACAGGCCATAGGATGTCTTCTGGCGTCAATGATCTTGGCGTTCGGCAAGATCAACTTAATCAGGCCAATGTGGAAAAAATTGTTTGGCATCTTGTCTATAAAGTATGGTGCCTTGCCACGGTAGGATTGTGTGTCTTCGATGAATTGATGGCCAAATCTGGCGAAGTAACTGTCTTCCAGTTCGTTCAGTATTTTCGGGTAGCGCGGCTCAAGCGCGCTCTTTTCCTCCCGCCCTCTCAGCCTTTTCGCCAGGTCGAGAATATTGTGCAATTCCATAGTGCCGTCCACCATGGAATGTGATGCCAGAATTTGCTCCAACAAAGTTGAACCCGCCCTGGGCAGACCCAGAATAAAAATTGGGTCCTCGCTAGCATCACCCAAACCTTGCCTGGCATCGAACAAGTCTCTAGTACACACTTCAATTTGCGAGTCGACCCTGGTTTTTAACTGCGCAGCCGAATGATGAGTAGTCGGTAGCTTCAGCGCATTGCCCCGAGCATAATGGCCAAACGCTGCGTCATAGTCTTGTTGATCTTCGAACGCTTTACCCAGTGCAAAGTTCAATTGAATCCGATCAAGCAACGCAGTGTTGCTATTGGTCTCGGCGGCCAGCATTTGCTCTATTTGTTGCTCATCAAAACGATACGCCTTCGTGTTGGCCAAACTCCAATACGCATCCCCATGGTCAGGTTTGATATCAGCAGAACGCTTGAACGATTCAGTTGCTTTGTCTGAATCGCCAACGGCACTTAGCACGTGCCCATGGGAAATGTGGAGCAAGTGATTGTCTGGGGTTCGTTTCAGCATTTGCTGATACTGTTCGAGCGCCTCTGCGTTTAGTCCAATCCCGAAACAGGCAGAGGCATAAGCCACGCGAGTTTTATTGCGCGCATCAGGAAAATCCTTGAACAGCTGACGGGCTTTTTCATACGCTTTGTGAAAACGCTGCCGCCTCACCAGAATATTGATGTATTGAATGGCCGCATCAATATGAGACGGCTCAAACTCCAATGCACTTTCAAGCAGAAACTCTGCATCTTCCAGTACATTATTGCGATTAGCGATTTCAGCCAGCAGCCGCATACCCTCAACATCTTTAGGGTTTTTCTGCATATAAAATTTGCACAACCGCTCCGCGTCCAGCAGACGATCTTCTGCTAGATAGCTAATAACGGAGCGAAGCTCAGCAGGCAATCTCTGCAGATGCGCCACTTGCTCCTGCGACTCAGTCGCTTTGGAGTTGCCCATCTTTTCATAGAGAGCAGTTAGTAACTTCCAGCTTTCCAGCAAGCCTGGATCGCAGGCTACGGCTTTCTCCAGTGCGGCACCCGCAAGCATGGGCTTATTCATCGCCAACAGGTTTTTAGCCACTTCCTGATGAGCGCGCCCTAAAGCTGGCGCCAATTCAATCAAGGACTCAAGTGTATCCAACGCGACCTCAAGCCGCTTGTCCAGCCTTTGCAATACTGCCTGTGTTAATCGCGCTTCTATGTGGTCTGGTTGAGCCGCCAATACTGAATTAAGCAGTTCCGCGGCAGCAGACTTATCGCCACTAGCGATTAGTTGCTGAGCCTTTCTTACTTGTTCAATAGCGCTTGAAACGGTTTCATTCATGTTAAGGCATTCCAGTGTCGCTACCGGCAGCGTGCCTCTTGCGACGAATCTGGCTCCACGAGCCATCTAGAGTTGTGGGTCTACAATACGCCCCGCAAACAAAAAGGGCGAACCGAAGTTCGCCCTGTATTGTACTGGATGGTTCGATTTATTCGAATCTAAATCCTAAGCGAATGCCCATTGTACGAGGGCGCAGTACAGTTGCTTCCGGCGTAAACTTACCAGCGGTCTGAGCCATTCGACCCTCTTCGCTGGTGACGTTGTTTACGTAGAACTCGGCTTTCCAGTTGTCTTTCTCGATACCAGCGCTGAAGTTCAAGGTGGTCGCTGCCTCATTCACGAAACGTGAGTTCGACGGCAGTGCGCCCGTTGAGGTATTTACCGTACCAAATGCGCCACCTTCATTTTGAACATCCAGTCCAGAGACTGCACCGGTAGCCAGCAAGGCGGTGTCATCCATAAACTGAGCACTACCAGCGATTCCCGCCAGAGTCTCACCGCGATAGGTGATGCTACCAGCGACGAAGGCGTCAGCTCCATAGCTATCCAGAGTGAAGTCATAACGTGCACGCAGATTACCTGAGATATCGGAAGCCAGCGGCAAATCAGAGCCTACGGGAACAGCAACGCCCTGCAGCTGACCATTCAAGCGTGTGATTTCCGTGTCTAACCAGCTGAAAGCACCGGTCAAGGTCAGATTCTCAGTGGCTGCCCACTGGAAGTCCATGTCCAGCCCCATAGTCTCTGCGTCACCAACGTTCTCCATAAATACCAGGAAGGCAACGTTGGATGGGTCAAATCGTGATACCTGAAGATTATCGATCTCAGTCTGGTACAAACTTGCATTCACGCGCAAGCGACCGTCCATAAGTTCGCTCTTGATGCCCAATTCGATGCTTTCCAGAGTGTCAGTTACCGCTACTGCAGGAACAACGTACCCAGCGTATACACCGGCCTGGTTAGTTGCCAGCTGGCCAGCATTACGGTTTTGGGTTGCAGGACGATAGCCTTCTGAGTAGATACCGAACAACATAATGTCGTCCGTTACTTGCCAATCTAAAGAAACCTTGATGATGGTATCTTCTTCAGTGGTCGTGCCATCCGGATTGATGTCGCTAATATCCAGTGTGCCGTTCTGGATCGCAGCCAGGGTTGCTGCGTTGCTGCCACCACCACGGAACATGTCACGTGCGCCGTTAGGGCTGGTCGCGCCCAGGATGATATTGTCATCACCGGTTGCCGCAAACTGGCCTAAAGTCGTCAGGCGCGCTGATACGTCATTACTGAAAGCATTACTGTTACAACGGCCGTCTGGCGTTGCTTCAGCATTACCAAAGCCAGCACCGGCAGGCGCTCCCGGCAATGGTGCACCGTAGCGGCAACCAAACGAGAAGTTTGAAGCACCTTGCAGCTGGGAATCCAGCTCGTAGCGACGTGCGCTTACAGATGCTGTAAAAGTGTCAGTTATGTCAAAGGCCAATTCACCAAAGAATGCGATTTCTTCTTCTGTACGGGTAAAGTCATTGAAGAATGTAGTGAAAGGGCTGCGTGGACCGTTGGTTACTGTTCCCGGCGTATTCGGGATTGTGGTGTTGCCCACTTCGAACGGATCACCAGAACCGAAGTAGTTAACAATGTGATCGCTGAACGCATCGTTTGTTGATGCATACTGGAATTCACCAACGTGGGTTGTTTCCACATCGTTCAGATACACACCAAACAAACCGCGAATGCGCCTGTCTTGATCAGTACTGATGCGAAATTCGTGCGTGGTACGCTCATTTGATGATTTATCAGCGTAAGACTTCACCGGGTCATAGCAATTGTTAACCGCTGTAGTGGGGTCGGCCGAGTAAATATTGCCGCTGCACAGATAATACGAGATGTAACCGCCACCATTGTTGTAATGGGTGTAGTCAATCAAGGAATCAACTTCGCGGTCTAGATAGCCACCGGTGTAGACGATATCAAGGCTGGCGATGCGACCTTCTACGGTCCACGTGGTCAGACCAAATTCGTCGTCGTTTCGTTCAGGCGTGAACTTGGCTGAGCTTTCATCACCCAGGCTTGGGTCGATCAGGAAGGACCCTTCAACTTCAAGATCCTGCGAACTGTGTTGAACCAAAACGCTCCAGTCGTCATTGATGTCGTACTGAACACCCATTCGGTAACCGGTGTATATGGCGGTATTCCAATCTTCTTCCACCAAATCAGTGTTGGTCGCGGAACGAATATTGGTTTGAGTGAAATTCGTAATGACAGGACCAAAGCCGGCGAAATTGTTGCGATCAATAATTGTGCCATTGGGCGTAAATGTTGATTGAACGTTGTCAATCCAACCACCCTGCCGATCGCTATAGCCAACGAAACGAACAGCCAGCTTATCGGTTACCGGAATGTTAACCATGGCTTCAACGTTATTACTGTCGTCGCCATCCGCCGTGCTGCTGAAGCCAAGGTTTACGCCTGCTTCGAAGCTGTCAGCGTTAGGCTTGTTAGTGATCATTCGCACAGTACCAGACTGCGAGCTTGCACCGAACAATGTGCCTTGTGGGCCAGACAATACTTCAACGCGCGCCAGGTCAGCCGCGTACAAATCAAGGTTACGAGCACCGAATGCAACCGGCATTTCGTCAAGATACAGTGCCACACCCGGTGCTGAGCCCTGAGCCGGCGCTACTGTTACGGACGATTGCTCAGAAGCAGACCCGCGAATATAAATTTCTTTCTGACCAGGCCCGTTGCCGGCGTTTACTA
>JBGCDE010000212.1:0-15040 GCA_045105115.1 Pseudomonadales bacterium | reverse complement strand
AGGGCTTTCAGAACGATTGAGAGCTCTTCGACGGGGTAAAGGTATCACTGGAAAATTGTTTCCAGGACTGGGCGATCACTCAATGACGAGATACAGATCAATATTGGAAAATTCTATTTTCAGAATTTAGTTGTCAAACAGCTTCTTAAGCTCAGCCTCAGGGTCGAACTCTGCTGACTCAGAATCCGTTTCTATAGTTGTATCCAACGACTCATCTCCAAATAACTCACTGAGTTGCTTTCGTGAACTCTCCTGCTCAGCCCTGACTTGGGCACGGCTTGTGACTAATACAAAATAGTCGCAAAAGTTAGCACTCTCTTTGTCGCCTGGCGGCTCAGCGCGTTCCTCTCGGCATTGAACTAAGCTATCTGCCTCAAAATGTCCGCACATCTTACAAACATGCTGATCAGCTGCACAGCTACTGCACTCTTCGCGTCGTGAAACAGGCAAAATCAGATTCAGCAAAACCGCGTTACATCGCCAGCATAAAGTGTGAGTAGTCATAGTCGTTATCATAGCGGCTGGCGACTTTCATTTCTTTACCTGTATTTCGCAAGATGCTAATTTTTTGCAAAATGAAAATCGAATCGCTAAAAACCATGCATGAACGGTTCGGAATGATCAAAAATTGCCTGTATGCGAATTGACCGTTTTTTGTGACGCAGCTAACGGTTTTACAGTTTCAGATATTCATCCCTAGAAAATAGAAAAATAGTTAGTTCTTTATTTTCAGTAACTTAAGCCACCTCGAATGGCTCAAAACGCGTTCCCCAAGACAAGTTCAGAATTGTTGGCACGCTACCTGCAATTTACATTATGAAACATGTTCAGGCGATACGCGCCAAAAACATGATTACTAAATAAGCGTTACGACAACGTATCGCCTCAATTACTCAAGATGGAGTTTGGACCATGAAAAAACTACTTTTAGCTTCTTCAATCGTTGCACTAACGGTTGGCAGTCAAGCATTTGCTGCAGACCAGGCGGGTAACGCCAACGTTAACATCGTATCTGCGATTACTATTGCAGAAGATCGTGAAATTGACTTTGGTACCATCGTCAACGTTAACGGAACTTGTACTATGGCGTCTGGCGGCGGTCTTAGCGGCGACGCTGGAATGGCCTGTACTGGCACCGAAACTGACGGTCTTTTCACAATTACTGGTACTTCAGGTGCGGTTGTGGATATCTCGCTGAGCGGTGGTGACGCAGACAGTAGCGTCGTTTACAACCCTGTTCTTGACGGCGCGGTAAGCCGTACGTTAACAGGCGGAACAACAACTGCGAATGTTATCGGCAACATTGTGTTAACTGACACAGACGATGGCGACAAAGACATCGCCTACACGTTCACTGCAAATTATCAGTAAGTAGTTGCAGGCGCCCGGCAGCACCCGGGCGCCTGCACTGTTCTGATCGAATATCGCTCGCTAAATTCGTTTGGCGGGCGTATTTGTGCCTGCCTGTCGGCAAAATACGGTAATTGTTAGACCAGCTGCTATGCTCTGCCCATAAGGAGAGTAATAGACAGGAGAGTCTCTATGAAAAACCGTGTGCTGACGGTTGCATTTTTATTTTCTATTCAAACACTTACTACTTTCGCCGCTGAACAAACGGGCACTGCCAACGTTGAGATCGTTTCGGCGTTGAGTATCACTGAAGAAACCGAAGTCGACTTTGGCCAAGTGGTTAATGTTGATGGCACCTGTACGATGGGAAGCGGCGGCGCTCTTAGTGGTACTGCTGGTATGGCTTGTGCCGGCACAGAGACACCCGGCATTATTCGAGTTGACGGAACCGTTAACGCCTATGTTGATGCGAGTGTCTCGGCAGGTCCGGCTGTTGACGGAGTGAGCTTCTTGCCCCGTATTGACGGAAAAACAACGAGAATACTGTCCAAGGGGGATGCTCACTTTCCAGTTATTGGCGACATTATCCTGAATGGCGCTACGGACGGTGAGAAAGACATACCGTATATATTCACAGCCAACTATCAATAGCAGTAGGGAAATCCTTGCGGGCGCAATTGGCATTTACGCCGTGACTTTGGTCCATAAAAAATGACGACCGGCTCACATTTTCTTGTAAATTGATCATTTATTGACCATTCTTAGTATCAGGTCTCACGCAAGTGTGACCTGAGTCCAACTAAGCTTGAGAAATGGTCGTCAATGCTCCGAAAACTGCTTAACACTTTATTTACCGCAGCCGCACTCCTAGCGTCAGTAATTACCGTTGCCGAACCCACAATCGCTACGGCCAAAGTGGAAATACTTCCCGCCCTCGATGTAAGACAAGAAACCGCTATCGATTTTGGACAAATACGTAATTCCTCTGGCACGTGCACAATGAGCGCAAATGGCGCGCTCTCTGGCACCGATGGCATGGAGTGCACGGGCCAGGAAACCCCCGGCTCCTTCGTAGTAACTGGCACGCAGGGGAACATAATTGATGTTAGCGTCACTGGTGGATCGGAGGACGGCGTATTTTTTGCTCCTCGCATCGACGGCAGCAAACAGCGCGCGCTCGCCAATGGCATCGCACGGGTTACCATACTCGGCAGCCTGCAGTTAGATCAAACCAGCCCCGGCACCAAGCAGATTAGCTATACATTTACGGCCAATTACAACTGACTTTTATAGCATTGAGCTAGCTGAGCATCAGAGTTGATTTAACGGGACTTTACTAAGCAACGCAGAACTTCAACTACACTTGCACCCATAAGCCCAACAAAACACTCATCCCTACATGACTGATACGGATACCGGTCAGGCCAGAAAATACTCTATTCAGCCCTATGTATTCGGGCTTCTTTTTCTATGCGCATTAGTACCTAGACAGGAAGTCGTCGCATCAGAACAGACCGCAAGATCAGGGCCGCAACATAACAAAGCTCTGCGCTTGCGCGCCTCAAATGCCGATATTGAATTTGGCCGAATTAGTAGCGAAGATGGCGTCTGCCGTATGAATTCACGCGGAACGTTAATGGGTTATTCCGGCCAAACCTGTCTGGGAAGCGGGCGATTTGCTGAATTCGATTTGTTTGGTGAAAAGCGGCGAATCGTTAACATAAGCCTGGCAGGTAGCGGTTCAAAGCCTGGGATACGCTTCCAACCAAGAATGGAGGGCCGTCAAACTAAGACTCTCTCTCACAGAGGCATACGTCGATTGAAAGTCGCTGGTGACCTAGTATTGGAGAATGCGTCCGATGGAAAGCACTCGCTGACCTATTTGATAATGGTCAATTACGAGTAATAATCGAACAGATTTTCTAGGTCAATTGTAAATTAACTGGGTCAATTGTAAATTACCTAGGTCACTCGTCTAAATCCTAGGTCAAAAACTAATATTTCTCTGCTCTCGAGTCTAGGCTCAGTTTTCAGCCCAATCGCTCGAGAAGGCTGCGCCTGAGTATGCGATCGTGATAAGGAGATTACGTCAATGCAAGCCTATAGGATCGATGCCATTTCAAAAGTGATGGCGTTAGTCGTTGTACTTCTTAGCATTCCCATTACAACGCATGCAGAATCTGTGCTGCAAGTTTTGCCCACGCGTGTACTGATGTCTGATTCCGAAAGATCCACGACCGTTACATTGGTTAATCGCGGCGATGACGATGGAACCTATCGTCTCTTTTTCAGGAACCTTCGCATGGACGACGATGGATCCATGGAAGAAATTACAGAAAACGATTCACTTTTGGACGAAAAGTTCGCAGATAAAATGCTGCGTTTTTCTCCTAGACGGGTCACAGTACCTGCTCGAAGTAAACAAACTGTACGCATAGTGTTGCGCAAACCAGCGGGACTAGAGGACGGCGAATATCGCAGTCATCTGGTGTTCAGAAAGCTGAAAGACCAAAAATCCGTGTTAGAGAATCAGGCGAGTGAAAATCAGATAGCATTTTCTTTGCGAGCCGTTGTAGAAGTCACTATCCCAGTAATCGTAAGACAGGGCGAACTATCAGCCTCAATGTCTATCGCTAAGGCACAATTCGACACACTGGCAAGCGGCGCTCAGAATATCGATTTCACCTTGGAGCGTGAAGGTAACCGTTCCATCTATGGTAACGTCGACCTCTGGGAAGTCGGTAGCAACGGCGCGCGACGAAATCTCGGCAGCGCACGTGGTCTGGCGGTTTACGTGCCAAACCAACAACGCTCTTTTTCTATTGAGTTGGATAACGTTTCTAAACCAATTGCATCAGACAGCTCAATTGTCTTGGAATACAATGAAGATCCCAACTACGGCGGAAACCTTAAGGCAAGTAAAGCACTATAAAAAGCGGCATTGAACCACCAGGCATATACGCAATGTCCGCCAGGCAATACGGCTATCCGCCCTGCCCTTTACCAATGATCAAGTGCAAACGAGCAAACCCACCCGCATTATTTTGCAAGTCAGCGGCACTGTTGTTCTTACTTACTCAAAGTGCGTTTGCTCAGCTTGATGCGCACGAAAGCTCAAGCGCAAGCCTTGAAAAACTATTGTCTGACGACAACTTGCTTATCGTTGATATATATCTTGGGAAGTATCGTCTTGCTCGTGATGTCTTTGTATATTCAAACAGCGAAACCACATTGATTCCGTTACAACCTTTGTTTGACGCTCTTGAGTTTCCTATTCTGGTTAACAACGATCTTCGAACCGCAGAAGGATGGTTCCTGAAAGAAAGCAATGGCTTCAAACTCGACGTACCGGGTCAGCAGTTCAGTATCAATGGTGATGATAAGACTCTCGCCTCCGACGCGTTGTTTGCGTCCGACGAGTATGATCTCTATGGCAGCTTAGATCAGCTTAACGACTGGTTCCCTGTTCGCCTCGTTCTCCAGAAGGGAAGGTTGAGACTCAATATTGTTTCCTCGGAACAACTACCGCTTGAAAAAAAGTTGCAACGTGAAAAAGATAGACTGCGTCAGCAGCAAGCGGATTCCAATTCTGGAAGTACTCTGATCGCTGATAGCTATCAACTTTTAGGTTCGCCTGTTATTGATGTGCACCTTGGCAGTGAACTTTCTGAAGAAGTAAGCCAAGATGGATCAGCCGAAGCGATGCAGGCCGATTTTTCGCGCAATCTGTTCATTAGTTCAGACATTGCCGGCTTCCAAGGCAGTTTTGTATCCACTCAGCTGTCCAGAAATACTGGCTCGGAAGAACGCCTGACCTTTAGGAAACGACCAAATTTACCCACTGAAAACCTGCCGGGGAATATCGGATATGCGGCATTCGGTGATGTGTTTGGCGCAAGCGATGCGCTTGTATTCAGTGGCGACCAAGGTCGCGGTTTCGACATTGAATTTGGCATGGCGAAACGTAGCACCGATTTCGGAAAACGTGTTCTAGAAGGTGAGCTTGATCCTGGCTGGGAGGTCGAAATATATCGCAACGGTGTATTTCTTGGTTTTCAAGTCGCGTCTTCTGACGGTCGATATCATTTCGATGACGTGCCGGTTGAATACGGAGAAAATGACTTCGAGCTTCGCTTCTACGGCCCACTGGGTCAGGAAGATGTGCGCCGCGAATCAATCAATGTAGGTGATCAAGCGCTACCAAAAGGTGAGACCTACGCGCGCTTGAGTTACGTTGATGTCGATCGGTCATTGTTCGGCAACAATAGTTCTCAAAGTACTAAGCTAAATGAAAACGATGCAGTGGATCTCATCAGCACCTTTGGCCAACCCAAAGAGCAAAAATTGCAACTCGCTCTTCACAGGGGCATAAGTGATAGATTTTCAACATCTCTGGCCCTGGCCAATCATCTGAATTCGCAGTCAGTACGCGCAGACATGCAATACGTACAGGCAGGTCTCAGCATGTCATTGCCAGGCACTGTCATTGATACTCAGTTTGCAAAGCAAGCCCGTGGTGGCCACGCTAGCCTTGCTAGCGCACAAACACAACTCGGCGATGTTGCAGTGTCCTTGCTGCAAAAGCGATTTGAAGATTATGAAAGCGATCGCAACGATAACAATCGGCTAAAAAGAGTGTCTGAGCTACGGTTTAGCGGCACCAATAAACTGTTTACAGAAAACACTATCGCTTACAGCCTGAGTCTTAATGAAGAAGTAAATCGAATCGGCGGTAACTCGAAAAGCATACAGAATAACCTTGGCTTCAAGTTTTTTAGCGGGCGTATGAATGTCGAGACCAACTGGCTTAAAAAATCAGATTCCTCCCATCGTTCGCTTGGCACAACCTCATACATACGTCACTTGGGTGCGAAAACCAGTCTGCGATGGAGCTTAAACTATGGCTTAAAGCCCAAAATAGAGCCTTCCTCAGTATCCGCTAGCATTCTATGGCGTGCCAAAGAAAAGTTCTTCAGCCAGTTCGTTTTCAGCAGCGATTTCGGCGAGCAAGGTAGCAATAATCTGGGTTTTGCTATGAATTACCGGTTTCCTCGCGTGACCGTTTCCAGTGCCATGCTACTGAGTAACTCCGGGAAACCGAGTATACAGTTGAGTGCAGATTTTTCTCTTGCCAGAGAACATCGTGGCCGTTGGACTGTAAATGCAGACTCAATGGCGAACGAAGGTCGCCTGAAAGCCAGAGTTTTCCTGGATCATGACTATGATGGCGCGTTTTCAGAAGTGGATGAACCGATTGATGGCGTGAAATTCCTCGGCAGACACGATTGGAAGCAGCGTCGCACGAACAATGAAGGCATAGTGTATTTGAGCGGCTTAAGAACAGAAGTGCAGTCAAACGTCACGCTTGAAAATAAGTCACTGGCTGATCCCTACTGGCGCACGAACTTTACTGGCGCCCAAATCGTTTCTCACCCAGGCGGCTTACAACAATTAGATGTTCCCATACACGTGACAGTTGAAGCAGAGGGTAGCTTATACGTGCAAGGTGATAACTCACCGTTGCCTCTAGCAGGAATTCCCATCTCGATAATGAACGCCAGCGGTGACATTGTTTCAACAATCGTTACGGAATTCGACGGTTATTTCCTGGCAGAGGGCTTGATTCCTGGCGTCCACTCTCTGGAAATAAATGCGGAAGCACTAAGTAAATTCAACATAGACGCAAACAAGAATATTGATTTTGAAATCGATTCCGCTGAAGGCGTATATCAGTTTGAGTCCATCGTTCTAGAGCCAAAGCCAAAGAGTTTGCCGTAACTCATGTCCACACTCCAACTCCACAAGACTAAGCAGGACAAAGAACTCACTATTGTTGGTGAGCATTGCGATCCACTGGTATCCGCATTGAACGTTCTAGAACAGCCGCACAGACGCATCGGAAATTTGATGCATCTGCATCCGGTACATGTCGACATTACAAATCGAGAGGCCAATGTAATTATTATCGTGGCCAACGCCCATCTGAGCGAAGCGATAGGCCTGTTGTCATGGATACGCCAAAACTCCCCGAGATCAGGCGTTGTTGTAGTGGCTAACCACTCAACGACCTGGTTTAAACGTGCCACGCTCGAGATGGGCGCTCTGGATTTTATCAATTTCAGCCACTGCGAAAATCAACAGCAATTGACGGTGAGGTTACAGCAAGCACTGGCTCATTATCGGGCATCAGAACAGCCAGACGACGAGCAATCGGAGTTTGAGGTGGACGGTGTGAAGGTCATCGGTAGCAGTTCGGTGATGTCCAGCGTATTTGCAAGGGTCAATAGCGCTTCTCGCAGCCATGCCAGTGTATTCATTACCGGAGAAAACGGAACCGGTAAAGATGTATGTGCATCAATGATTCATGCACAAAGTGTGCGCAGTGAGCATAGATTAATGAGTGTCAACTGCGCGGCGATCCCACAGGGGCTCGCTGAAAGCGAGCTGTTTGGGCACGTAAAAGGCTCATTCACTGGTGCGATTAGTGATCGACTTGGCGTCGCTAAAATGGCTGATAACGGCACATTATTCTTAGACGAAATCGCGGAAATGGATCTGTCCATACAGGGGAAATTACTTCGATTTCTACAATCAGGTACCTTCTCTCAAGTGGGCAGCAGCCAAACCGAAAGTGTTGACGCTCGAGTTATATGCGCAACCAACCGCGACCCAGAACAAGCTATTGAACAAGGAAGATTCAGAGAAGATCTGTTTTATCGTTTGAATGTCATTCACATTCATTTACCACCGTTGCGTGAGCGCGGTGAGGACATTCTGAAGTTCGCAAACCGGTTCATGCTCGATTTTTCAGAACAGGAAGATAAGACGTTCCAGGCCATTAGCCCTGAAGCGGGCAATCTTCTTGTGAACTATCGTTGGCCTGGTAACGTTAGAGAACTGCAGAACGTTATACAAAGTATCGTAGTTCTAAATGAAGGCGAGTTACTGACACCCTCAATGTTGCCTCTAGGCATCATAAAACCGCCAACAGATATCAGGCCAAATTCTCGAAAGCAGTCAGACAGCGTATACTCCCTGCCCGCCTTGAAAGCCGGTGCAAAGTATCTCTTGGATACTGCAAATGCGAAAAAAATGGATAAGCCCGAACTAACAGAAATTTTACCGCTAGACGACGTAATTCAAAACGCGATTTCCGTAGCTATTGCGCAGTGCGATGGTAACGTTGTAGAAGCGTCTTTAAAACTGGGTGTTAGTGCATCTACTCTTTATCGGCGTCTAAAAGTCTAAGCATCAGCGCTTACTCTAAACTTGAGTATTAATGACTCTTCACACAAATGTCGCGGAACTGTATGGTAAAGACATAATTTGCTCCAACGTTCGATCTCGATATCCTTCCGCCAGGCCAAGCCTTGTAAGAAGAAAAGAGCCAGACAACAGCGATATTCCCGTGGCAGCTCTAAGTTCGGCTTCAGTAATATCAAGTTCTGGATTAGCTTCAATTATTAGTGCGCCAAGCTCCTTACAAAGTCCAGCATAAATTTTCTGAATACTGGTTGCCAATTTTTCATCCCGACCACTGATCGCCCACATCTCATGCATAAGTTGATTGATTGCAGAGTTCTCCGCTTCGTCCAGCACTGCAATAGCGCAAACAGTCAGGCGATCTATCGGGTTAGGCATCGCACGGATATCGTCGTTATAAATATGATCGAATCGTTCTGCGAGATTATCTAACAAAGCCTTGAGCAAGCTATGTTTGTCCGGAAAATAATGCTGCAGATGCCCGATACTAATACCTGCCTCTCTTGCAACTTTCCTCACCGAGAATGAAGCTGAACCTTCGGTGGCCATGAGTGTAGACGCTACCTTTAGTATGACGTCTCTCACATCCGCAGGGTCTGACTTTCTGCTGGTCTCTTCAGAACTCGTGTCTATCGAATCTGCTTCTGCCAAAATAAAATCCACGACCACACCTGCAAGTGCTTGCAATGCCACTTCTTGTTCAGCGCTGGCTGAATTGGCCGCAGTATCAAGCACACAAAGTGAGCCAATCCGATCGCCATTAGGCAGCCTAAGCGGCGCACCGGAGTAGAAACGTATACCTGCCTCGCCAGTCACCAAGGGATTAGCAGAAAATCGAGGATCGGCAGTCGGTTCACAAACGGTCATCACCTTTGTCTCAGCGATTGTGTGATCGCAAAACGCGATATTTCTTGAAGTTTCGGAAACGCCTTCCAAGGCTCCGCTCAGGCCAATACTGGCCTTAAACCATTGACGATGCTCATCAACCAGTGACACTAAAGCAATCGGGGCATGAAACAAGCCGGCAGCCGCTTTGACAATTCCGTCAAGCATGGGGTTGGGGTCACTATCTAATATACCTAGAGAGTGGAGACTCAGCAGCCTACGAACCTCATCTGTTTCGCCATTTGAAATACCCGTTAGAGGGTTATTCTTCGCGTCAAATTCTCGACGTTCTTCCATAGCAAACTAAAATCCATTTATAAGCCAGCAACCAAGCTTATACTGAAATCGCAAATGTAGCTATGGTAATTGGCGTAATTTCTGCCGATGCGTGGCAATACAGCCTCCACCAACAACGCGCCTATAAGTATGCGCTAGAAAGTGCACGCAGCATTATACGTCTGTTCGGGAAAACTAGAAGATAGCCGGCAAACAATCGAATTAACCGATTTGTTAGATCCACTCCCCCTCAATAGTTACGTTATCTATTTCTCTTCCGCCGAAAATGACCTGTACAAACAGCCCCTCAAAGCAAAGACCGCAGATTGACTTAACGTCGTTGTAAATTCGACCACCCACAAGACATCATCGCCAATTGGAATAAAGCATTGAAATGTTAGTTTCATTTACCTTTGAGTCTAACTCATGAATACGGACATGCCGCCTGAACGCGTCCTTCACAAAATTGCTGGGCGGGATTGCTGAAGCTTTGCAGATCGCAAGATACGAACAACTAGCAATTGTTTCGGGCGTACCCGGTCGAATATTGGCACACATGAAATTGCTCCGTGGCGACCACAGTGGCACCCCAATAGATCGACAGCAAGATTGCCTTGATTGAACCACGGTACGCACCGGGCAGGAACAAAATAAATTGGTCGGGACGGCAGGGTGAGAGCCAGTTTCACTGCGTGAAACGCAGAGCACGGCTCTGCGAGGCTCGAACGCCCGAGAGCTACGCTCGCGGGCCGGCAATCCGCCGTCCACAACGGTCGGTGCGAGTCAGCCGCAAATGAATCACGGTAACCCCAAGTGCAGGACCCAAGATAATTGGTCGGGACGGCAGGATTTGAACCTGCGACCACCACACCCCCAGTGTGGTGCGCTACCAAACTGCGCTACGCCCCGAATAGCATGCTTCTCTCAATAGAATGAGATGCATATCTAGAGTATATTCGAATCAAAAGCAGCACAGTCAAACGCGCGGATTTGCTTTGATTCGAAGGGTGCGTAGACTGGCGGATGACGCAATTTCTGTCAACCGATAGACGCAAAAAATCAATAATGCTCACTAGCGCCAAAAACCTATGGCAGATCAAACAAGCAAGGAATTAAGCGGCCCATTCACAGAGCTTTCTAATGAGCTATTTGATGTTCTGGCAAACAATTTACCCTCAGATCTGCATTGGAAGACGCTGCTGTTAACCGCAGTTATCGCGCTGTTTATTTGGTGGAAACGAGGCGGGAGAGGCTCCAAGGGTGCTGACGGCCATGAAAGAGCAGCGGGAATACTGGAGTTTCTGCTGCCAAGGGCAATCTATAGCCACGTGTCGGCTCGAGTAGATATTGGATTGTGGGTGATTGAGCGTTTGCTAAGACCAATTTGGTTTGTTGCCCTGCTGGCGGCTATTGCTCCGACTACCGAGCAGCACGTCATCAAGGTGCTGGAATGGACCATAGGAAGTTCTCCAGGACTACACAGTAACTACGCGTGGATGCTCTTATACAGCCTGTTGGGGCTTCTGGTGTACGATGCGGTGTTCTTCATCACTCATTACACGATGCATAAAGTGCCCGCGCTGTGGGCTATACACAAGGTTCACCATTCCGCTGAGGTGCTGACACCGCTTACCCGGTATAGGGAGCACTTTCTGGCAGGTCCCATTTGGGCAGCGGGTTACGCGTTCAGCCTGGCATTGGTGTCCGGTTTGTTCGCGTGGTTATTCAGCGGGGGAATTACCGCTGCAACACTGTTTAATGTAGGCTTTTTTGCGCTGTTATTTGGCTTTAACGGCTCTTTCCGCCACTACCATGTGCAATTTCACTACCCACGCTGGCTATCTCGCTGGCTGCACAGCCCGGCTATGCACCACATCCATCACAGCTATCTGCCACAACATTGGGATAAAAACTTCGCCGCTGTTACCAGTATTTACGACCGATTGTTTGGCACCTTGTACATTCCGGAAAAAGACGAATTTACGCCATGGGGCATCGGACCAGAATCACAGGAACAAAATCGCTCGTTATGGCACAACACGATCGGCCCATTTCGCGATTGGTATCAAATGCTTAGAGGTAAGACTTCAAATTCTGCAGAGACGCTGCAAAAGGAGTGAAGCTTAGGACTTTAGAACGCCCAGTACGTCTTCCAACTCATTGATCATCTGTCGAATCAATTGACGGTACTGGCTCTTGTCTTCTTTTGCTTCCTCGCCAGACATTCGCTGTCGCGCACCACCAATGGTAAAGCCCTGATCGTATAGCAAGCTTCGAATTTGACGGATCATGATCACGTCTTGTCGCTGGTAGTAACGGCGATTTCCACGACGCTTTACAGGCTTGAGCTGAGGGAACTCTTGCTCCCAGTAGCGCAATACGTGTGGTTTCACGCTGCAGAGTTCGCTGACTTCTCCAATCGTGAAATAACGCTTACCCGGTATTACCGGTAGTTCGTCGTTATGGCTTGGTTCCAGCATACGCCTCTACTCTGGCTTTCAACTTCTGGCCAGGGCGGAAAGTAACCACCCGGCGCGCTGATATTGGTATTTCCTGACCGGTTTTAGGATTTCGTCCTGGGCGCTCTGATTTGTCGCGCAGGTCGAAATTGCCGAAACCAGACAGTTTCACGTGTTCGTTGTGTTCTAGCGAATTCCGAATTTCTTCGAAAAACAGCTCCACTATCTCTTTGGCTTCGCGCTTGTTCAGCCCAAGTTCTTCGTAAAGCCGCTCGGCCATATCGGCCTTGGTTAACGCTCGCGACGACATGCTCAATTCCTTAATGACGCCCCAAATTCTTTTTCTAATTTCGCCACTATTCGGCTGAGGCAACTGCTAATGTCCTCAATCGATAGAGTGCGTGAATGGTCTTGCAAGGTCAAGCCCAGACCCAAACTTTTTTGCCCTTCAGGCACACCTTTACCAGCGTACACATCGAAGACAATAAGATCAGTCAAATTCGGACCTGCCGTTTCACGCACAACAGCGACTATCTGGGAAACGTCGAGTGTTTGTTCTATAAGGATAGCCAAATCTCGACGCACTTCCGGAAATTTCGATATTTTTTCGTAACTTGGAAGCGTTCCTTCAAGTATCGGCTCAAGCGTCAATTCGAATAATAAGACGTTGTCGGGCAGCTCAAGTGTCGCGGTAAGCCTAGGATGCAGAGAACCAACGTGCCCTAAAAGGTTACCATTTAGGCTAATGCTCGCGCATTGACCAGGGTGCATTGCACTGTGCTCAGCTGCCACAAACTCTAGCTGACCGTCGCGCGCGCTCAAGCCAAACAGGGTCTCTACGTCGCCCTTAACATCGTAAAAGTCCACTGGCGTCTTCTGATGTGCCCAACGTTCAACCAAACTGGAACCACAGACAACAGCGCCTAACTTTTGGGTCTGCTCAAGCTGGTCACCGGATTGAATAAAACACTGCCCTGTCTCAAACAGGCGCACTCTCGCCTGCTGCCGGTTCACATTGTAAGCCAGAGCCTGGACCAGCCCCGGCAATAAGCTGGTGCGCATCCATGACATTTCACTGGAAATTGGGTTGCGCAGCGGCACTGCCGGTTGGTCGGCATAAAATTGCTGATGCAACGCCGGATCAATAAAGCTATAAGTAACAGCCTCTTGATACTCTAAAGCGCACAGCTGCCGTCGTAGCGTAGAAATGGCCACATTTCGCTCCGCACTGGGCGCCAAAGCCCCGGCATGCTTCATGTGACTCGTTGGTAAGGCGTTGTATCCGTATATTCTAGCCAGCTCCTCCAGCAAATCAGCTTCTATCTGAAGGTCAAAGCGAGCCGTCGGTGCGGTGGCCATCCAACCGTCTGTTGTCGCTTCCAGCTCTATACCGAGGCGGCTTAATATGTCTTCAACTTGATCATCCGCTAACTCAAAGCCCAGCAATCGTTTTATCTGGGCTCTGCGTAACAGTATCTCTGCGGGGGGCTTCAGATTATCGGGCTCAACAGCTTCTGTTATGGGGCCAGCATCGCCCCCTACTATGTCTAGCAGCAATTGTGTTGCCCGCTCCATCGCCTTGCGTGGTAATTCAGGATCAACACCTCGCTCGAAGCGGTGTGAAGACTCTGTGTGCAGTCCGAACTGACGGGCACGGCCGGCTATTTTTTCCGGTGTGAAATGCGCCGCTTCCAACATAATTCGCCGAGTGCCGGACTTAACGCCACTACCCAAACCACCCATAATACCGGCCAACGCCAAAGGCTTGTCGTTGTCTGTGATTAGCAGACAGCGCTCATCCAGCGTGATTTCAGACTCATCTAATAAAGTAAGCGTCTCTCCGGATTGTGCAAGCCGCACAATAATCTGACCACTCAAGGTATCCAAATCAAACGCATGCATTGGCTGACCCAGCTCAAGCATCACGTAATTGGTAACGTCAACAGCTGGGTCAATACTGCGCATACCTGCTCTTTGCAGGCGCTCAGCCATCCATAAAGGTGTTTGCGCGGCCAAGTCCACATTATTAATCACACGGCTAAGGTAACGCGGACAGTTAGCACCCGCAGTAAGCTGAACAGGAAACTGCTCATCAATCGCAGGCGCTACAGCAGCGATGGCCGGCTCAGTTACTGCCAACCTGCTAACAACCCCGACTTCACGCGCTATACCTGATACCGAAAGGCAATCACTACGGTTAGGGGTTAAGTCCACTTCCAAAACGGTGTCGGGAAGGCCAAGAAATTCTGCCAAGGGTTGGCCAACAACAGCGTTCTCGGGTAATTCCCACAAGCCATCGTGATCCTCACCCAGACCCAATTCGTCTTGCGCGCAAAGCATCCCTTGCGATTCCACTCCGCGTAGCTTCGCCTTCTTAATCTTGAACGGTTTGCCGTCGTCGGTTGGAGGCAATTGAGCACCTATGGTTGCCAACGGCGCTTTCAATCCCACCCTGGCATTCGGTGCGCCGCAAACGATTTGTGCTGTCTCATCACCGTATTGGACGCTGCAGACTCTAAGCTTGTCAGCGTCTGGATGCTGCTCTGCACTCACAATCTGGCCTATAACAACACCGTCCAGATACTTGCCCAGCTCTTGGATTCCGTCAATTTCAAGACCCGCCATCGTGAGTTGCTCTGCCAACTCAGCCACTGGCACCTTGGGGTTAACCCATTCGTGCAACCAATTCAGGCTAATTTTCATTTTCGTGCCTGCTCATCTGAATTGCTCAAGAAAATTCAGATCGTTCTCAAAGAATATACGCAGGTCATCCACGCCGTAACGCAACATTGCAAGGCGCTCTACAC
>JBGCDE010000211.1:0-21801 GCA_045105115.1 Pseudomonadales bacterium | reverse complement strand
GGCTTAGAGATATCTCGTTTGGGATTGGGTTGTATGGGCATGTCAGCTCTGTACGGCGCAACAGATGAAGCGGAAAGTGTACGCGCTCTGGAGCGAGCCTTGGAAATAGGTATTAGCTTCTGGGATACATCGGATATATATGGCCCGCACACCAATGAACAACTGATTGCCGGCGTTTTGGCCGGTCGCAGAGATGAAGTTGCGCTGGCGACAAAGTTCGGTCTGCGTTTCGACGACGGTAAGCTCGGTATCTGTGGCCGGCCGGAATACGTGAAGCAAGCCTGCGAGGCGTCGCTAAAGCGTCTGCAAACAGATTGTATAGACCTTTACTATTTGCACCGAATTGACCCTCAGGTTCCGGTTGCAGAAACAGCTGGTGCGATGGCGCGGCTCATAGAAGAAGGCAAGGTTCGCTATCTCGGTTTGTCGGAAGCGTCCAGCGAAGACTTGCAGTCTGCATCCAAGGAAGCGCCAATTTCTGCATTGCAGAGTGAATACTCCTTATGGACCCGTGATATCGAATCAGAAATATTGGCGACCTGCCGTGAATTGGGCATCGGTCTTGTGGCCTACAGTCCGTTGGGACGAGGTTTTTTGTCAGGTCTGATCGCCAGTCGCGACGATCTTGATGACGATGATTGGCGACGTAATAACCCGCGATTTACGGAGGAGAATTTACGCCAAAATAAAGTGCTGGCCGATCGGGTGCAGGAGATGGCGGCGGCCAAGAGTGTTACGCCAGCGCAATTTGCACTCGCCTGGGTGTTGGCTCAGGGAGATGATGTAACGGCTATTCCCGGTACCAAGCGTGTGCGTTATCTTGAAGACAATGCAGCGGCGGTCAGCGTGCGTTTTAGTGAGGCAGAGCTACAAGAAATAGAAGACGCTTTCCCGGCGGGTTCCGCAGCCGGTGCGCGTTACTAATGGCTTCGCTCATGCATCAACAAAAGGTAGCCAAAAACTAAAAATTGTTTGCTGGTTAGGTGCGCTTTTTACAGTCACTCTGGACTGATGCAACTCCATGATACGTTTCACTATAGCCAGCCCAAGGCCAGTACCACTAGCCTTGGGTTTTTCTTCTTCGGAATAAAAACGTTCGAATATATGAGGCAAGGCCGCTTCAGAAATACCATCGCCATCATCAGCTACCTGAACGCATATTCCATCATCCTGAACAAAAGCCCCCACCGTGATGTGGCCGCCAGCGTGCGTATTTTTAAGGGCGTTGCTGACCAAGTTTTCAAGCACGCGGTGCACTAGTGCAATATCGGCTCGGGCAAATAAGTTCTCATTTTCCGGGTGTACTGCGAGCGATATGTTTAGTTCACCTGCCTGTAGCTGTTGATCTTGCACCAAGTCATGTATCAACTCACCCAAGGGGAATACTTCCCAGTTAGGTTGAATCCCCGGTGACTCCAGCTTCGCAAGTTCAAACAACTCACCGATTCGGTCGTTAAGTCGGCGGCTGTGTTTGTGAGCAATATTGATGTAGTTGCTGAGTTCTTCATCGCTCAAGATATCCATTTTGAACACGGCTGTTTCCAGATAGCCCTGCAGTGCCGATACTGGTGTTCTCAAGTCGTGAGATACATTGGCAATAAGTTCACGCCTGGTTCGATCCACTGTTTCGATTTCATCAAATTGCTGTTCAATGCGCTCGCTCATTTCGCCAAGCACTTGATGGAGTTCGCCAATCTCGTCCGGAGAAATTTTTCTCGGGTAGGGAATGCGTCCACGGAAATGCCCTTGTCTGTACTGGCGCACCCTGTTCATTAAGCCATTTAAGCGTCGTGTTAAACCAAAGAAAGACAATAATCCAACAGCCACAGCGAGCGTAAGGCTGATCGCTATAGTCAATTGTCCGCTACGAAGTTGCTCGCTATTGAGCACAGAGTTGCGGGCAGTCTGGTAGGCCTGCCCGTTAAGTACTGTGTACAGATATGCCTGTACCTCACCCTGGTCTTTTATCGTGGATACGGAAAATACTTTTTTACTAGATGGGTCTCTGGGGTCGTCGCCGAAAATGGGTAGAGGGTTCGAGGGTTCAAGGAACTCCTGCAATGGTTGTAAATCAACACTGCTCATTTCCACCGAGCCATGGGGTAGTGCATGTGATAGCACCGTACCGTCGGCAGCTATCAGATACACTTCAACAATTGGATTGATCAGCATGACATGGTGCGCCAGTTCTTTAAGTGCGGGCGCATTCGGCTTGCCGTCTACCCACAGGGGCATGTCTTCAGCGGCATGCAATGCGATATCTCGATTTACTCTCTGCGTTGTTTCCAGTGCATAGAGTTGGCTGCTTTGTCGATTGATCTCAACCAATACCACGCCGAGAATCAGGAACAGGGCAAGCATCACAAGAGCAAGCTTGGTGTAAAGTTTGTTTAGCATATTTATTCAGGCGTAAATTTGTACCCTATACCCCATACGGTCAGGATTTTCTGTGGGCTTGCTGGGTCGATTTCTATTTTGGCTCGCAGCCGATTGATGTGGGAATTGACAGTGTGTTCATAGCCGTCATGTCCGTAACCCCAAACCTGATCGAGCAAATCTGACCGACTAAATACGTGCTCGGGGCTTTTGGCGAAGTGATGCAGTAGTTCGAACTCCTTTGCGGTCAGTTCAATCTTCTGGCCATTCTTTGCCACCGTTCGCGTGCCCGAGTCTATGGTGAATTCACCGCATTTCAGTCGTTTAGATTCGCTGTTAGTCGTGCCGATGCGTTGTACTGTTGAAGCTCGGCGCAAGATGGCTTTTACTCTGGCTGTGAGTTCAAGAGGGCTGAACGGTTTACTGACATAGTCATCGGCGCCTAGCTCAAGCCCCAGTACCCGATCTAGCTCAGACGTTTTTGCGGTTAGCATAAGAATGGGTAGATCTTTACCGGCAAGTCGTAAGCGACGGCATACTTCCAGGCCGCTTAATCCTGGTAGACGCAAATCAAGAATCAGTAAATCAAATGATTCGCGCATAGCGAGCGCCAGCGATTCATCGCCAGCTGCCCTGTGTACAACATTCATTCCGGCATCACGAAGATGCAGCTCAATCAGTTGCGCGATATCAGTCTCATCTTCCGCAATTAAGATTCGTTTTGCTTCCGAGCGCATGCGAGGTACACACCATTTATTGTTGGGACAGTGTGTTTAGATCAGCGGCGGGCAAAACAGTTCCCGCGCGGCTGATCTATTGCTGCTTTAGCGGTCCAGGCGTTGAATGACTACGCGAGCAACCGGGTTTCGCCAGTCGTAGACCGATGACGATAAGTCGCCAATCCCCTGGATACCGGCACTAACATGCACATAGCCTTCACCACTTTCATCAGGAGATGCACCGCCGCCGCCACAACGTGGGCCGGGAATATTCGCGCAGATTTCGTCATTGGGCTCGGAGCCGGCGTCATAGCCCAGCGCGTTGTAAGAAACGGACCCGCGCTTTGGAAGTTCCACTGAATTTAATGCAACAAAACTATCATTGGTTGGAAGCATCATGGCCGCCAGGCTCAGGCGACGTGCTTTGCCATAAGCCGTTACTTGCAGCGTAACGGATTGGCCAGGAAACAGCAGCGGTGGCCCTGACAAAACTTCGGCACTGTTTGCGGTGTCGCTAACCATCCCAGTGCTGACTGCCAATGTCTCCAGAGGCGCTATATCGCCGCCTTCAGCGAGTAATGCAAGCTCAGGTAAGGCTGGCTGACCCAGAGTGAATGCTTGTATGGCAGGGTGGTGTGTTGCCACCAGTATGGGCGTGAATTGAATGCCACGCGTGACATTGGTGATGGTTACTTCGTATTGTCGTTCTTCGCTAGCGATACTTGAGGTGCTGGCTACCAGCACCAGACACGCAACAACTATTTGCGATAAGGTTTTCATCATGACTTGCTCCGAGAGTTTACTGTTCATTGACTGGGCCTTTGGCCCACCTCAACGATGGAAGAGTCCGTTCTTCAATTCCTCACGGAAGTATCACAAAAGTATCAAATCATTGTTACGCGCGCCTATCCGATTTTGCAGGATGAATAGTGGAAACCTTGCCGTGCGCTTCGGCCGACAGCCGTTCAATTATTTGCGATTTAAGCTGAAGTTCCTCGTTCAGGCGCTGACTGTGTTCTCGCTGAAACTCGAGATCGCGAATAAGGACGATATTTTCAGTCTCGTAACGAGTGGATTTTGCGAGGAAATTGCTAAGCTGAGTTGCTATGGAGTGCATCAAGATAAACCAGCATACCAAAGCCACGCCTACCCACATTTTGTCACTGCTTCCGGAAACCAGAAGCACTGTGCTGGGCATGATTAGCGCCGGAACTGCAAAATAACGAAACGGGTTGAAATGAGCATTATAGATAAGACTGGTGCCGGCGGTTATGGCGCCAAGTGCCATAAATGGGTAAACCATGTTGCGAGGCTCAATGTGATGAGACAAATAAGCGAACATCAGCCCCCAGACCACGCCATTAACAGTAACGCTGCGAGCACAGTATCGAAAACAGGCTGACAGTTGCGATGCGTCACTTCGCGTGTAGGCGCGAACTTTGAGCAGCCGCAGGCAAACTATGGCGATCACAGCTAAAGACCAGGCAAGTAACCCAACTTGCGATAGTGACGCCCACATCAGCGCGGCCACGAGTAAAGCGGCGATAGAATTACCCGCTGCTGTGGTGGTCGTTTGAGATTGAAGTAGTTCCATCTTTCGTTGGAATATCTGCTCAGCTTCAGCGTCGCTAGGGTACACCATATATATTGTCGTTATCTAATTTGTGGCACGGTAATAGTGTTAGGTTGCTTGGGCTTAGTCAATGGCCGGAAAATTCTTGCCCCCCAAGATGTGGTATTCAAAAAAATATACACACCACATGTTGGGTTTTGTGTTTCAGCTTAATCGGTAATAATCACGCTGCGGGCATATTACTGCGCATACACCCAACGCAACAGCGCATCCTGCACTGCGTGCCCACTGCCTCGGTGAGCGTCATTGGCGTTATGCAGACTCACCACAATGTAGCGTTTATCACTGGCCGCTTGCACAATGCCGGCCATAGAGACGGCGTGATCAAGTCGCCCCGTTTTCAAGTGCGCGCGACCTTTCAAGGGGCCAACTACATGGCGTCTTGCAAATGTGCCATCTTCGCCGCTAATTGCCATTGATGAAAGAAGCTCTGGCATGTATTGGCTTTGCCATGCGGCAGAGAGTAATTTTGCAAATTGATCGGCGGTTGCACGAGTCTGGCGCGAACTGCCAGCGCCATTGTCTATCATCAGGTTTTTTAGCGGAACGCCTTTTGTTGGCAGCCACTGGTCCATTGCAAGGCGCGCATTCTCCGTGGTGGCTGGCGCTCCAAATTTCTCCAGGCCAAGAGTAAGGAACAACATACGCGTCATTACGTTGTTGCTGTATTTATTGATAGACCGAACCGCTTGTGAGAGAAACACTGAATCAAACTTTAGAAGTGGATCTTGCTCAAATTCTTTTCTGTCTGTGCGTAAGTGCCCTTCCCACTGCCCGCCCGATTCCAGCCACAGTTTGCGAAACAAGCGGGCCGTGTAGGTATCGCGCGGCATAACGCTGCGTGACATGCCATATATTTTACAGCGCGACGGAAACTGGCCATCGAGAATGACCTGGCCTTTGTCATCTACATTGATTGCAATACCTCGGTTATACCCACGGCAAGATCGGTTCACGGTGCGCAAATTATTGACTACTTTAAGCCCATCGAGGTTCGGGACAATCTGCACATCCACCCCGCGTCCAGTATTGGCCGGTTTGAATAAGAAAGTAGAGACATTAAAGTTGCTGACCAGCGCCGAGGGAACCACGTTGTAAGCTCGCAGCGGTTGTCGGTCAAAAGCGCCTGGGTCTTCGTTGATAGCTTCAAAGAGACTTTGGTCAATAATCAAATCGCCTTTGATGGTGTGCAGGCCGCTGGTTTGCAACCTGTGCACCAGCAGCCACATGCGTTCAATCGGCAAATAGGGATCGCCGCCGCCCTTTATCCACAAGTCGCCATTGAGTACGCCGTCTTTTAGTTCGCCATCAGCATACAGTTCAGTACTCCATTGATACGCTGGCCCTAGCATTTCCAGTGCAGCGTAGCTGGTAAACAATTTAATAGCCGACGCCGGATTGCGCGCACTGTGTTGGTTATAACTCAGTAGTGGTGCGCCACCATCAATTGGCTGCACTACTATGCTTAAACCCTTGCCGTCCAACTTAAAACGCTTAAGAACAGATTGAATTGTTGTGGGCAGAGTGGAAACAGAGCTGCTTGCGGCGAGCGCTTGTTGTGGCATGCCAACCGCCAGGGCCAGTAATAGTAAACAACTGAAAAACCTGATCATGAACCCGGCGAACTCGGCACTAAAAAAGAAGCAAGACATTACAGCAAGCAGCGTGTGACGCGCTACGTCAGCGACTATGAAGAAATCACGCCAATCTTATGGCCATTAATGACACTGTCTCGATGTGGTATTATTGATTTACTAAAAGCAGCAACTAAATATTGAAAGGTAGAGGCAGCAATGGCCACAGAGGCAAACCTCGAAGAGCAACAACAAAGCTACGCAGCAGACCAGGATGTCGTGAAACGTTACCTGGACGGAATTGATGAACCAGCACCGCTGGAGCGCAGTGCGCTAGAGGCCCACAAGCAGTCCATTAGGCAGCTTCTCAAGCGAGAAAACGCGGTACTGGTTGCGCATTACTACACTGATCCCGAGATTCAAGCCTTGGCGGAAGAGACTGGCGGTTGCGTGTCAGACTCACTGGAAATGGCTCGATTTGGCAATGACCATAGCGCTGATACGCTGGTTGTTGCTGGCGTTAAATTCATGGGTGAGACTGCAAAAATTCTCAATCCGGAAAAGCGCGTGCTAATGCCAACGCTGGAAGCGACCTGTTCGCTAGACGTGGGTTGCCCTGCCGATGAATTCGAAGCATTTTGCAAACAGCACGAAGATAGAACCGTGGTTGTATACGCCAATACATCGGCAGCGGTTAAGGCTTTGTCAGATTGGGTCGTTACCTCCAGTATTGCGCTTGATGTGGCGGAGCACTTGCACGCCAAAGGTGAGAAAATTTTGTGGGCGCCTGACAAACACCTTGGCAGTTACGTCAAGCGTGAGAGTGGTGCCGATTTGATTGCCTGGGACGGTGCCTGCATTGTTCATGAAGAATTCAAGGCCAAAGGTATTCAAGATCTTAGGAAAGTGTACCCGGAAGCGGCGGTTCTGGCGCACCCTGAATCACCTCAGTCGGTGCTGGCCATTGCCGACCGCGTTGGCTCAACGACGCAGATTATCAACGCGGCGCGTGACCTGCCCAATCAGCAGTTCATTGTTGCCACTGATCAAGGTATTTTCTATAAGCTACAGCAGCAAATGCCAGACAAGGAATTTATCATCGCGCCAACCGCTGGCAGTGGCGCAAGTTGCAGAAGTTGCGCAAATTGCCCGTGGATGGCGATGAATGTGCTGGAGCGTCTGGAGCAAAGTCTGGACGAAGGCAGTAATGAGGTGTTGGTTGATTCTGCATTGGCAGAACGCGCGGTGATACCGCTGGAGCGAATGCTGAATTTTGCCAAGGGTCTTAAAAAGCAAGTAGTAGGTAATGCCTGAATATACTAGGTGCGTTTGCGCGCGCCTAGATGCTGATGGCTTCCTTCATTTTCGCAATGCTGCGCATGCGTTCACTGATTTTCGCTGTTGCCAGGTAGTCGCCGCGAACAAGTCTTAGTGCGTAGTTGAGCTGGCGTTCGGCCTCATCAAAGACACCATTAAGAATAAAATACTCGGCTCGGGCTTGATGCACTCCGGCGATGTTACCGGCAAGGCCATGTGTTTCCGCCAGTAAATACCAAACGTGTTCGTCATGTGGGTGCAGCTCAACGTGGTCGAGCAATACGAGCTCGCACTCTCTTGCTCGACCTTGTTTCAGTAGCGCTTCGGCATACCTCATCGTGAGAGGGTGGTTGCCAGGGTTAATGGAAAGGTGTTGCTCAAGTAGCGCAATGGATTTTTCAACGCGCCCCTCACGCAGTTCAATGTCGCTTTGTGCTAACACATAGGCAATGCGTCTTGGGTCTTGCATTAGCAGTGGTTTAATCGCCGCTCGAGCAGAGTTGAGTTTTCCTGCCTCAGTGTAAGCAAGCACCAATCCATAGCGCGCCGCCGTGCGGTTGGCGGTATCACTTTTTAGGTCAGACTTAAATCGCTTAATCGCTTCGCCGGCATTCTGGGCGTATTTGGCCTGAATTCTCGCGCGCATCAAATCGTAGTCATCTGTTTCTATGACAATGCTGACCGGGTAGTCTCTCGCCCGGTTCTTTGAATCCGAGATCCGCGTTTCACTCACCGGGTGAGTGAGCAGAAACTCGGGTGGCGTGCGACGGTAGCGCGACGCGCGTTGCATGCGTTCGAACATGGCCGGTACAGCGTTTGGGTCCATGCCAGCCTTGGCTAGGGTTTGCATGCCGAGGCGATCGGCCTCTAACTCATTGTGGCGACTAAAATTCAGCCGCGACTGCAGAGAGGCCGCTTGTGTCGTTGCCAAAGCAGCCATGCCCGCATCACCGCCGGCCGTAGCGGCTATCACCATGCTTCCGAGTAGAGCCAACATATTAGGAATTGCGTTACGCCGCTGCGCTTCGACGCCGCGCGCAAAATGCTTTTGGCTTAAGTGGGCAAGTTCATGCGCTAAAACAGCGCTTAGTTCACCTTCAGAGCGAGCGTGCAGTAGCAAACCCTCGTGCACACCAATAATTCCACCTGGAACTGCAAAGGCATTCAGCGTTTTGTTTTCTACTATGACCAGCTCAAGACGACGATCGTCAAGCTCGCTGTGCTCGGCCAGCCGGTAAATCAGATCTTCCAGATAGTTAGCTAGCAAAGGATCGTAAGCCGTTTTTACCTGACTTCTGAAGCTGCGCAACCAGGCCTGACCGAGTTCGTATTCCTTTTGACTGGAGATCAGGCTTGAGCCAGCGTTGCCTAGATCGGGTAGGTCGCTGGTATTTGCGGCGCGGGCAGAAACGCTCGGCCACAACAGCGTCAGAGCAAGCACGGTGAGCAGGCACGTTTGGCTCACTTTTTGTTTGTTTATTGAACAGTTTCGCATCACAGCTATGACTTTAGCACTTAATAGCTGCGGCATATACCAAGCTGACTGTATGCAAGCTGAAGCCCGCGTTAAGTTCATGTTTTTAATCAAGAAATAAGCCATCTGTCGAAGTACACAAGTTAGAGTCCTGGCTTGTGAATTAATTCCCCTGCTGCGGTCTGCAATGATGAGGAGGGCAGGTATACTTAAGCGCTCGCGCACGATTGCGAGCGATTTGGCCCAGAAAGACTAGTAGTGACTGAACAATTTCAAACCACCTTAGAGGTTGACGCGCAGGGCTTGGACTGCCCGATGCCCTTGTTGAAAGCCAAGCAGGCAATCAATCGTATGGATATAGGGCAGTGTGTTCGAGTACTGGCCACAGACCCAGGTTCCGAGCGGGATTTTGCAACATTTGCCCAGCAAAGCGGTCACACTCTTCTCCATAGCGATAACAGTCATGGGCGTTTTGAATTTATTTTGATGAAAACCGATACTCGATAAATGCTAGATATCTTTAAAAAATGGATAGATGACTACTTCGCTGACGAAGAGGCGTTAATTCTGTTACTACTGCTGTTTGTCGGTTTCACTGTCGTGCTGACCATGGGGGACGTGGTCGGTCCCGTAATAGCCTCCTTGATACTCGCTTTTTTATTGCAGGGCATGATTTCCCGTTTAACGCGCTGGAAAGTGCCGAGGCCGGTCGCCTTAGTAATCACTATTCTATTTTTCATGGGTGTTGCCCTGGCCACTCTGTTGGTGGTACTGCCGCTTGCCTGGGGGCAGTTGAAAATTCTATTTGGTGAGTTGCCGAAAATGCTCACCAAAGGCCAGGAACTGCTGATGCTTCTGCCCGAGCAGTATCCAGCATTTTTTAGTGAAGAACAGGTTCAGGAAATAATAGCCTTGGCGAGTACCAGGGCGGGTGAACTTGGTCAGTGGGTGGTGTCACTCTCTCTGTCGACCATCCCCAACATTTTAGGCCTGATGTTGTACTTGATACTTGTGCCAATTCTGGCCTTCTTTGTTCTCGCCGATGAAGGTCAGTTTTTCCGAACGCTTGCTGGCATGCTACCAACCGAACGGCCTCTGATGACTACGGTCTGGAAGGAAATGAACGTACAGATAGCCAACTATATTCGCGGTAAGGTTGTTGAGATAGTCGTTGTTGGCGCTGTGACCTACGTAGCATTTGTTGCCTTGGGTTTACAGTACGCCGCGCTGCTAGCTATTTTGGTTGGTTTGTCGGTCGTGGTGCCTTATATCGGTGCCACTGTAGTCACTATACCTGTCGCCTTGATCGCCTATTTTCAATGGGGCACCGATTCGCAATTCGTCTACACCATGATTGCGTACATGATTATTCAGGGTTTGGATGGCAATGTGCTGGTGCCGTTGCTGTTTTCTGAAGCGGTAAACTTGAGCCCTATTGTGATTATGATCGCCGTGATCACGTTCGGCGGTCTCTGGGGTATATGGGGTGTGTTTTTCGCGATACCTCTGGCCACTCTGGTAAAAGCCGTTTACAACGCCTGGCCCACACGCAGTATTGATGTGCCTGGTGCTGATTTATCGAGCGCCGAGGCTGGATAAATACTATTGGCTGAGGAGTGTAAGCCTTTCGCCATGGCCATATTACTCAATACAATGGAGACTGAGTTTGATCAGATATGTTAGATGTGCCTGCCTAGTATTGGTGGTTGCTGCAAGCGCCAATGCCGCGGCATTAACACCTGCTAAAAGCCCGAATGATGATCGCAGCTATCTCTCATATGTTCTGCACAATGGATTGCGAGTATTGCTGGTTTCAGACCCGGATACGGTTAAAGCGGCCGCTTCGCTGGATGTTGATGTAGGCAGTGGAGCTGACCCACAAAGCCGGCAGGGTTTGGCTCACTTTCTCGAGCACATGTTGTTTTTAGGAACCGAAAAATACCCTGAACCCGGCGAGTATCAGGATTTCATAAGCATGCACGGCGGTGGCCACAACGCTTACACCAGTTTTCGAAACACCAATTACTTTTTTGATATTGACGCGGCACAACTGGAAGGGGGGCTGGATCGATTTTCGCAGTTTTTTGTGGCGCCGCTGTTTAATGCGGACTATGTGCAGCGAGAAATTAATGCAGTTGAGTCTGAGTATCGCAGCAAATTAAAGGAAGACTCGCGCCGATCGCTAGACGTGTTTAAGGAAGTGATTAATCCGCAGCACCCGTTCAGTAAACTGGCCGTTGGTAATATTCAGACCTTGCTGGCCGGGGCAACCAGCGACGCTGATATGCACAAAGACAGTGAGGCCTTTCGAAAGCTGCGTGCAGCGTTACTCAGCTTTTATGAACAACATTACTCAGCGAATAAAATGGCGCTAGTGGTCCTTGGTTCTGAGCCTATAAACACACTAAAAAAATGGGTTGACGGTCGATTTTCCAGTATTCCAGGGAAGTCTGGCAAGCAGCAAGTAACACCTGTTCCGCTGTTTTCGGACGGCGCATTGCCAGCCATTGTCAGCTTGATTCCCGAAAAGGAAAGTCGCAGTCTCAGTCTTACGTTTCCTATTCCAGCCATAGATAAGCACTACAAATCCAAGCCCAGTCAGTATCTGGGTAATATTGTTGGGCACGAAGGTAAAGGCAGTTTGCTGTCACTTTTAAAGGCACGAGGTTGGGCTGAATCGCTGAGTGCAGGAGCCGGGCTTGAGCATTCCGGGGGCGCCACGTTCAATGTGACTATTGGCTTAACCGAGAGTGGCCTGGAAAATCAGAACGCAATCGTTGAAGCCTTGTTCTCCTTGTTGCAGAAAATTCGCGATGATGGACTAGAGCGGTGGCGTTATAAGGAGCAAAAAGGCCTTCTTGAGACTGCGTTTCGGTTTCAGGAGGAAGGACCCGTGATGTCCTACACCAGTCGATTGGCCAGTAACCTTCAACGCTACCCGGCGAAAGCGGTATTGCGCGGCGACTATCTGTTGACACGTTATAAGCCCCGCTTGATCGAAAATATACTCGATCATTTGAGACCTGAAAACGCGCTGATTACGATTATGGCGCCTGCTCAGCCAACCACCAAGGTCAGTCGTTGGTACAACACGTCGTATGCCACGCGCGCCATTCCAAAAGAAACCTTGCAAGAGTGGCAGCAGCCAGGTTCATTCGAGGGTCTGGGCCTGCCGACGCCTAATCCGTTTATTGCCACGGATTTTTCAATGCGTGGTGGCAGCGATGCCGATAAGCCTGAACAGATAGATTCAAGCGAAAACAGTGAGCTTTGGTGGGCAAAAAATACCCGTTTTGGAACGCCAAAGTCGCAAGCTTCTTTCCTAATTGAAAGTAAAGCGGTGTCTAGTGATGTTCGTGCAGCGGCCATGTCACAGTTATTGGCAGACGTGTTATCAGACTCGCTCAATGAATACAGTTATCCCGCGTATTTGGCTGGCATTAGTTTCCAGGTGCGCCGGCAGATGCAGGGTTTAGTGGTTAGCGTTGGTGGGTTCAGTGACAAGCAGCCGCTTTTACTCGAGCGAATTGCCAAAGCGCTGGACTTGCAGAATATTGATGAACAGCGCTTGCAGAATATTCATGCGGAGCTGTTGCGACGCTGGAGTAATGCCAATAAAAGGGTACCGTATCAGCAGCTATTTGGCGCCTTAAACGAGAAGCTGGTTGCTAATGTATGGACGCCTGATCAGTTGGCCAGCGCACTTCCTGGCGTGAGCGTGGCTGAATTAAAAGAGTATGCTGCTGGCTATCTTGATAGCAGTCGTTTACGTGGTTTGATCACAGGCAACGTGAGTCGCGAGCAGGCCCTGGAGTACGCGAGTGCATTGTCTGCGAAGCTGTCATGCCGCAATACTTCGTGCGCAGCCTTGCCGCGACAAGTCAGCAAAACACCGGCCGATCAATGGCTGGGGCTGGATATGGAGATTGACCACCCGGACTCAGCATTGCTTATTTATCGGCAATTACCTGATCAATCGGCGCAAAATCGTGCCTTGAGTGCGATGGCGGGACAGGTTTTGCAGGCACCTTATTTCCAGCAACTGCGCACCGAGCAACAATTGGGCTACGTAGTCTTTGCCACACCGTTGCCTTTACTTGACGTTCCGGGCAATGCGTTTATCGTGCAGTCACCTGGACATTCCGTCGCACATATTCTGCAGTCAACGAGTGACTTTGTAGTAGCGCAGCTGGCTGCGCTAGAGACACAAGAGGCTCGCAGCAACTATGAGCAACAAAAACAGGCTCTGCTAGGTCAATTGGATGAACCTCCCAAAAACCTGACAGAGTTAGCCGGTCGTTATTGGTCTGAGCTAAGCTTGGGATATGCTTCTTTTAATCGCAGGGCGTCATTGCGAGAAGCTGTGTCAGCTCAGAAATATTCAAGTTGGAAACAGTACATGCAAGAGGAATTGCAAGGCGGCGTTCTTGTATACAGCTCTGGTGCCAGAGAAACCGGTGAGCTGACGTTAGCGCCGAAGCTTAGACTGTTGGAAAGTACTACACTTGAAGCAATGACTGCATTCACAGTGGGTGCTAGTGAAGCGGAATTAAAACCCAGACAGGAATAATAGGAAGCATAGAATGCCACATGCTTTGATAGTTGATGACTCGCGCACGGCGCGGGCTGTTCTTAAGCATATGCTAAGCAAAGAATCCTATGAGGTAGAGGCCGTCGAATCTGCGGAGCAGGGCCTCGCTTATCTGCGTGAAGCGTCCACTGATGTTATTTTTATGGACCACATGATGCCTGGTATGGACGGATTCCAGGCCGTAAAACGTCTTAAGGCAAGCGAGTCCTTGAAGCATATTCCTATTGTTATGTACACCTCGAAGGAAGGTGACGTCTATCGTGGGCAAGCGAATGCGCTGGGTGCTACGTCAATACTCAGTAAACCGGCAACGCAAGTTCAACTGCAGCAGGTGCTCAAAGAAGTGGCTGCCAGCATGGTGAGTGCTTCCAGGGCAGATGCTCGTGCAGAACAAAAAGAAGCCACTGTGAGTAAATCCAATGGCATTATCAAAGAAAAGAATGTCGTTGCAAACAGTAGTGAAAAAACCGTTGAGCCACAAACCGAGTCGAGTACAGAGGCTAAGGTAGTAGAGGCTAAGATCGACTCGAATGCAGAGGTGAAGACAGAGGCCAAGACAGAGCCAGCGTTCGAAGCGCCTAAAACTGTCGATGAAGTGATCACATCTTCAACACCTGTAACAACACCTATAACAAAACCAGAGACGCACACCGAAACAGCAAGGCCTGATTCTATTGCCTCAAACGATTCTGTCTCTGAAAAAACGCCACGGAATTCGTCATCACTCATGCCCTGGCTACTGATTGCAGGGGTGCTAGCTGCTATACTTGCTGGTGCAAAGTACAGTGAACTCCGCAGCGCTCACGAGCATGCAACTAAAGCAAATACAGAACTCTTAGAGTCAGTTATTGTTGTTGCGAATCAGGCGGGTCGTTTCGATGCCGGTGAGTTAGCTTTTTCTGGTGATCGTGTTGATTTGCTCAGAGCTGTGCTGGAAGCTGCGGATACGGCTGGATTTAGTGGTGCTGTGCTTTTGAAAGCGCATGTCGGTCAATTTTGTATGAGCCAATCACCCAGCGGTGAACTTTATGTGGCGGGCGACCAGCTGGCCATTGCTGAATGCGTTGCGGTTGGCATGAATGAAAAAGCGGCTGTACGCCAAACAGAAACATTGAGTTCGCGGTTTCGGGAGTTACTTGATGTGCACCCCGTGCTGCAAAATCAAAGTTTGTCGGTTCTAGTTGAAGGTTTGGGCGATGCTGAGCCGCTAATGCCCTATCCGAGAGTTGATGCAGTTGAAAAAGCGGGCGATTGGAACTCGGTTGCCCGTGCCAATAACCGTGTTGAATTCCAGCTGCTTCCCGATGAACAGTAGTGGCAATAAGAGACGTTTAAATATTACGCAATACAAGCAGGCGCCAAAGCGATGAGCTATCAGGATGAAGACCCACAGGAAACCCAGGAATGGCTTGAAGCCCTGGAGTCGGTGGTCAGGGAAAAAGGCAAAGATCGCGCTGCGTATCTTCTGACGCAGCTAGGTTCTCTCGCCGTTGACAGCCGCGTAAAGCTGCCAGCGGCTATCACCACCCCATTTCGAAACACTATTCCGCCAGAAGCTGAAAAGCGAATGCCGGGCGATTTGTTTATGGAGCGTCGAATACGCTCCCTGGTCCGTTGGAATGCGCTGGCTATGGTGATGCGTGCCAATGTTCGTGACCCTAGTCTGGGTGGTCATATCTCCAGCTTTTCTTCCAGCGCGACCTTGTACGACGTTGGCTTTAATTATTTTTTTCGTGGTGCCAAGAATGGTCAGGAATCAGACCTGATTTATTATCAAGGTCACAGCTCACCTGGCATCTACGCCCGTTCGTTTCTTGAAGGGCGGCTTACAGAAGAGCAGATGGACAATTTCCGCCGTGAAGTGGATGGCAATGGTTTGTCTTCATACCCTCACCCATGGTTGATGCCAGACTACTGGCAATTTCCTACTGTATCGATGGGACTTGGGCCGATACAGGCCATTTACCAAGCTAGGGTAATGAAATATCTAAGTCACCGTGGCCTGATGGACAGTGGTGACCGTAAAGTGTGGGCGTTTCTTGGTGATGGCGAATGCGATGAACCGGAAAGCCTGGGCGCTATTTCTCTGGCGGGTCGCGAGAAGCTGAATAATCTGATTTTTGTGATCAACTGTAATCTACAACGACTGGATGGGCCTGTTAGAGGTAACGGTAAAATTATTCAGGAGCTCGAAGGGGTATTTCGGGGTGCTGGCTGGAATGTGTTGAAAGTAGTTTGGGGTCGGCTCTGGGACCCATTACTGCAGAAAGACAAGACGGGTTTGCTGCAGCAGCGCATGGATGAAGTCTGCGATGGTGAGTTGCAGAACTACAAGGCCAACGGTGGTGCCTACACACGCGAGCATTTCTTCGGTAAATATCCTGAGTTGCTTGAGTTGGTTAAAGACCTTTCCGATGAAGAGATTATGTATCTCAATCGTGGCGGTCACGACCCGTATAAGGTGTACGCAGCTTACGCGAACGCAGTTGATCAAACCGATCAACCTACCGTGGTTTTGGCGATGACTGTGAAAGGTTATGGCACCGGTGAAGCGGGGCAAGCGTCAAATGAAACCCATTCGCTGAAAAAACTGGATATCGACAGCCTGAAGTACTTCCGTGACCGCTTTGGTTTGTCACTGGGTGATGATGAACTTGCTGAGGTGCCATACTTTCGGCCGGATGAAGACAGCGTTGAGATCCAGTATCTCAAGCGCACGCGTGATTCTCTGGGTGGTAGCTTACCGGTTCGTAGAAATGACTTTGACGCCTTGGAGGTGCCGGAACTGGATGCATTCGTCAGCCAACTGAAGTCGTCAGGCAAGCGAGAGGTAAGCACAACAATGTCGTTTGTGCGTATTTTGTCTACCTTGGTGAAAGACAAGAATATTGGCGAACGTGTGGTGCCCATCGTGCCAGACGAAGCTCGCACCTTCGGCATGGAAGGCATGTTTCGACAGCTGGGAATCTACAGTGCGGTGGGTCAGAAGTATACGCCACAAGACGCCGACCAGATTATGTTCTACCACGAAGACAAGTCTGGCCAAATCATGGAAGAGGGCATTACCGAGGCCGGCGCTTTCAGTGCCTGGCTGGCCAATGCTACCTCTTACAGTAATAACAACCTGGTGATGGTGCCATTTTATACCTATTACTCCATGTTCGGTTTTCAACGTATTCATGACCTTGCCTGGGCAGCAGGTGATTCGCAAGCGCGTGGCTTCCTGATTGGTGCTACCGCGGGAAGAACCACCTTAAACGGTGAAGGCTTGCAGCACCAGGACGGCCACGGTCTGATATTTGCGAATACTATTCCAAACTGCGTGAGTTATGACCCAACCTATGCCTATGAGCTAGCCGTAATTATTCAAAGTGGATTACAGCGGATGTTTGCTGAGAAGCAAAATTTCTTCTATTACATCACCACGATGAATGAGAATTACCATCACCCGGAAATGCCCAAAGGTGTAGAAGAGGGTATTGTTAAGGGAATGTACCAGCTTCGAAAAGCACCAAGAAGTAAAGCGCGCTTTACCGTAGAGCTGCTTGGCAGTGGCACCATTTTACGAGAAGTGGAAGCGGCTGCTGAGCTGCTACAGAATGATCACGATATCAAGTCGAACATCTGGAGCGCGACCAGCATTAATGAGCTTGTTAGAGAGGCGCAGTCAGTAGAGCGCTGGAACATGATGCACGCAGACCAGGAGCAACGCGTGCCCTATGTGACAGCTTTGCTTGCTTCTGCGAAAGGCCCTGTCATTGCCGCTACCGATTATATTCAAGCGTATGCCGATCAGATTCGACGCTTTGTGCCACAGTCTTATAAAGTGCTTGGCACCGACGGTTATGGTCGCAGTGACACCCGCGAGCAGCTCAGACATTTCTTTGAGGTTGATCGATACTACATAGTGATAGCTACTCTGAAAGCCTTGGCTGACGAAGGAAGTATCAAGCCTGCGGAGGTTGTTGATGCCATGAAGAAGTATGGCAAGAGCGACGACAAAAAAGACCCATGGACTTGCTGATATGGCCAACGAACAGATAACAATCCCCGATATGGGCGGCGCTGACGAAGCTGAGATTATCGAAATTTTGGTTGCCGTGGGTGACCAAGTAAGTCTGGAACAATCACTGGTGGTTCTTGAGTCTGATAAGGCATCAATGGAGATTCCCAGCCCTAAAGAAGGCACGGTAACGAAACTGCTGGTCGCCAACGGCGATAACGTTAAAACCGGAACGCCAATCCTGGAGATTGAGCTCGCGAGTGACTCATCAGCAACGGATAGCAATGATGATACTGATTCAACAAATTCAAGTTCTGTAGCAGAGGCGGCTCCCGCCGAGCAAGAAGAAATTGAAGTCCAGCCGACACAAAATGAAGATATTCCAGAGTCAGCTACAAGCGTTAGCCTAATAGAGCTTCCCGATATTGGCGACGATACGGCCGAAGTGATAGAGCTCAGTGTTACCGTTGGCGATTCTTTGAATGTTGATGACACAATTGCGGTGTTGGAGAGTGATAAAGCCAGCATGGAAGTGCCGTGCTCCAAGCAAGGCATAGTGCTTGCAATTCATATTAAAGAAGGCGATGAGCTGAGAACTGGCGCGCCTTTGCTTGATCTAGAAGTCAGTGAATCGGTATCAACAGAGTCCGCAGCACCTGCAGAGAATGCACAGAAAACTGCAGCTGAAATCGCACCTTCAGCTCCAGAGAAATCAGTTGAACCGATTGTTGCTGCAACGACAGCTAACACAGACAGCGTCCAGCTTGAGCCTTCTGGAAATGTTTACGCAGGACCTGCCGTACGCAAGCTCGCACGAGAGTTTGGTGTGAATTTGTCTCTGGTTTCAGGCAGTGGTCCCAAGGGGCGAGTTCTGAAGGAAGACGTACAGAACTTCGTTAAACGCGGGCTGAGTAGGTCGGGTGCGACCAGTTCGGCGAGCGGCAGTGCAATACCTGTTGTGCCAGAAATCGATTTTTCAGCGTTTGGCGAAATAGAAGCCGTGCCCATGACGCGCTTGCATAAGCTGACAGCGGCCAATATGAGTCGAAGCTGGCTTAACGTGCCGCATGTTACGCAGCACGATGATGCGGATATTACCGAGCTCGAAGAATTCCGCGCCAGCTTAAAGCCTGAGATGCAACGCAGAGACTTAAAGCTGTCGCCACTACCGTTTTTAGTTAAGGCCTGCGCCGTTGCGCTGATGCGACACCCCAAGTTCCGCTCTTCCCTGCACAGCGACGGGGAGACAATTGTATTCAAGCAGTACTGTCATATTGGTATGGCGGTTGATACGGATGCCGGTTTGGTCGTTCCCGTGATTCGAGACGCTGATAAAAAATCAGTTTGGGACATAGGCGAAGAAATTCTGGATCTGGCTGCGCGTGCCAAAGATAGAAAGCTCAAGATCGAAGAGATGCAAGGCGGGTGTTTCACGGTTTCGAGTCTTGGCAACATTGGTGGTTTGGGGTTCTCGCCTATAGTGAACACGCCTGAAGTAGGCATTCTCGGCGTATCACGGATGACCGTAAAACCAGTGTTTGACGGTGCAGACTTCCAGCCACGTAAGATGTTGCCGCTTAGCTTGAGCTACGATCACAGGGCGATTAACGGCGGCGATGCCGGGCGCTTCCTGACTGAGCTTTGTCAGTTGCTGAGCGATATTCGTCTGCAGTTGATGTGATACCTGGCTCTCAGATAGCCAGATCATCTGGCAGTAGCTGGTCTAATTTTTTCCCCGTGACAGATGGGTATTTGCGGTCTCGCAACGCGTGTACAAATTGCAAGGTTTTCAAAGCATCAAACCAGGTGTGCATGTGTTTGAGAAATCCCTGTTCCGAGTCGCTATGAGATATGGCGTGTCGAACTGCTTTGCTGAAATTGAATGTCTCCAGTATCTGTTGTGTATCGGAAGGAATTGAACGTAAAGTCGTTTGCTGTTCATTACGCAATGTTGGAAACAGGGCCAGCAAGACCATGAGCTCTATGAATATTTGCGGATGGTAAAAAAGGTAGTCACTTTCCGGATTGTCTAGCTGACTGATGTCACTGATGGCCGCACCCGTGCCAAACGGGGTTCGATGCGATAGACGAGTTTGTATTCTGATTACAGGTGCGGGCAAACTCTTAATGTCGCCAACCTTGCGTAATTTGTTAAGCAGGTGAAAATCTTCTCCGGCGCTGCGTTTGGGAAACCCGCGTACTTGAGCGTATTGCTGCGCATTGATAATTATTGTGCTGCCAAGGCTGTGATACGCATAAGGACTGCCAGCCCACCGTAAGGCGGCGACGTAATAGTTCATGTGTCTGTCGTAAAGAACTTGTGCCTGATTCAAGGCGGCACGCTCGTTAGCGAAATGTTCAAATGGCAGTATCAGGGCTGCGGTGTCGGTTGATTCTGTATCAACCAATGTGGAATAGGTGCTTGGTAACGCAATATCCGCATCGATGTTGTGAATCCATTGATTGCGTACATGCCCCTGTTGGATTAGCGACAAAGCGATGTCTGCGCCGACCTTGCGCGCCAGCCCTACACCGAGTTTTCGCGAAATTTGATGGTGATCGCTGAATCGATCTACCAATAGCACTGAGTTGTCATTCTTTTTATACAGTGCGAGTTGTTCATTGCTGGAATGCCAGATTTTCGAAAACTGACTTACGAGCTTATCGTGAAGATCCTGATTGTTCTCACAAACGTCAATGTCCTCCGGTTGATTGAGAACGAGAATGAGCAATACCTCGTTTTCAAATTCGTGCTCTAACAAAGAACAGCAAGTAGCCCAGGGTTCATCGAAGCAGGGCAGTACCAAAACCGAATCAAATTGTTCCGGGAAATCAACAGTGAATGTGGCTTCCTGTTCTGCGTAGCGCTCAAGATACTGCGTGATGACAGACATTAGAGGGGGGTAACGGCTTAGTGAAGAGCCGCGCGGATCGGCAGCCTAGATACGATTTCTGCTTCAATGTTTAGCAACTCATCTGCGCGAGCGTGCACGGTGTCATGTGGGAAATACAGTTCGGCGAGCTCAAAAAACAGATTCTCATGGCGCTGCTCAGAACGCGTTATTGATTGATAGAATTTTTTCAAGGCGCCGTCTGGCAGGCCTTTAGCAATAAGACCGAAACGCTCAGCGCCCCGTGCTTCTATTATTCCAGCCGTAACGAGACGGTCGAGAAAGAAGTTCTCGGGGCCTTGCCGTGTGTGTTTTCTCATTTCGCCCACATAAGCATCTTTAGTGTCTGGTTTTAGCTGTAAACCACGCTGATACAGAAGGCGCACCACTTCGCGGTAGTGGCTAAGTTCCTCAACAGCCAGGTCTGTCATGGCGAGTACAAGTTTTTCCCGGTCAGGATAGTGTGAGATCAGTGTAATCGCCATTCCTGAGGCTTTTTTTTCCGCGGCAGCGTGATCGGGCAGAAATTCGTCAAAGTTATTGATAACGCAATCCAGCCATTGTGGGCTTGTAGTGCTTCGCAGCTCAGTGCTATTCGTACTCATCTAATCCTTACACAGGTATAATGCGGCTTTCAGTGTCGCAAACAGGCGGTTCCATGGTTATCAAGCCACGTGTTAGAGGGTTTATCAGTGTCACCACCCATCCGGTGGGGTGCGAGGCGAATATTAAGCGCCAAATCGATTATGTCAAAGCAAAAGGTCCGCTGAGCGACGGTCCTAAGCGCGTATTGGTCTTGGGGGCGTCGACCGGTTATGGGCTGGCTTCCAGAATCACGGCCGCTTTTGGCAATGATGCATCTACTCTGGGCGTCTTTTTTGAAAAAGAAGGCAGTGAGAAGCGACCGGCAACCGCAGGTTGGTATAACTCGGCGGCATTTCACAAGTTTGCCGATGAGGCGGGCTTGTACGCCAAAAGTATTAACGGCGATGCGTTCTCAGACGAGCTTAAGCAACAAACGATTGAGCTGATAAAGGAAGATCTCGGTCAGGTAGACCTTGTTGTGTACAGTCTTGCCGCACCCAGACGCACACACCCGCGCACCGGGGAAGTTCATAGCTCAACGCTTAAACCAATTGGCGATGCTGTGGTGCAGCGTGGCATCAATACGGATAAAGAGACCGTAGACGAATTTCGCCTTGAGGCCGCCAGCCAGGAAGAGA